>JAUMAF010000050.1:0-26999 GCA_032117045.1 Pirellulales bacterium | reverse complement strand
CTCTGACCAATTGAGCTAACGAGGCGGTCGACTTTCTTTTCTACCCATCGCCGTCGATCGCGACAAGGGTCGGCCCCGCCGCGGCGGTGTGGCATGAAACCACGCCGCGTTGCAGGGATCCGCCGCCACCGGCTACATTTCGCGCTCCCGATCGCCCGGGCGGTGCCGCCGCCAGGGTCGATCGCCTTTGCAGAAAGCCTCCGGAGACGACTCGATGGGCAGGTTCGATGGAATGAAGGGGCTCGTGCTCGGCGTGGCCAACGACCACTCGATCGCCTGGTCGATCGCGAAGGAGATCCTCACGGAGGGGGGGCAGATCGGCTTCACGCACCTTCCCGACCGCCCCGACGACGAGCGGCAACGCAATCGTCGCCGTGTCTCGCAGCTCACCGACCCCGAGCCCAATGCGAAGTTTCTCGTGCCCATGGACGTCTCGAGCGACGAGCAGATCGCCTCAGTCATGGACCGGGCCAAGCAGGAGTTCGGCACGATCGATTTCCTGCTGCACTCGATCGCCTACGCGCCTCTCGATGATCTCAAGGGCGAAACGACCAACTGCAGCCGCGAGGGCTTCCGCATCGCGATGGAGACCAGCGCCTACAGCCTGCTCGCCGTCGGCCGCCTCTCCCGCAGCTTCCTCTCCAAGGATTCCTCGCTCCTCACGCTCACCTATTTCGGCGGCGAGAAGGTGGTGCCCGGCTACAACATCATGGGCGTCTGCAAGGCCACGCTCGACACCTGCATGCGGTACATGGCGTTTGACCTCGGGCCCGCCGGTGTCCGCGTCAATGCGGTGAGCGCCGGCCCGCTCCGCACGCTCGCCGGCCGCGGCGCCGGCGTGGACGACATGCTCGGCCTCTACCAGCACATGTCGCCCATGGGCCGCAACATCACCCACGACGAAGTCGGCAAGGCGGGCGCCTGGCTCCTGTCGCGAGAGTCGCAGGGCATCACCGGCGAGATCCTCCACGTCGATGCGGGCTACAACATCATGGGTTCGCCGGGCAGGCTGCTCGATCTCGTGCCGAAGCAGGCGGAGTGAGCGACGTCACGACGATCGCCGTGGCGGTGGTCGTCCAGGACGGCTGTGTGCTCGTCGGCCGCCGCGCGAGCGATGCCCTCGACGCCGCGGGCCTGCACGAGTTTCCGGGAGGCAAGGTCGAGGCTGGCGAGTCGCCGGAGACGGCGGCGGCGCGGGAATGTCTCGAGGAAGCGGGCGTCAGCGTGCGGGTCGGACCGCTGCTCGATCGAGCCACCGGAAAGACGCTCCGCGGCCCGCTCGAGATCCTGTTCTTCACCGCCACTCCCGTCGACAGGTTGGCCGAACCCCGGCGCCCGTTTCAATGGATTCCGATCCGCGAGTTGCCGGCCTGCTCATTCCCGGACGCCAATGCCCGGGTGCTCGCCGCCCTCGTTTGAGATCTGGCCGCTCAGCGAGCGACTTCGGCGGAATCAGCCTTCGGTGATTCGACGCCTCGTCAGGGCGGATCGTAGCCACCGGGATTCCAGGGATGACAGCGGCAGATCCTCGCCAGGCCCCGGGCCGCGCCGCGGATCGCCCCATGCTTTTCGACCGCCTGGCGGAAGTAGGTGCTGCACGTCGGCTGAAACCGGCAGTGGCGGCCCAGCAGCGGACTCAGCGTGCACTTGTAGACGAGCACTCCGGCGATGAGCACCGCGGAAGCGGCCCGATCGCAGAGCTTCCCAACCGCGCGACACCACCCGCCGCTCGCCGGTGTCATCTACCGCCTCCGCCTCGGCCTTGCAGCCGCGACCTCGCGGGGCACCGGCCGTGCGTCGGCATAGCCCCGGCGGCCGACCACCCGCATCGCCAGCGACGCGATCGTGTTCCCGAGCCGTTCGGTGGCTTCGGCACCCGATGGCGGTTCGCCCGACCGCACCACGAGAATGAAGTCGTTGCCCACAGGCAGGCCCGGGCGGACCACGCGAAAGGTCTCGCGAAGCCGGCGTTTCCAGCGGTTGCGGACGACGGCATTGCCAATCCGCCGCGACACCGACAGGCCGAGTCGGATCGCCGCTGTGTCCGTCGCGTTGGCCGCGGCATAAAGCACGAGCGGCCCCGCCGCAGCGGACTGCCGGCAGTCGTAGACACGGGAAAAGTCGGCCGGCTTGAGCAGCCGCATCCGCCGCGGAAACGTGGGTTTGTCGCCGCTCACCACCGCAACTGCGCCCGTGGAGCCGTCGCGGCCGACGTTTGGGCCGCCTTGGCGGCGTCGAGTAACTGCTCGATCACGGCGGCGTCGGCCGCGTCCGGCAGCACGATCTGCACCTCGGCGATCAGGTCGCCCTTCGAGCCGTTCGCATGCCGCACGCCCATCCCCGCCGCGCGAAGCTTGCGGCCCCCGTTGGTTCGCGGAGGGACCTTGAGCGAGATCGTGCCCCACGGGGTCGGCACATCGACCTTCGCCCCCTCGATCGCCTCGGCGAGCGAGATCGGCAGCGTTACCTCGAGCGTGTCGCCGTCGCGGCGAAAGGCGGGATGGGAATCGATGCCGACCTCGAGCAGCAGGTCGCCGGCCGGCGCCCCACCCGTGCCGGGCAAGCCCTGACCGCGAAGCCTCATGCGGGCGCCATCGGGCAGCCCCTGCGGAATCGACACGCTGATCGTCTCGGTCTTTCCGCTGCCGCGGTCGACCTGCACGTCCGCCTTACCGCCGTCGATCGCGAGCGTGAAGGGAATCTGCATCCGGGCCGAAACGTCTTCGCCCGGCGCCTGCGCGGCGCGACGGCGCCGGCCGCCGCCCGATCGCGCTCGCCCGCCCCCGCCGAAGATGTTCTCGAAGCCGCCGCCACCGAAGAGGCTCTCGAGGTCGATCTCACTGCCGCCTCCGGCTCCCCCGGGAAAACCACCCGCTCCCGGAAACGGCCCCCCGCCCCAGCCACGCTGCTCGCCGGCGCCGACACCCTCGAACGAACTCCCGTAGCGGTCATACATCTCCCGCTTGCTCGGCTCGTTGAGCACGTCGAAGGCGGCCTGGACTTTTTTGAACTTCTCCTTCGCCGAATCGTCGTCGGGATGGAGATCGGGATGATACTTGCGTGCCAGTTCCCGATACGCCTTCCGAATATCCTCGGCCGAGGCGGTTCGGGGCACGCCGAGCGTCTGGTAGTGATCCTCCGCCATCGAATGGTGTCTCTCGCGCGGGTGCGGCCGGGAAGCGATGGATTTTAGGAACGGAGGCGGTGCCCCTCAAGCCATGTCGCAGGGCGGGCCGCACCACGGGCATCGAAGCCCGAGGGTTGCAGCGGGTGCTATGTCGCGGCGGCCTCGGCATGGTCGCCCGTCGGCGCCGGCCGCTGTTCCAGGAACTCGTACTGGCAGCGATGGGCCGGCTGGCCCTCGGCCGGCGCCAGCAGGCGAAACACGCCGTCGGCACCGAGTTGCCGCGTCCGCGTGTTGTCGGCCAGGTAGACGGGCACCACGTCCCGCAGAATACGTCCGGCCAGGTCCGGCTGGAGTACCGGAAACATCACTTCCACGCGACGGAAGAAGTTTCGCGGCATCCAGTCGGCGCTTGATAGAAAGACTTTGGCATCCTCGTCGGGACCGAAGACATAGACGCGGCTGTGCTCGAGAAATCGGTCGATGATGCTCCGCACTCGGATCGTCTCGCTCAAGCCCGGCACGCCGGGACGCAGGCAGCAGATACCGCGGGCCACGATGTCGATCGGGACGCCGGCCTGACTGGCCTGGTAGAGCGACTCGATCACGCGGTGGTCAGACAGGGCGTTGAGCTTCGCAAAGATCCGCGCGGGCCGGCCTTCCCGCGCCCGCTGCGCCTGTTCGTCGATCAGTTCGATCGTGCGGCGATGCAGGTCATTGGGGGCGACGATCAACCGCTGCCAGGCATGCCCCTGGGAATAGCCCGTCAGCAGATTGAACAGGGCCGAGGCATCCTCGGCGATCGCCTCGTCGGCCGTGAACAGTCCCAGATCGGTGTAGGAGAGGGCGGTGGTCGGGTTGTAGTTGCCGGTTCCGAGGTGCACATAGCGTTTCAGTCCCTGCCCTTCCTGCCGCACCACCATCGACACCTTGCAGTGGGTCTTGAGGTCGAGAAAGCCGAACACGACATGCACGCCGGCCCGTTCCATCAGCCGCGCCCAGCTCACGTTGTTGGCCTCGTCAAAACGCGCCTTGAGCTCCACCAACGCGGTGACGTGCTTGCCCGTTTCGGCGGCGGCCATCAACGCCCGCGAGATCGGTGAATCGCCACTTGTGCGGTAAAGCGTCTGCTTGATGGCCAACACCCGCGGATCGGCGGCCGCCGTGGTGACGAACTCGACCACGGGGTCAAACGAGTCATATGGATGATGGAGAAGGATGTCCCGCTGGGCGATCGCCGCGAAGATGTCGGGGCTGCGGCGTTCGAGGCCGCGAGGCATCCGCGGCGTGAAGGGTTTGTCGTGCAGCCGCTCGAAGCCGGGCAGCTTGTGGAGTTCCCAGAGCGACGTCAGATCGAGCGGCCCATCGATACGATAGACCTCGCTGTACTCGTCGCACTGTCCGCGGGCGGCGCCCTGAAGCCCCTCCTCATCGATGATCATTTGGGCGAGGCTGTCATCGGCCTTCGCGGCGATCTCGATCCGCACGGCCTGGCCACGCTGTCGGGCCTTGATGCGATCCTCGATCAACTTGAGCATGTCGTCCGACTCCTGCTCGAGGAGATCGACGTCACTGTCTCGGGTGATGCGGAAGGCGGTCCACGACTCGACCTCGAAGCCGCCGAAGAGTTCCGGCAGCCGGGCGGAGACGATGTCTTCGAGCAGCACGAACTGAAACCTCCCCGGATCGCCCCCGGAAAGCATCACAATCCGCGGCAGCACCTGCGGCACCTGCACCACGGCGAACAGCCGCTTCGGGCCGAGCCCCTCGGTGCGGTTGAGCATCACGCCGAGATAGAGTCCACGATTGTGATACCGGGGCGACGGATGGGCGGGATCGACCGCCATGGGGGTGAGGATCGGCAGGGCACGCTGGCGAAAGAACCGGTCGATCTGCTCCCGCTGGCCGCCCTCGAGCGCATCGTACCTCAGGAGTTGGAAGCCCTCGGCGGCCATCGCCGGACCGATGCTCTCCCGGAGACAGCGATATTGCCGGGCGACGAGATCCTGGGTTCGGCAGGCGATGGCCTTGAGTTGCGCCGTGGCCGGCATGCCGTCGGGGGAGTAATCCTGGGGGGCGCTCTCGCCGAAGGCCTGCTCCCGCAGCCCCGACACTCGGATCATGAAGAACTCGTCGAGGTTCGAACTGAAGATGGCAAGAAACTTGAGCCGCTCCATCAGCGGATTCTCGGGGTTTTCCGCCTCCTCGAGCACCCGTTGATTGAAGTCGAGCCAACTCAGCTCCCGGTTGATGAAACACTCGGGGCCCAGGGTCGTGCTCGTCGCACCATCGCTCGCCATCGTCATGCCTGCCATCGTGTGCTGATCGTGGTCTCTCTCACTGGAGTCAGTGTACCCTTGAAGGCTGGCCGTTCGGATGGCAATCGGTCCTCACGAGTCGCTCACATTTCCGCTTCATTCACTACAACCGGACTTTCACCATGGCATGCGGCCGTCGCGGCCATCCCTTGCCCCGCGTGGAGCCGTGGCTGGTGTGCCGCCGCCGCCAGCATCCTCGAGGCCACGGCCCCGAAGCCCGGCAACGTGCATCCGGCGTCGGCGTTTACCGACCTGACCTACGATGACCTTGTCACCGCCGCGATCGCCGTCGCCCCCGCGGTCGATCGGACGGCGAACGAGCCGCTCGGGCTTTCGATCCGCACGGCCGTCGAAGCCGCGCGAGCGGCGACGGGCACCAACACCAACCTTGGCATCGTCCTGTTGATCGCCCCGCTGGCTGCGGTGCCCGCTGGCGCCGGCCTGACTGCAGCCGCTGTCGATGACATCCTCTCTCGGCTCGACCCCGCCGATGCGGCCGAGATCTACCGGGCGATCGCCATCGCTCGGCCAGGAGGCATGGGCACCGTGGACCGCTGGGATGTCGCCGGCCCGCCCCCGGACGACATCCGTGCCGCGATGGCGGTCGCCGCCGACCGCGACCAGATCGCGCGACTCTGGGCCGAGGGCTACGAACCGCTGTTTGCGGGACCGGTGGCCGACCTCACGGCCTCCCTGGAAGCGGGCACGCCGCTGCTTGACGCGATCGTCCGCTGCCACGTGCAGCAGTTGGCCCGCAGCCCCGATTCGCTGATTGCCAGGCGGCACGGCGCCGAAACCGCCGCCGATGTTGCGGCGCGGGCGGCTGGGCTGCTCGCCACGCGCGACGCGGACTGGCCCGAAGCCCTCGGTGCCTTCGACCGTCATCTCCGATCGCCGCGTCGCCTCAACCCTGGCACCACCGCCGACCTGGTGGCCGCCGCCCTCTATATTCTGCTCCAGGCCGGTCGCCTCCGACCGTTCCTTGGTATCGAAAGTTCCCCTCTCCCGGCCGCGAAGGACCTGCCATGAACGAGACCTACGAGGTGCAACTTCGCAAGGCTGTCCACGTGTTTTCCGCTGGACACTTCATCACGCTTTCGGACGACGTATGCGAGCCTGTTCACGGCCACAACTGGACCGTCGGCATCGACGTCGAGGGGCTGCCCGACGCCCATGGCATGGTCGTCGACTTCATCGCACTCCGCGACGCCGTCACCGCGATTCTGGGACGGCTCGATCACACGATGCTGCTGCCCACCGAGAATCGCTGGCTGACAGTGACCACGGCCGATGGACCGCACGGACACGCCGAGACCACCGTCGTCTTCAAGGGCCGCCGCCGCTGGGTCTTTCCGGCCGATGAGTGTCTGCTTCTGCCGGCGGCCAACACGACCGCCGAATGGATCGCCCGCTGGATCGGCACGGAACTGAAATCGGCCTTGGCAGCGCGGGGCAGCGGCCTCCCGGGCATCCTCCGCATCTCGGTCGACGAATGCCTCGGACAGTCGGCCGTGTGGCAGACGCAGACTTAGCCCTCGGCGACGAGGAGTTTGCCGGCGGCATCGATGGCGATCGAGAGACCGCGGTCGCCGATGCGGATGCGCATCAATCCGGCGCCGTCCGGATTGCTCTCGACGGCACCGACGGCGCCGAGCGACAGGCCGCAGTCGGTGAGATACCTGAGAAACTCGGACGACTGGTCGAGCACCCGCGCGAGCCGAAATTCGACGCCGGCCCCGCACTCGGCGAGCGACTTCATCAGACCCTCGTCCGCGGGCGGCAGCGAGACGGCGTCGGCCCGCGGAATTGGGTCGCCGTGGGGATCCACATCGGGCCGCCCGAGATAGGCGTCGATCCGCTCGACGAGCAGATCGCTCACCGCATGCTCGAGATGCTCGGCCTCGTCATGCACCTCGTCCCAGCTCATGTCGAGCGTCTTCAGTAAAAACAGCTCGATCAGCCGATGCCGCCGAATGACCCGCAGCGCCAGCCCGCGGCCGGCCCGCGTCAGCGCCACGCCCTCGTAGGGTCGATGCGTCGCCAGCCGCGCGGCGTCGAGCGTCTTCAGCATGCTGGTGACGGTACCCGGCGAGACACCGAGCGCGGCGGCGATCTGGCCGGTGGTCGCGGGCTGCCCCCCCTGGCTGCAGGCAATCTGCTCGATCGTCTTCACGTAGTTTTCGACCGTCAGGCTTGGCACGGCAGGTGATTCCCGTGAGTCATGGAGTTTGCGGCAGATCGCCGGGGTTCACGGCACCTCGTTGCCGCCCGCGGACTGCCACCGCATTATGATCGACCGAGGGCATCCTGGGCATGTCCTGAAACGAAAACTCGCATGAACGAAACATCACACCGGCTCGTGTGGCCGCTTCTTGACCGTGCAGCCGAGATCGGTTCGGCATGCCACGAGCGGGCGGGCGTGCGGCTGCTCGACTGCGGGGTGCGGGAGCCGGGCGGCACCGAGGCTGGCCTGCTGATGGCCCATGCGGCGCTCGCCGGCCTCGGCGACGTGTCACTCATGCCCCCGGCTGCGGCCGCCGCCGCCTACGCCGGCCTGTGGGATGCATGCCCGTGGCCGGTGGTCACCGTCGCCAGCGAAAGTCCTGTCGCCGCCTGCCTCGCGGCGCAATACGCCGGGTGGAAGATCGCCACGAGCGACTTCTTCGCGATGGCAAGCGGACCGATCCGCGCGGCGATCGGCCGGGAGGATCTCTACGACGTCATCGGCTTCCGAGAAAGCCCCGCGGTCGCCGTGGGGCTCCTGGAAACGTCCGCGCTGCCTCCGGTGGATGTCTGCTCGTCCCTTGCGGCGGCCGCGGGCGTCGAGCCCGAGAAGCTGGTGCTGCTCGCCGCGCGCACGGCGAGCATCGCCGGAAGCCTGCAGGTGGTGGCGAGATCGCTCGAAACCGCGCTTCACAAACTCCACGAGGTGGACTTCGACCTCACGCGAATCGTTCGCGGGCGGGGGGTCGCCCCGTTGCCGCCGATTCCCTCCGACGATCTCGTCGCCATCGGCCGCACGAACGACGCGATTCTCTACGGTGGGTTCGTGACACTGGAGGTCACCGGAGACGACGCCAGCCTCACGGCGATCGGACCGCGAAGCATCAGCGGCGATTCACCGTCCCATGGCGAGCCGTTCGCGGCGGTCTTCGAGAAGGCGGGCCGCGACTTCTACGCGATCGACCCCGCCCTTTTCGCGCCGGCTGTGGTCGAGTTCGTCAACCTCGATACCGGCCGGCGGCATCGATTCGGCCGGCTCGCGGCCGATCTCGTCGCCCGTTCGTTCGCTGGCCCGGCGGCCGCCGCCACAACGCCGGGATCGTGATGCCGATGCGAATCACGGTGCTCGGCGAGCGGGGGGGCTGGCACGTTGAACGGCTCACCGCGGCGCTCGTCCAACGAGGCCACGACGTGGCCGTCACCCGGTGGTCGGAGCTCTCCGCGGAGATTCGGGCTGGCAAACACCGTTTCGGCCCGCCGGAAGTCGCTGCGGCGGATGCGATCGTCGTCCGCGGGATGCCCGGCGTCACCACGGCGCCGGAGCGGCTCGAGGAGGTGATCTTTCGGATGGACGCGCTCGGCCAGCTCGCCGCCCGGGGCGTGCCGGTGATCAATCGCCCCCGTGCCCTCGAGATCGCGATCGACAAATACCTGTCGCTGGCGGTGCTGGCCGACCACGGCATCCCGGTGCCCCGCACGATCGTCGTGCAGGATGCCGCTGCGGCCGTGCAGGCCTGGGCGGATCTGGGGCACGACTGCATCGTCAAACCGATCTTTGGCTCCCGCGGCCGGGGCCTGGTTCGGCTCCGTACCGAGGCCGATGTCCTGGCGGCCATCCCGGCGAACGGCAGGGTCGGCTACCTCCAAGAGTTCATTCCGCATGCAGGCTGGGATGTCAGGGTGCTGGTGATGGGGAAACGCGTCTTCTCCATGAAGCGGGTGGCCGCCTCTGGCGACTGGCGAACCAACGTCTCCCAGGGGGGCAGACCGGAGGCCTTCGCGACCCCTCAGGACTGGATCGACTTGGCCGTTCGCGCTGCCGCGGCGGTCGGTGCCGAGATTGCCGGCGTCGACCTGCTCCCAACGGGAGATGGACGAGTCCTCGTCCTGGAGGTCAACGCCGTCCCGGGATGGCGGGGCCTCCAGGCGGTCGAAGCCACCGACCTGGCCGCGGCGGTGGCCGCCGCCATCGAAGACGCGGCACGTCTTCGACCGGCCGAACACCCGACGTGAGCCTGTTTTTTCCAGCCGCTTCAACCCGGACATTTGGGAAATGCGACTCAAGGCCACTGCCTAAGCGTTAGGCAGTCACGCAGCTGCCGCAATGCAAGGCAGCAATGCCCGAAAAGAAGCCACGCCTCTTCGGATCGATGCAAGTCGTTGCTGTGCAAGCACTTCGTGCCTGCGCTTGACTTCGCTGGCAGAGTGGATTGTCACGGCCCGGAATCCCTGTGGATCGCTGGGTCGGGACGGCGGTACGGCACGCACCGCCACCCTCGATGCCCCAGGCCCTCTCCAGCGAAGGACTTCAGTCATGACGACCAAAGCCGCCCGCCTGCCCCAGAGTGACAACCATGCGGCCACCGCGGTGCTGCAGGTCGCCGAGCGGCTTCATGCGATGAACCCGGAGTGGGTCGTCTTTTTTCGGGAGGTGCTGGGAGTCGAGGGCATCGTTCGCCGCACGTTCTCCGATCCCGAAGCCCTGATGCGGTTTGAGTGCTCGCCGCAGTATGCCCGGATCCGCGAAATGCTCGATGGGCTCCGAGCCAGGCAAAGCGACCAAGCGTCGGCGCGAGAAGCCCAGCGGGTCGTCACCGTGCGGATGCCACGGTCGCTCCACGAGACGCTGAAAAGCGAGGCGGATGAGATGCGGGTCAGCGTCAACACGCTGTGCATCTCGAAGTTGATGAAACTGCTCGACGAGCAGGAACGACGGGACATGGCGGGGAAGCGGGCCGAGGCCGCTCACGACACGGCGGCCGCAGCCCCCCGGATGGCGAAGCGAACTGGAGCGGACCTGTAAGCCGGGTTCTGTGTCCGCCGCGCGAACGCGGCGGCCGGCGACCATTTCTCTAGGACCCCGGTTGCCCGGGGCCTCGAGCAGCCGACCCGGAAGCGGGTGCGAGACGGGCCGCCTCGCGCCGCCGGCCGCGCCCGAAGGCACGGCGACGATCTTCTTCCTGCTTGGCCTTGCTCCCGATGGGGTTTGCCGAGCCAGACCGGTCACCCGGCCTGCTGGTGAGCTCTTACCTCACCGTTTCACCCTTACCGACGGAGACGAGCCCCGCCGGCGGTTTGCTTTCTGTGGCACTGTCCCTGACCTCACGGCCGGTGGGCGTTACCCACCATCGTGCCCTGCGGAGCCCGGACTTTCCTCCCGCCACGGCCGCCGTGCCGGCGGAGGCCGGCCGACGAACCGCGGCCGGCGATCACCCGGTCCGCTCCAGTCGCTTCTCCCTGGATTGTATCGCAGGCGGAAGCCGACCGCCGCCTTGACCACGCGAAACCGTCGCCGTACCCTCGATTCCAGGGGCTTGTACGAGCCCCGCTCCAGGAAAACCGCGACAGGTGCGTTGTTGATCTACGGTGAGCTTCTTCCGATTGGCGGTGGCGATCCCATTCCGCTCCTCAAGCCGACGCTCACGGTCGGCCGGCGGGAGAGCGCCGACATTGTGCTTCGCTTTCCGAATGTCTCGGGCAGCCATTGTGAACTCACGCTCGTGGACGGCTATTGGACCGTGACCGACCTGCGAAGCAGCAACGGAATCAAGGTCAACGGCACCCGGGTCACCGAACAGCGACTGCAGCCTGGCGACACGATCTCGATCGCCAAGCACGACTACGAGATCGCCTACGAGCCATCCCGGCTTGGCGCCGCGGCGCCGGTCGAGGAGAAGACCGTGGCGGAAAGCATTTTCGGCCGCTCGCTCCTCGAATCGGCTGGGCTCGAACACCGACGGTCGACCGGCCCGACCGGGGCCACGCCACCCGCCAAGCCCCGCCATCCCTCGACCTGATCGCCACCGAACTGCATGGCCAAACCCCGCAAGCTGCGCGTCGAGTTTCGCAAGAACCGTTCGACGCGCCGCCGCAGCGGAGACCTGACCCGGAGGCTCGGTGGCGATCTGGACGCCGCCGGCGATCATGCCACGTCCGAACGAATCTCCGGCAAAGGTGAGCTGACCCGCAAGCGGACCGTGGTCGCCGATCGAGCCGCCGATGATCAGGCCGACGGGCTGGGTGTCGAGCCCCTTGCCGCAGCGACCTGGCGGGGACAGGTGCTCCATGTGCATGGCCTCGAGAGTGTCGTGCGCACGGATGATGGCCGTGAGACTCGCTGCACGCTGCGGCGCTTGCTCCGCAGCGTCGCGACCGACCAGCGGCATCCGCTTGCCGCCGGCGACTGGGTGCGAGTCGGCGTCGAGGCCGCGATCGAATCGATCGAGCCCCGGCGAACCTCGCTCTCGCGTGACAGCCGCGGCCGCCGGCACGTGATCGTCGCCAACGTGGATCAGCTCGTCATCGTGGGAAGTGCCACGATGCCGAATCTCAAGCCCGGGCTCATCGACCGGCTGCTCGTCGCGGCCGAGTCGGCAGGCATCCGCCCGATCATCTGCATCACGAAGGTCGATCTCACCCCGCCGGCGGCGCTCGTGCCGCTCGCCGGCGTGTTCGCCCGCATGGGGTATCCGGTGATTCTCTGCTCGACGGTCACGGGCCTGGGCATCGATCGGCTGGCCGCGGAGCTTCCCGGGCGGGTGACGGCGGTGGTGGGGCAGAGCGGCGTCGGCAAGTCATCGCTCCTCAATGCGGTCGATCCCGACCTCCGGCTGCACATCGCCGATGTCAGCCGCGACAATCAAAAGGGGCGCCATACGACCACCACCGCGCGACTGGTGCCCCATCGCTTCCACGGCTACTTCGTCGACACGCCCGGTGTGCGGCAGTTTCAGCCCTGGCAACTGGTGGCGGCCGAGGTGCCCAGCGCCTTCCGTGACCTGCGGTCGATCGCCAATCTCTGCCGCTTCCCCGACTGCACCCACGATCACGAAGCAGGCTGCGCCGTCAAGGACGCCGTCGCCGACGGACTGCTCGACACCCGCCGCTGGGAGAGTTGCCGTCAGTTGGCGGCGGGCGATGAACCATCCGAGGAGGACGAATGAAGGAACGGGAACGAAAGGGAGGCGGACAGGGCGAGCGAGCCGTGCTCGTCGGAGTGTTTCTCGAGCCGCCGGTCGATCCGGAACATCCGCTGGATGAACTCGGCGGGCTTGCCGCCACGGCGGGCACGACCGTGGTCGCCGAGCTCACGCAACGCCGCGATCGACCCGACCAGACGACCTACCTCGGCAAGGGAAAGGTCGCCGAGCTCGCCGCCGTCGTCGAGCACCATGATGCCGACGTCGTGATCTTCGACAACGACCTCTCCCCGGCCCAAACCCGCAACCTGGAGCAGGCGCTCGAGACCAAGGTGCTTGACCGGTCGGAGGTGATCCTCGACATCTTCGCCGCCCGGGCCCGCACTTACGAGGCCCGCCTCGCGGTGGAGCTCGCGCAGCTGGAATACTCCCTGCCCCGGCTGAAGCGGATGTGGACGCATCTCTCCCGGCTCAAGATGGGCATCGGCATGCGCGGCCCTGGTGAAAAGCAGCTCGAGGTGGACCGTCGTCTCGTGGAGAAGCGGATCCACGATCTCAAGACCGAGCTCGCCGAGATCCACGGCCGCCGCGAACGGCAGGTGGCGGCGAGGCACGATCACATGACGGTGTCGCTCGTCGGCTATACCAATGCCGGCAAGAGCACGCTCCTCAACACGCTCACCGGAGCCGACGAACTCGCCGAGGACAAGCTCTTCGCCACCCTCGACACCCGCACGCGGCGCTGGCGGCTTCCCGGCTGGGGGCCCGTGCTGCTCAGCGACACGGTCGGCTTCATTCGCGACCTGCCGCACCGCCTGATCGCGAGCTTCAAGGCGACGCTCGAGGAAACGCGGCGGGCCGATCTCCTGCTCCACGTGGCCGACGCCTCGAGTCCGCTGGTCGATGCCCAGATTGCGGCCGTCCGCGGCGTGCTCGAGGAGTTGGGCGTCGACGAGAAAGACACGCTGCTCGTGCTCAACAAGATCGACGCGATCCCCGAACGGGTGGCACGCGATCGCCTGCTGGCGAGATACCCTCATGCCCTCGCCATCTCGGCACGGTCCGGTGAGGGCGTGGCCACCCTCGCCCGCGCGACGAGCGACTGTCTCGGTCGCGGATTCCGCGACGTCGACGTCGAGACCGATCCGGGCAACGGCCGCCTCCTCGCCTGGATCGGCCGTCATGGGGAGGTGCTCTCGCGACGGTTCACCCCCGATCGCGTCGTCGTCCACTGCCGGATCCCCGCCGCCCTGCTCGGTCGAATCAGCAGCGACGAGGCGGTCGTCCATCCTCACGCCTCCGCGACCAACGCCGACGCCTCGTGATCCCATGAACCGACTCCTCGGCTGCCGCGGCCGGCGGCGGCGCTGTTGGCCCGTTCCGCCAGATGACGGCCGCCACCTACGGCGGGCGACCGGTGGACGATCTCAGTGACCTGTCATAGGAGTGGCATCGTCACGTGGCGGCTTCGAGGTGTTCACCGATCACGAGCAGTTGTTCCGCGTCGAGAAAGGCGTCGTTCGCCGTGAAGATCCGGGCGATCGCCGCCTTGTGGATCTTCAGCTTCGTGCCCCCCACACCCAGCGGGCCGTAGACGACCGACGTCCCATCGACGCGAGCCTTGT
This sequence comes from Pirellulales bacterium, assembly GCA_032117045.1. Taxonomy (GTDB): domain Bacteria; phylum Planctomycetota; class Planctomycetia; order Pirellulales; family UBA1268; genus QWPN01. The sequence continues at coordinate 12,790 of JAUMAF010000050.1, read as the reverse complement.
CGCCGGCGACGATGCCTTCGATACCGGCCGGCGGCACGGCGTTCAAGTCGATGAGCACGCGAGCCGACGTCGCGAGCGCTCGCCCAGCCGCGTCGAGCAGACTCACTCCCGCCGCGCCGGCGGCGATGATGATATCCGCCTGGGCGATCAGCCGGCCGGATGCAGACCCGGGCAGGACGGCACCGTGATGTTCCACGCCCTCGAGCCGTGACGCCGGCACCTGTGTCTCTGCGATGATCCGGGCCACGATCGCCTCTGCCCGCGATCGCGACCGCGAGGCGACGGTGACATGCACCCCCTTGCGGGCCAAGAGCCGGGCCACACGCTGGCCCACCGGCCCCGTGCCTCCGAGCACCACCGCACGGCATGCCCTGGCGTCGCCGGGGGCAAGCGTGACGTGACGCCCCGCGGCGACGACGGCGGCGCTCGCGGTGGTGTTGGCGCCCGAGGGATCGACCAACACCCCCAGTCGCACCGGCCCGAAAAACGTCGCTCGCACGCGGGCCGCGACCGCATCGGCCGCGGCCACGTCGGAGCCGCCAACAAAAACCGCCGTGGAGGCCAGATCCGCTCCGCCACGCGTGAACATCCCGCCGTGTACGAGCGGCGCCACGGTGTCGACCGTTACGCCACCATGGCGCAGGATCGTATCGGCTCCTGCATCGACGGCGACGATCGCATCGAACGTGCTCGGCTGCGGATCGCAGTCGAGTTGGATGAGCACCTTCTTGGGCATGAGTCGCCTCCGAGCCGGCGAAGGAGTGCGGTGGCGGGGGCCGGAGATGGCCCCCGCCACCGCAAACATCAAAATCCGCGGAACGGATGGGCCGCCGCATCCTTGCCGGCGATCATCTCATCGACGGTCGGCTTGCCCTTCATGGCGTTTGCGATCGCATCGACCGTGGCCTTGTAGTTGTACTCGTAGATCTTCTTGTCGTCGGCGGCGAGCCAGTGGATGAACACACCGCAGACGATGACGAGGTTTTCCGCATCGCTCTTCGGGATGACGCCCGAGGCTACGCTGTCGGCCACGGCCTTCGCGACCGCGGCCTGTGCCGGTCCGAACATCTGCACGGCCTGCTTCGCGCCCTTGATCGTGACCTTCGTGATCATCACGGTCGCCGGCTTGACAGCCAGATTCGGGGTCAGCACGGCGAGCAGATTCGAGTGACCCTCGCTCTGACGGGCCAGTGCATTGGCGAAGGCGACACCCACGGGGCCGTCCTTGCTGCCAATCAGAAGATCGATGTGGGCAATCTCATTGCCCTCGCCGCTCAACGCTTCGCCAATGAACATCGACATAGACGACTTCTCCGGAGATGACACAAACGAAAAAACAGATCTCGAAAAAAGCACTCACAAACCAAACTCGCTGCAATCCAAGACCTGGGCGGTCAGAATACCACGACCGAGTTTTCCAACAACCGGAGCAGCACGGTAGCCTGTCTTCCATGGCACGAAACGATCCCTTGATGCGACCGCCGCGCGGCGAGGCTCGCCCGGATGTCGTCATCGTGGGAGCGAGCGTCCGGGCCTGCGCGGAATCGGCCAGCCGCGCGGGCTGGGCCGTGCATGCGGCGGATCTGTTTGGCGATGTCGACCTGCGGCGATCAGCGGTCTCGGCCCTGCAAGTCTCAGGTGTGGGCGAGACGGGGTATCCGGCAGGACTCCCCGCGGCGATCACCGGGTTTCCCCCGGGTCCATGCATCTACACCGGCGGCCTCGAGAATCATCCCGAACTGATCGAGGCCGTCGCCAGCGACCGACCGCTCGCGGGCAACACCGCCGACGTCGTGCGGGCGGTTCGCGATCCCGAACAGCTCGCGACTGTCGTGCGGGCGGTGGGCGCGGAGTTTCCCGAGACCCATGCGACTGCCGATGGTGTGCCCCTCGACGGGTCATTCGTCGTGAAGCCGGTGGCCAGCGCCGGTGGCCGTGGCATCCGCCGCTGGCGCGGCCGGTCCGCCTCGGCATGTGGCCGGCCGCTGCGCTGGCAGCGACTCGTGGCCGGCGAGTCCTGGTCGGCGGCGTTCGTCGCCGATGGCCGCACGAGCCGCTTGCTGGCAACGAGCCTCCAACTGTCCGGACGGCGGTGGTGCGGAGCCCGATCCTTCGCCTACTGCGGGTCGATCGACAGGCCGCTCGCGCAGATCCACGAAAGTCTGCACGCCAGGCTCGAGCGCCTCGGCGCGATGCTCTCTGCGACCTTCGGCCTCGTCGGCCTGGTTGGGATCGACTTCATTCTGGATGAGCGACACGTGCTGCATGTCATCGAGGTCAACCCGCGGCCCACCGCATCGATGGAACTCCACGAGCGGGGCACCGGTACGCCGCTCGCGCGGCTCCACCTCGAGGCCTGCGGATTCACCTCACCACGCGCCCCCCCTGCGGCGGACCATGCAGCGATCGACGCAACGTCGATCTGGTCGAAGGCGATCGTCTTCGCCAGTCGCACCGCAGCCCGGTTCGCGCCCCCGACGGACATGATCGAAGACCTTGCCGCTTCCTGGACCACAGCCGACGGAGCGGCGGCCGTTGCCGACATCCCCCGCCCAGGGCAGCCGCTGCCGGCGGGCGGACCGCTGGTGACGGTCTTTGCCCGCGGCGACACCGCGGCCCGCTCGCTCACCGTTCTTCGAAGACGAGTCGCCGAGGTCCGGCGATTGTTTGCCGCGACGGCGACGACGGGGGAGATCAGCCCGCGAGGCGACGGGGCATGGCCACGTCGGGGGCGGCCTCCAGGGAATACTGCATGAGGTAGGCGTCTTCCGTCGAATCCCGGTAGAAGTCCTTCATGACGGACGTCGCCCGGAATCCAAGCGATCGAAAAAACAGCTGCGCGGGGAGATTCGTTTCGCGAACCTCGAGCGCGATCCGGCCCCGCCGATCCGGCGTCAGTTTTCCGATCAGCTTCTCGAGCATCTGCGTGCCGATCCCGAGGCGACGGTGCGAACGCGTGACCGCGAAGTTCAGCATGTGCAGCCGCGAGCGATGGAGCTCGTAGATCATGAAGGCGACGATCGAGTCGGCGAGTTCGGCGACCATCCCGATGCAGTTTCGCTGCCGGAGGCACCGCGTGAAGTCTTCCTCCGACCAGGGAAACTCGAACGCCTCCTGTTCGATCGCGATGACCTCAGCCATGTCCCGGCGGATCATCCAGCGCACGTGAATGCCGAGTCCGTTGTGGGTAGTCGCGGTCACGGTGTAACGCTCCATCTGGTCTGGTGACTGGGGTGAGTCGTGGCTGAGGTAGCGGGTTTTCGTCGTCCGTCGCGTGATCGTCCGATGCTCTCAGCCGCAAGCGAGCCGCCGCCTGGATCCGCCGGGGCGGGGGCGAACCCTAACAGGCGGAGCCCGGCCCGGCAAGCGCGATCGCCGCGGCCTCATGGCCAAAACCACACTTGACCCCCGCCGCCACGGACACCTACTTTCCCCACCCCGGTCCGCCGCTCTTCAGCGGCCGCGGGCCGCTCCGTCCGAGCCGCACCCCGGATCACCACAGGCCATGTGCCACCACGATCGCTTTGAGACACCCGGCGCACGGCGTGTCGCGGCGCCATGGCCCGTCGCGACCTGGCTCGCTGCGGCCTGCGTCGTGCTCGTGTCGCTTGCCGGCTGCGCGGGCCCGGCGATCCGCAGCCAGAGTCCCGAGATCGAGGCCCTCGCCCAGCTGGAGGCCGACACCAAACTCGTCGGCGACTACACCGCTCCTTGGGGGCTCAACGCCAAGCGGATCGAACGGGCGGCGCTCGTCACCGGACTCGCCGACACGGGCAGCGATCCGCCTCCCGGACCGCAGCGGCAGACCCTGATGGCCGACATGCAGTCGCGGGGCGTGATCGAGCCCAACTCGCTGCTCGCTTCGCGATCGACGTCACTCACCTGGATTCATGGTTATCTTCCCCCCGGCGTACGGAAGGGCGATCGGTTCGACGTCTATGTGGAGGTGCCGGCCGACAACGACACCACCAGCCTCGCCGGCGGCTGGCTGATGGAGACGAGGCTCTCCGAGATGGCTGTCATCGGCAACACGATTCGCGACGGGCACGAACTGGGGGTCGCTGCGGGGCCGCTCCTCGTCGATCCCGTCTCGGGCGGCACCCTCGACTCGAAGTCGAAGATCCGCGCCCGGGTGCCGGGCGGCGGCGTGGCCCTCACCGATCGTGATCTGGGACTGATTCTGGCCGCCGAGCACCGCTCCTTCGCGATGTCCAAGCGGCTCGGTGACTGGATCAACCGGCGTTTTCATGCCGTGATCAAGGGTGTGAAGCGGGGCGTGGCCAATCCGCAGACCGACCGATTTCTGGAGCTCGAGGTGCCGCCGATCTACCGCCACAACCTGGGCCGGTATATCCGTGTGGTGCAGAGCATCGCGGTGATCGAACCGCCCGGGGGACGCCATGCCCGAATGCAGTTACTGGCCCGTCAGCTCACCGACCCGATCACCGCGCCCATCGCCGCACTGCGGCTCGAGGCGATCGGCAAGGAGGCGATCCCCATTCTCCGCGAGGGGCTCGACTCGAAGGATCCCGAGATCCGGTTCGCCGCCGCCGAGGCGCTCGCCTACCTCGGCGAGTCGATCGCCGCATCGTATCTCGCGGAGGCTGCCACGAACCTCCGCAGCGCCCGGCCCGCCGCCCTCAAGGCCCTGACGGTGCTCGACGATGCCAACGGCGTCGATGCCCTCCAATCGCTGCTGGCCAGTCGCAGCGCGGAAACACGCTACGGCGCCTTCCGCAGCCTGTGGCGAATGGATCCCGACCTGCCGCTCGTCCGCGGCGAGCGGCTGGGCGATGCCTGCTCCCTCCATGTCGTCGATGTCGAGGGACCGCCGCTCGTTCATGTGACCCGCAGCCTCCGCCCGGAGGTCGTCTTCTTCGGCACGGCGCATCGAATCGCTGACGGCCTGCGGGCCGAGGCCGGCAGCTCGATCGTGGTGGTCGTCGAGGGGGACGTCGCCGTCGTGAGTCGCTTCGTGCCGGGCCAGTCCGACCAGCAAGCCGAGGTGCCCGCTGCCGCCGACGCGGTCGTGCGGGCGATCATCGAACTGGGGGGCACCTATCCCGACGCCGTCCAGTTTCTCCAGCAGGCCAGCGCCAGTCGCGGCCTTGCCAGCCGCCTGGCCTTCGACGCCTTGGCCGACGAGTGGGACGGCCGACCGACGATTCACGAGGAGGCGTCAGCACGCGCCCGCGACATCCCGACCGACGCCGACGATTCGCCCACGGCGGACGACGAGGATCGCGGCGCTGACGAATCTCCATGACGCGGCTCACCGCCCTCGAACTCTTCGGCTTCAAGAGTTTCGCCGACCGCACGCGGTTCGAGTTTCCACCAGGCATCACGGTGGTGGTGGGGCCGAACGGCTCGGGTAAGTCGAACGTGGTCGACGCCATCAAGTGGGTGCTCGGCGAGCAGTCGGTCCGCAGCCTTCGCGGCAAGGAGATGACCGACGTCATCTTCGCCGGCTCGGCGGCCCGCAAGCCGCTCAACATGGCCGAAGTGTCGCTCTGTTTCGACAACACGGCCCGCGAACTGCCTGTCCAGACCGAGGAAGTGCAGATCTCCCGCCGCGTGTACCGCAACGGCGAGAGCGAGTATCTCGTCAACGGCGAGCCCGCCCGGCTTCGTGACATCCGTGAGCTCTTCTCGGGCACCGGCGCTGCGACCGAGGCCTACAGCGTCATCGAGCAGGGCCGAGTCGATGCGCTGCTCGTCGCCTCCGGCCGTGATCGCAGGGCGGTCTTCGAGGAGGCAGCAGGCATCACGAAGTTCCGCACACGTCGCGGCGAGGCCCTGCGGCGGCTGGAACGGGCCGAGCAAAACCGACAGCGGCTCGCCGACATCGTCGGCGAGGTGGCCAGCCGCCTCGAAACCGTTCGGCATCAGGCCGCGCGGGCGCGACGATGGCGGACCATGCAGGACCGGCTCCGCGCCTTTCGCATCGCGGCGGCCACGCGAGACCTCGCCGGCGTCGCCGCCGCCACCGCGACGGTGGAGGAGTCGCTCGTGGCCGTCCGCTCGTCGCTCGAGGAGCAGGAGCTCCTCGCCGCCGCGGCAGCCGAAGACGTTGCGACGCTGACGATGGCCAGCGAAGCGATTCAGCCGCGACTGGCCGCCGCCCGAACCTCTGCGGCATCCGACATCCAGCGGGCGGCGGCCACCGAGGCCACCGCCTCGCTGACCCGCGGGAGGCGGAGCGAGTTCGACGCCGACGAGAGACGCGCGGCGGAACAGCTCGAAGCCGCCGTTCGTGCGGAACGGGATGCCGCCGACACCCTCGACACCTCCCGGAGCGCCGCCGACGCCGTCGCCGCAGCACTCGACGCGCTCGAGTCCCAGCTCGCCTCGTGCGAGCGTGCGGCCGCCGGCTCGCATGACGACGCCACGTCCGCCCGCACCGCACTTGCCGCCGCCACGGCCGTGCTCGACGAACTCGAGCGGCGGCAGATGCGACTGGAGAGCGACCACGACCGTGCGGCGGGCCGCGTGGCTGATGCCACGGCCCTGGCCACAACGGCTCAGGAGACCGTGGCGGCCGCCCGGCGTCGGCACGGGCTGCTCGGCGAGTCGCGGGCCGCATGCGAAGGGCATCTCCTCTCCCTCGAAAGCCGGCTGACGACCGCCGCGGGCGACGTCGAAGCTCTCGAAACCATTCAACGCGAGGCCAAAGCCGCGCTGCAGAAGGCCTGGCAGGACGTCGCCGGATGGCGGGCGGCCTTCGAAGCCTGCCGCGAACGGCGGGGCATGCTGCAGGAGATCGTCACGAAGCAGGAGGGTGTGTCGGATGCGGCCCGCCGCCTGCTCACGGAGGGCACCGTCACGGCCGTGTCGGGCTTTGCGGGCGTGCTCGCCGACCTGCTGGTGGCACCGGTTGAGTGGGCGTCGCTCGTCGATCTCGCCCTCGGCGAACTCGGCCAGAGCCTCATGGTGGGCTCGATCGACGAGGCCGTCCATTGGCATGCGGAATGGTCTGCGACCGACGAGTCCGCAGCGGTGCTCGCGGCCGGCGGGCGAATCGGTTTTCTGGCCGCGGAACAGCTCCGCGAGCCAGAGGCGTTTGCACCGACGCCGCATCCCGGCATCATCGGCCGCCTCGACCGTCTGCTCCTCGACGATGCCACCGAGCCACGTTCGGAGGATGATGCGCTGCTCGTGCGCCGGCTGCTTGGCCGCGTCTGGATCGTGGATCGCGTCGAGCATGCCCTTCCTCTGCTTCCCGATGCCCCCGCGGGCACGCTGTTTCTGACCCGGTCGGGCGTGAGCCTGATGGCCGACGGCGGCTTCGCCATCGGCACGCCGGCCGCATCCTCCGGCCTGGTTGCCCGGAGGAGCGAGCTTCGGGCGCTCGAGGAGCGGTATGCGGATTTGGAGCGAACGGTCGCCACCGCCCAGGCAGAGGTCGACAGGCTGCAGGAAGAAATGGCGGACCGGGAGTCCGAGATCGCGACGGCCGTGGCGCGGAGGCAGCAGGCGTCGGAGACGATCGCGTCGTCGAAGGCCGAACTCGCCCGTGTCGTCCGCGACGAGCGGGCGGCAGCGGAGGCGATCGACGCCACAGAACGCGAGGCCCGTGCCGCCGATCAGCGGGCCGCCGCCGCGGCGCGCGCGGCCGCGGCCGCCAGCCGTCTGGTCGAAGATGTCGCGGCCGACGTCGCCACTGCCAGGAGTGAGGCAGACCGGTGCCGCGGCTCGATCGAGATGGTTGAACGCTCCCGCGGAGAGGCGGTCGACGAGCTTCATCGACTCCGGATCGAACAGGCCACCACGGCCGAGAAGCTGGTCCGCTGCCGCGATTCGGTGATGGCATCGACCGTGGCCCGCGAGGCGCGACAGGGCGACGTCGCGACGGCGCTCGGCCGCCTGGCCGCAACCCGCTCCCGGTTGGCGGCCTACGATCTGGAGCTCCTTGCCGCTGCGGGACTGCATGCCGAGGCGGCATGGTTCGCGGAGCGTTCATCGGGGGTGCTCCGGGAACTTACCGCCGAGATCGACGAGATCGAACTGCGGAGGCGGACGGCGAGCATCGCGATCGAGGGGGCCCGGGCTGCCGTCGCACGGCTCTCCGAGCAGACTCACTCCCTCGAACTGGAGGCGGGCGAAGCCCGTCATCAGCGGGCCCGGATCGTGGAGCGGATCCGCGACGAGTATGACCTCGACATCGACGCCGAGCAGCCGCCCGTCGCGGAGCCCCTTGAAGGCGAGGCGGATCCGATTCCGGACGACCGAGCGGAGCTCGAAACGCGGATCGAGGAGTTGCGGCGAAAACTCGGCTCGATGACGTCGGTCAACATGGAGGCCCTCAAGGAGTCGGAGGAACTGGCCGAGCGGCTCGCGAAGCTCGAGGAGCAGCTGGCCGACGTGACCGGGGCGAAGGAATCGATCGAACAGTTGATCGCCCGGATCGACGACGAGAGCCGGCGGCTTCTCGCCGAGACGATCGAAACCGTGCGGGGCCACTTTCGTGATCTCTTCGAGCGGGTCTTCGGTGGCGGTCAGGCCGACATCGTCCTGGAGCCGGGGGTCGATCTGCTCGAGACGTCGGTGGAAATCCTGGCCCGGCCGCCAGGCAAGGAGCCGCGGAGCATCTCGCTGCTCTCGGGTGGCGAGAAGACGATGACCTGCGTGGCCCTGCTGCTCGCGATCTTCAAATCCCGCCCCAGTCCGTTCTGCGTGCTCGACGAGGTCGATGCCGCCCTCGATGAGGCCAACGTGGACCGGTTCGTAGGCGTGCTCCGCGACTTTCTCTCCTCGACGCAGTTCATCGTGGTCACCCATTCGAAAAAGACGATGGCCTCGGCGACCACGCTCTACGGCGTGACGCAGGAGGAGTCAGGGGTTTCCAAACGGGTGAGCGTGCGGTTCGAATCGACCGCCGCGGCCACGCGGCCTGCCTCCCGGGCCGCCTGACCACGCGGAATTCCTTGGTGGCCGGCGCGGCATGGAATAAGCCCGTTTCCATGCCTTTCCCGGGGTTTCGGCCTGTCCGTTGCAGGCCGACCGAGCGGTGCCACCGGCGCCGTCGTGAAGAACGGCTCAAGTCTCACGACACGATCTTTCGATCTACCCTCCTGGACGGCCATATCGCGGACGTGTCCGGGAGTGATCCCACGACATTCCACGATCTGGCGCAGGGGGGGATCCTGCAAGTCACGGTCTCTGTCGGGGAGACGTTCTGCAAGGAACGTGCGTCCCGGCAGACCGGATTTCACACGCCCCCTCCGCGCCTCTGGCCGGCCTTCGTGGGGCGCGACGACGCGGGCGTCCCCAGGAAGCCGGACCGCGTCAGGGGGGCTGTGTTCCGACGCTCGGAAGGGGCGGGACTGGCCAGGACAATTCCGGACACAAAAGATCTCAATGGAGTCCCGAAGATGAAGGTTTTCACGACAGGCCAGGTCGCCAAAATCTGTAAAGTTGCTCCACGCACCGTGAGCAAGTGGTTCGATTCCGGTCGACTCAAGGGCTACCGCATTCCGGGCAGCCAGGATCGGCGGATTCCCCGCGAATACCTGATCAAGTTCCTCAAGGAGCACGGCATGCCGCTGGGCGATCTCGAGGATGAGGCGATGGCCAAGGTGCTGCTCGTGGGTCAGGATCAGGTCCTGATCGAGAACCTCAAGAAGCAGCTGCCGGTCGAGCGGTCGTTCAAGATCCAGGTCGCCGCCAGCGGCTTCGAGGCCGGCATCCAGGCGGAGAGCTTCCATCCCGACTGCATCGTGGTGGATTATTCGATCGGCCGGATCGACGCCCAGCAGATCTGCCAGAACCTCCGCCGCAACCCCGAGTATGCCGAGACGATCGTGATCGCTCTGCTGCCGGACGACGGCTCGCAGATCACGGTCGACCGGGCCCACGTCAACGAGAGCTTCAAGAAGCCCTTCGACGTGGCCCTGCTCGCCGAGCGGCTCCGGACGCTGATCGGCGCCCGCAAGGAACTGGTCTGAGATCATCTGCGTCCAAAGCCCGCAGGGCCACTCGTGGCCCTGCGGGCTTGGCCCCCGCGGGTGGCAGGCTTGCTCGCACGGTATGCTTCGGGTCATGAGCGAGTCTCCCCACGGCATCCGCATGATCGACGTCGGCGGCAAGCCGGTCACCACACGGACCGCCCGCGCCACCGCGCGACTGATCGCCCGGCCGGAAACTGTGCGGCGAATCCGCGCCGGTGATCTGGAGAAGGGCGACGCGGTCGCCGTCGCCCGGCTGGCGGGCATCATGGCGGCCAAGCGGACGAGTGATCTGCTCCCGCTCTGCCACCCGCTGCCCCTCGAGGCTGTCGAGGTGGCCATCTCATTTCCCGAGCCCACCACCGTCGTCATCGAAACGAGCGTACGGGCCACGGCCCGCACCGGCGTCGAAATGGAGGCCCTCGTGGCCGCCTCCACCGCCGCCCTCACGATCTACGACATGAGCAAGTCGATCGACCCCGACATGGCGGTCGAGCAGGTCCGCCTCGAAGCCAAGACGGGCGGCGTCCACGGTGACTACGTCCGCCGCGTGTGAGGCTTTCGACCCGGCGACACACCGTTATCGGATGCGCTTCAACCCTCGACGCGATTCGCCTCGTTGAGGATTGGCTCCAGTTCGTCGACGAAGTCCTGGGCATCCTTGAACTCCCGATAGACGCTGGCAAACCGGACGTAGGCCACCTGATCGAGCGTCCGCAGCAGCTCCATCAGCCGTTCGCCGATCACGCGGCTGGGCACGTCGCTCTCGTAGGTGCCGTAGAGCTCCGCCTCCAGGGCCGACACGACTCCTTCGATATCCTCAGCTGTGACCGGCCGCTTCCAACAGGCCTTGGCCAGCCCACGCTTGATCTTGTCCCGATCGAACGGATCGCGAACCCCTTCCTTCTTGACGACGGTGAGCAGCTGCCGCTCCACCCGCTCGTAGGTGGTGAACCGCCGCCGGCAGGCGAGGCATTCGCGGCGCCGGCGGATGGTCGCGCCGTCATCGCCTGCGCGGGAATCGATCACCCGGTCGTTGTCATCGCGACAGAAGGGACATCGCATCGGAAATCTCCGGGGAACGAACCGGCGACATCCTAGCAGACCATGGCACAAGTCTGCCGCGCGGGCTCAGGCGACCTCGGTATCGGCGTCGTTCTCGGCGTCGTTCTCGGCGTCGTTCTCGGCGTCGGCGTCATCGACGTTCGCAAACCCGGGCATGGGGCCGTCGGACTCCTCCGCCGGAGCGTCGCGTACGAGCTTCCAGTCGCGCCGCTGCCGCGAACTCGGAATCTTCATCGCCTTGCGATATTTCGTGACCGTCCTCCGGGCCACCGTGATGCCCCGCTTCGCGAGTTCCTTGACGAGGTCATCGTCGCTGTACGGGGCATCCTTCGGCTCGTTTTCCACGATCTCCTGGAGCTTGATCCGCACCGCGTCCCAGGCCACCTCCTCGCCGTCGGCGCTCAACGTGCCGCCGACGAAAAACTTCCTCAGTGAATGGAGGCCACGAGGCGTCTGCAGCCACTTGTCATCGACGGCCCGGCTGACGGTCGTCACGTGCATGCCGATCCGGTCGGCGATCTGCTGCATCTTCAGCGGCTCGATCGACTCCGGTCCTTCCACCAGAAAGCGGGTCTGGTGATCGACGATGGCCTGTGCGGTCTTGAGGAGCGTGCTCCGCCGCTGCTCGATGGCGTCGATCAGCCACTGGGCTGCGTTGATTTTCCGCTTGATGTATTCGCGGGTCGAAGGATCGGTCGCCGGCGACATCAGCATCTCGCGATAGAGGGGGCTGATGCGGAGGTTCGGCAGGTCGATGTCTTCGAGCCGCACCTTCCAGGTGCCGTCGGGCATCGGCTCGACGTAGACGTCCGGCTTCACCGGCACCACGACCGGGGCCGTGAAGATCGCGCCCGGCTTCGGCTTGAAGGAGTGCAACTGCAGCCGGAGCTTCTCGATCTCCTCGATCGAAAAGCCGGTCTTTCGCTGGATCAGGGGCAGTCGATTACCGGCAAGATCCTCGAGGTGATCGGTCACGAGACGCCGCAACTGTCGGGCATTGGGCGTGTCGTGTCGGATCTGCAAGAGCAGACATTCCTTCAGATCGCGGGCCCCGACTCCGGGCGGATCCATGCCCTGCACGACGGCCAGTGCCTTGCGCAACTGTGGGAGTTGATCCGGCGGCCCGTCGGCATCCACGAGCTCCTCGAGCGGCATCGGCAGGTAGCCGTTGATGTCGAGGTTGTAGATCACCTTGTCCGCGGCCTGCCGCTCGGCTTCGGTGAGATCCTCGCTGGAGAGCTGCTCGTGGAGGTGATCGCAGAGCGTCTCCGGCCGCTCGGCCATATTGGCCATCACGTCGAAATACCGGTCGCCCGCCTGCTCGATCTGCGAGGCCGACGGCCGGCTGCGGTCATCGTCGCTATCGGGATACTCGTTGGCCCAATCGTAGGTCCGCTCGAAATCGGCCTGATTGGCGTGATCCTGATCGACGATCAGCGGCTGCTCGTTGGCGGTCTTCTCCGCGACGTTGGATTCGGATTCCGCGGCGGCGAGTCCGACCGGCTCCGCAGTGGGACTGTCTTGGCCGGCTTCTTCGACCTCGAGCGTCTCGTTGTTCTGGATCTCCTGCTCGATCCGCTCCTCGAGCGCCATCACCGGCAGTTGCAGGATTTCCATCGACTGGATCATGCGCGGCGCAAGCACCTGCTTTTGCGCCATCCGCATTTCCTGGCCGAACGACATCCGCATGACTGCAATCCTTGTGCCGATTTTCACGCCGGGCCAAAACGGCTATCCCGATGACCCCGAACTCTCCTGAGAATACCCCTGTTTCGACGAGT
>JAUMAF010000049.1:2165-3819 GCA_032117045.1 Pirellulales bacterium | reverse complement strand
GCTCCCGGCTTCTGTGCGTGCCCACCGACCGGCTCCTCAGCATCGGGAGATCACAGGATCCGGAGAGACGGGCTGGGACTCAGCTCGGGGCTGCCCGTGCCCCGGAGCCGGCGTATGACCGGGCACCGATCCGCGTTAGCGGATTGGTCGACGCAGGCAGGATGCCGAAGCGCCGGCGGCATCCGAGTGAGTGAAGCCCAGGATGGGCGCAACGAACGTCCGGCGATGGGGCATGGGCAACCCCGAGCCGGCGTATCGATCAGGCCCCCGCGTACCGCTTGGCCATGTCGGCGAGCGTGATGCACTTCACCTTGCCGGCGTTTCCGGCCTGGCCAAACTGCACCATGCGTTCCGCACAGACCTTCTTCATGGCCTCACGGGAGGGCTTCAGGTAGTCGCGCGGATCGAACTTGTCCGGTGTCTCAGCGAGCACCTTGCGGATCGCGCCGGTGATCGCCATCCGGCAGTCGGTGTCGACGTTGATCTTCCGCACGCCGTGCTTGATGCCCTTCTGGATCTCCTCGACGGGCACACCCCAGGTCTGCGGCATCTTTCCGCCGAACCTGTTGATGATGTCTTGAAGCTCCTGCGGCACGCTCGACGAGCCGTGCATCACGAGATGGCAGTTGGGGAGCATCCGGTGGATCTCCTCGATCCGCTTCATGGCGAGCACGTCGCCGTCGGGCTTGCGGGTGAACTTGTAGGCACCATGGCTCGTGCCGATCGCGACGGCCAGGGCGTCGACGCCGGTGGCGGCGACGAATCGTGCCGCTTCGTCCGGGTCGGTGAGCAACTGATCGTGTGAGAGTTTTCCCGTCGCGCCGTGGCCGTCCTCGGCCTCGCCCTCGCCGCTCTCCAGCGACCCGAGGCAGCCGAGCTCGCCTTCGACGGAGACACCCTGCGCATGGGCCAGCCGCACGACTTCCTTGGTGACCTGCACGTTGTAATCGAAGTCGGCCGGAGTCTTGCCGTCTTCCTTCAGCGACCCGTCCATCATCACGCTGGTGAAGCCGTTGTCGATCGCGCTCTGGCAGGTCGCGGGCGAGTTGCCGTGATCCTGGTGCATGGCAATCGGGATCGAGGGATAGAGCTCCGCGGCGGCGAGCATCAGATGGCGCAGGTAGTTGTCCTGGCTGTAGCTGCGGGCGCCCCGCGAGGCCTGCACGATCACCGGCGAGTCGGTTTCCTTGGCCGCCTCCATGATCGACTGGATCTGCTCCATATTGTTGACATTGAACGCCGCGAGGCCGTAGCCGTGTTCGGCGGCGTGGTCGAGCAGAATCCGCATCGGGACGAGCGGCATTGAAGAGTCTCCGTGGACCGGTGTGGCGGGGGCCGAAGGGTCGGCGGCGGCGATCATACGGCAAAACGGCCCGTGGTAGAATCCCTGCACGTGCCTGCCAGAACTCGGGAACACCCGCTGCATGGACCTGCGCCCTGTCACCGACCCCCTGCGGGGTTTTTTCTACGTCGCCGGCGGCTGGGCCTGCCTGGGGCTCGCCCTTGTCGGAGCCGTGCTTCCGCTGGTGCCGACGACACCGTTCGTGCTCCTCGCGAGCTGGTGCTTCTACCGCGGCTCCCCGCGGATTCATGCCTGGCTGCACCGCTCGAAGGTCTTCGGCCCCACACTCGACGACTGGCAGCATTACCACGG
>JAUMAF010000049.1:0-2155 GCA_032117045.1 Pirellulales bacterium | reverse complement strand
CGATCGGGCTGTATGTGATCTGGTCGGTGCCCACGCTCCCCGACGACGCCCCCCATGCGCCCCGCACACTCATTGACTGACGGGCATCAACGATGCCTGTCGAGATGCCGCTCAGTGCTCGACTGACGAGGTCGGTTCGGGGAGCCAGTGCGTGAGGATCGCGCCCACGAGGGCGTAGCCGCCAGCGACGCAGGCGCCAACCACGGCGATCCGCCCCGGATCCGGGGGTGTCGATGCGGAGAGCGTGAGCGTGAGCCAGGCCGCGGCCGTGCCGAGCACGCGGCCGCCGATGTTGGCCGCGAAGCTTTCCCCCGTGCCGCGGAGATGGGTCGGGAAGACGAGCGGGATGTAGTTGCCCCAGAAGCTGAACTGGGCCACCGTGAGCAGACCTGCCGTGAAGATGCCGATCTTGATGAGGGGCATCGATCCCGCGTTGCCGAGTTGCGTGGAGATCCACCAGAAGAGGGCCGGCACGACGACGAGCGCCGGCCACTGGAATCGCCGCAGCAGCGCCCGGCGGCTGACGATTCGCACCGCGGCCAACGCCAAGAGTACGCGGCCCACGAGGCCGCCGATCTCTTGGTAGATCGTGACGGTGGCCACCGCTTCGTCGGTGGCATTGCCCGCGATGGCCTTGAGGCGGCCGGGCGTCGGCGCGGGCTGGCCTGCCTGCTCCGCCGCCGCAATCGCCTCGTCCTGCGCCGCCTTCGCGGTTCGCAGGATTGCTGCATGCCCCTTCGGACCACCGAGAATCTGCGGCAATTGCTGGATCGCGCCGAACGCGATCCCATAACTCGCGGCGAAGACGAGCGTGGTGAGCACGGTCGTGCGGACGAGCGCCGGGCTGAAGAGCTCGCGGATGCTCGGCCGCTTGAGCGTGCCGGCCGCCTTCTTCTCCGCCCACACGGGGCTCTCCGGCAGAAACGGCCGGATGAGGATCAGCGGCAGCGCCGGAATCACGCCCGAGATGAGTGTGTAGCGCCAGGCGTCGTGGCCCCCCTGGATCGCCGGCAGGGTGTCGGCCAGCCGGGCGGCCAGCACGGTGGCCGATCCCACGAGCAGTCCGCCGAGTGACGAGAAGGCCTGCGTCCAGCCGAGCACCCGCTCCCGCTGTTCGCGGTCGGGGAAGAGCTCTGCGAGCCACGCCACGGCTGCGACGAACTCGACGCACACGCCGATGAAGACGAGGCAGCGGAAGAAGAGCAGTTGCGGCAACGAGGTGGCGAAGCCGGCAGCCAGCGCTGCGAAGGCATAGAGCAGGATGCTGAACGTGAGCACCCGGCGGCGGCCGAGGAGATCCGTGAGATAGCCGCCGAGCAGGCCGAAGACGCCGCCGGCGAGCGCCGGCAGGAAGAACAGGGCCCGGGCCCATTTCGTGTATTCCGGTGAGCCCGGCACGAGCAGCGGCGTGCCCTCCGCCGTCAGGCCGCCGAGCGCCGCCAGAGCCGGCTTGATGACCAGCGGCAGCATGAGGAGTTCGTAGATGTCGAATGCGAACCCGATCGCGGCGATCGCGCAGACGAGCCAGCCGGTGAACGTGAGCCGGCCGGTCGCCGTCATACCGACGGAGGCAGAGCCATGCGACGGAGTTGCCATCTGAACCTCCCGGACGCGAACCCCGGCCACTCCACGATGCCGGCGAGGTCGCCAAGCCTACCGGCATCTGCCCCAAGACGCTCGATCCGCATTCCCCGCGGCCTTACGGCCGGTCGGCTTGTACAGACCACGCTCCCGATGCTGAGGAGCCGGTCGGTGGGCACGCACAGAAGCCGGGAGCTTGTTTCACGCCCACAACGCCATCCTGGCCGTTGCAGGCTGATGGCAGCCGAAGGGACAGCCGAGGTGTCTCTTGGCTGCCAGGCAGCATCCTCCTGATGCTGCTGTCTTGCTGCCGAGGCTGCGGCTCCCGATGCTGAGGAGCCGGTCGGTGGGCACGCACAGAAGCCGGGAGCTTGTTTCACGCCTGCAACGCCATCGTGGCCATTGCAGGCTGGAGGCAGCCGAAGGGACAGCCAAGGTGTCTCTTGGCTGCCAGGCAGCATCCTCCTGATGCTTCGGCTCCCGATGCTGAGGAGCCGGTCGGTGGGCACGCACAGAAGCCGGGAATCTTTGCGACTCACGGGTGATAGCCAGTCGGCCAGCCGGGCATCCTGTA
>JAUMAF010000048.1:0-3317 GCA_032117045.1 Pirellulales bacterium | reverse complement strand
TCCCCGGCTCGCCCCATCGCGCGCCTGGGATCTGCTGCTCTGGACCTCGGCCGCCGGCTTCATCGCCATCGGTGCGTGGACGGCATGGCAGAAGCTGTCGGGCCTGTTTTGAGTCGGGTGTTGTGGGGCATGTCCACGGCCTTACGGCCGGTCGGCTTCTACGGATACCGGCGCCCACGGCCGCTCCCACTGCCACCGCCCACCCGCCGCCCAGCGGTGAAAGGCATCGCCCTCGCGGGCCATCAACGTGACCCAGCCGTGACTCACCAGATCACGAACCCCCGGGTGCCGATCGAGGATCGTCTGCACGGACGTCCGCGGCGCCTCCACCAGCACGAGCAGCCGGAGCGGCTCGTGCCGCAGCTCGACGCCATCCGACACCGACTGCCACGGCAGGCCCGTCATCAGGTCGCCGCCGTTGCCGAGCAGCACGCCCAGCTGGCCCGTGACGTTGTGGATCAGCTTGTTGCCGCTGCCGAAGGAGCGATTGTCCACCGCCGAGGCGTAATACTGCAGGTTGATCCAGCTCGTGACCACCATCGGCGCCGTGAGGATCAGCTCCAGCACCTTGAGGTCGGGATCCTTCGCATGGTCATAACTATGCAGGAACGTGCGACCGTCGAGCGGCAGGCCCGCCGTCCGTGACCGCGGGGCGATCACGAATGCCGCGTTGTTGGCCAGGCCCCACTCCGGCCGCACCTCCGACCAGTCGCGGCTGCGGCGGAGAATGTCGGCCGCGATCGCCGCCGTGGCGGCGGTCGCATCGGGGCCGCTCACGAGCCGGGGCGAACGCTCGCGCCGCGTGGCGTCGGTCGCCCGGGCCAGCCACTCGCGGACGGCGGCGAAATCCTCCCCATGCGACGCCGGCGGCACGCCGCCATCGGGAAAGCGAATCTCGTCGGTTGTGGTGACATGAACCGCCGCCACGAACCAGGTGTCGGCAGGAATCTCGATGCCCCGGGCTGCGAGCCCCGCGCGGACGTCGGGATCGTTGAGCAGCGATGCCGCCACCCGGGCGTTTGGCTCGCCGGAATGGCCGCCGCAGGCGCCGCAGTCGAGCCCGGCACGGTACGGGTTGTTGACGACCTCCGACGCATGCCCGCAGATCGCCACGATTCGCGCGAAGCCATCGAGCAGGCCGAGGTTCTTGAGCATGCCGGCGGCCAGGTCGATGCGCCGCTCGAGGGCGACCGCATCGGGTCCGTCGCCGTCGAGCATCGGCAGGACGGCGGCGTGGCCGATCGAGCGGACGCCGTCGGCATCGGCCGACACAACCGGCCGTGTCAGGCCCCACGCGTCGCCGATCAGCTTCGGCAAATACGCCAGTCCAAACGACTCGACGAACGAAAAGCACGATGTGGCCGACGTCTGGAAGGCCTTCCATGACTTGCGTCCGAGCCGAATGGTATGCCGGGCCGCGACCGCCCGTGGCTCGCAGGATGGATCGACTGTCGCGAGCCGCTCGTGGGCACGAAACCCGGGCTTGAGGAGCACCGGGCACTGGGCCTTACCGTGCGCGTCGCCCAATGAAACAAACTCGACCGGCATGCCGAAGAAGCCCGCGAAGCCGAAGGTTTCCACGGCCGGGCTCGCCGCCTCGAGATGCCGGCGAAACACCTCCGACCGCACGTCGATGCAGAACACCATCTGGAGCGTCTTCCGCGCTATCGTCGGCTGCGGCGGCTCGGCCGGCGAACCGGACCGCGCTGCAATCGCCTGGCAGGTCCGCCGCCGGTAGGCCACCTCAGCCGCCACCTGAAAGAGATACCGCGCGAGCACGCCCCGGGCCGGCTCCGGCTCCGCAGCCGATGAGCCGACCGGGCAGAGGGCATTGGGTTCCGCGATGGCGTCGGGGCAGGTCTCCGCGAGGGCCGCATCGTAGGCGAGCCGCATCGCCAGCAGGCCCACCAGGTGCTCGTCGAGCGTGCCGCCATCGGCCGACTCGGCCAGCCAGAGCCGGTAGCGGAGAAACGCCGCCCAGCCGGCCACGGAGAACAGCTCGCAGAGCATGAACTTCCGCCAGTGATCCTGCGGGATCGCCAGCTGCACCAAAAGCGCTGCCACCGCCTCCTCGGCGCCGGCCGGCAGTGCGTCGACGAATGACCGGAAGCCGCGGATCCCCAGGAGATCCATCCGCCGGCTCACCCGGGAGGTCTCGCGCCAAGCCTCGAAGAGCGGAAGGTGCTTCCACGGGCTCGGCCACGCCGCCTGGCCGCGGTCGTAGTGGGCTGCGCAGTGTCGGGAGATGTCGGTGACGATGTGGCTCGTCCAACTGCTGCCCAGCCGACGATCGACCGCCTCCGCGACGGTGTGATACCGCCGTTCGGCCCTGACCGGCTTCGTGGCGGCGTCATGAAGCGCCTGGTTGAAATCGTGCGGCGAGAGCCCCTCGTAGTGCTCCGGATATTCCTCTCGGCATTGCCGGAAGGCCTTCTCGACGTCGGCGGAAGTGACGTCGCCCTGCACGTAGAGCTTCACGAAGCGGCTCGCGGGCGGGAGTGTCTCGCAATCACGGACATCGCGAAGCAGGCTGCGGGCTTCGAGGAACCGCAGATCCCCGAGCCCTTGAAAGGGGTTCACGGCCACGTAGTCCTGCAGCGGCCAGACCGGCGGCACGAGCGTGGCGATCTCGGCGATGACCGATGTCACGCGATCGATATGCGAGGGCAGCGGGGCCGGACGTCGGCCGAACACGGGGGCGATGATCGTCGAGGTGGTGGCCATTGGGATTGCTCCTTGGAAAAAACGGGAAGGTTTGGAGGCGAAGGGGTGGTGACAGTCGCGGGCGAGGGGGCGGACGGCGTCACGGCACTGGCGTGGTCAGGCCCCAGACGCGGGCCGTGATCCGCCGGGCCGGGATATCGCAATAGAGGCCGTTGGCTGCATGCACATAGAGGCTGCGAACGAGCGGCAGTCGGGCGAGCGTCATTCCCGCCGCCTGGATCGCGAACACACTGAGGAAGCCGACGACCACAAGCGCGGCCACGGCGATGTCGAGACCCGATGCCGGACCAGCGCCGTGGGCGACCGCGGCCGAGGCGAGCAGCCGGTCGATGCCCACGTAGGCCGCCGCGTAGGCCAGCCCTACGCCGAGAGCCGCCGCCATGCCAGCGCACGACACCCACCGCGAACCCGACAGGAGCGACTGCCAGACGAGCGTGGTCAGGGCGATCCCCATGACCGAGGCGAGTACGAAGCCACCCGGCTTGATGGCCGGGTCGATGCCGAAAGCCGCCAGCGAGCCGAGCGTGGCAGCCACGGCGACCCCGGCTGCGACCGGCAGGGCGGCGAGCGGGCGGACGAGACCAGCGTGGGCC
>JAUMAF010000047.1:0-8088 GCA_032117045.1 Pirellulales bacterium | reverse complement strand
CTTGGCCACCCTCCAGACCGGCTCCCGAACCGCGGCGGCCAGCGCGAGCCCGATGAGGGCCGCTGCCGGCAGCCAGGCCAGTCGCGGCTGGTCTCGGAGCCGCTCCGCAACGTCGGCGGCGAACACCACGGCCATGAGCATCGCGATCAGGTTCTGCGCGTAGTAATAACGGTCTGGAAAAGTGCTGCGATAGCCCTCGAGAAGTGCTCCTAGCTCCGTTCGGCACGTCACCAAGACGATCGACACCAGCCCGATGGTCGCCAGGCCGCCGATGTAGACGAGGCGGTGACGAGGCTGGCCAAAACGCCAGAGGCACCAGGTTGCCGCGGCAGCGACCGCGAGCGTGCTCCAGGTTCCGAGGCGGTGATAGATCGGCCAGACCAGCGGATAGAGCAGGCTCCGAGCCACCCCCATCTCGATGGCCACGTCCAAACTGACGTGCGTCACCGCTGTCTCAGGCGCCGGCCCCCGTGGTTCCGGAACTCCGTTGACGAGGAGGCAGCCCACTGCGAGCAGACAGAGGCTCAGAAACACGGGATCCCGCAGCACGGCGACGCGGGCTGCTGGCGGGCCGATGAGCTGTCGGAGAAAGGGCCACGCAGTGGCCGGCAGCATCGCGATGCACAACGGGTTGGTGGCGGTGCAGACCAGCAACCCGAGATCCACCGGCACCGCCTGCCATGCCTTCTTCACGTTGGCAGCCCGGTGCCAGATCAGCACGAACGCGATGAACAGGAACACGTAGCCGAGGTTGATCGCGCGGCCCAGGATTTCGAAGCCGGACCACGATGCGGAATGGATGCCGAGCGGAAGGAAACAGGCGAGCAGCCATGCCGAGCATAAAAAGGCGGGCTGGAGCTGCCGTCGGAGGAGCAGGATGGGCAGCGACACAGCCGCGCCCATGAAGAGGTACGACGTCACGGCCAGGCACCGCGGCAGTTGAAAGACGTCGCCGCCACAGAGCCATTCGCAGGCCTGCATCCCCAGCCAGACGACGATCACGTTGCCGAGGATGCAGTAGTCTTCGCGGGCATGGAATGCCGTCTCCCAGAAGCCCCGTGTGACAATCTGCGATGTCCATGCCCGATCCTCGGCGAAGAAGAGCGGCGACATGAACGCCACCGGCGCACGGGCGAAGAAGATCACCGTCGCTGCGAGTGTCGCCGCGAGAAACTGGAACACGGGTGATCGGGCGACACCGCCGAGCGCGTTTTGAAATTGCCCGACATGCCGGCCGAAGGTCATTCGCATCCCGTCAGCTCCCACCGGCTGCATGGATGAGAAGCACGTCCAGAACGGCGTTGGCGGGAATCTCCCGGATGACAGCGGCACCGTCTTCACGGAGGCTATCGTCGATCGTTGCTCCGGCCGAGCGGTGTCGCACGACCGGTGGCTCGTGCGGCTCGAGTGCCTCGAAGAGCGGGAGCCCCATCACCTTGGCAGGCCGGCCGTCGTCCGCGGTGAGTTTGAGGGCAAACCGTCCGCCGGCGGTCGCCGGAATCGGAGGAAATCGAATCTCGGCATACCCCCAATCGTCGGCCGCGGTTGGATCGAGGGTCCCGCTGCGGACCACCGACCGGGTCTGCCACTCGGGCCCCGAGAGTTCCTGGAGACTCCAGCGGATGCCATGGGCAGCGGGCGTTTCATGCCACGTCACGGTCTTCAGATTGATGCCCGCAAGGCCGTCGCGATGCACGTCGAACTCCTGCCGGATGACGACGCCGTCGGCCACCTCGACGGGCCAAAGAAACGTGCCGATACGGGCGATCGCCTCGTCGGTGCCGATGATGCCACCGGGATGCCTTGGACCCGATCGCGGGACCGCCTTCTCGAAGACCGGCCGTGTGAACGACTCGACGGTGCGAAACGCCGCCACCGTGGTCAGCCCGAGACCAGTCAGGCACACGAGCCACGCCGCGAAGGTGTACAGGGACGGATGATCGGATCCCGCCATGTCGGAGTCGTGAAAGGTCGTGATCATCGTGTCATGCCGCTCGTTGCTGCAACGCGTCGTCGCCATGGGCGACTACCGGCCGCCCTCCAGACGCATCTGCTTCGCCGCCCGCTCCCATGCGATCGAGCGTTGCGTGGATGTCGGTCGCCATCGACTGCCACGCGGAAAGGGTCGCCCGCAGACCTGCCATTTCGGCGCGTGCGGCATCTTGGATTTTCACGCTCTCGCGCTGTCGTTCCGCAGATTCGCGTTCGAGCCGTGCCGCCCGCGCCCATTCCATGACGCCCACCTCCCCGGCGGAAAAGCCGGTGTCGTTGGGCCAAGGCGATGTGGAACCTGCATCCTCACGAAGCCGCCGGTAGACCTCGATCGACTCCGGGCAGACCGCCTCGAGGAGTCGGGCCCTGTGGCCATCGTCCACTCCGGAGCCAAGAAGCTCGGGCCGAAAGCGGACGGGCGGGTCGCCCACCGGCACATGCAACTGCTCGCGGATTGCGGTGAACACCGAGCCGGGATCGGCGATCACCTGGGTCATCTCCCGGACGAGGCACTGCTGTGGATGTCGGGCCACGAAGCGGAGCATCAGGCGGTTGTAATGGAGCCACACCCGCGCGGCGAGCAGCGGGTTGAAGACGAAGGCCGGGTCGCCCCGGCGAAAGAACGAGTCGACGACCTCCCATGGGCGGCGAAAGATGAAGACGTATTTGGCATCTGGAAGCAGTTCGTCCCAGAAATCGAGGAAGAGAATCGTCCTGGGGTCTTTCCAGCCCCAAACGCCACCCCGACGCCGTCGCGCGGCCAGGATTTTCTCGGCCTGGCCGCGAAGCGCGGTCGGCACGACAGGCAGACCATCGGCGGTGAATCCTTCCGTGGGAAGCCCGTTGCCGACGAGAGCTCGCTCGTGGAACTCCTGGAAGTCGAGATCCTCGAAGTGGCCGACATCGTTGCCGTTGCCGTTGCCCAGCAGCCGATCACCCACCGCGACACCGGCGCCCTCGAAGAGAGAGGCGAGGAGCGACGTTCCCGACCGGTGCATGCCTCCGATCAGAACCGTGTGCGCGTGAGTGGCTGGATCCGGAGGTGCATCGCTCGAAGGAGGGACGGCCGGAGGGGAATCACCCGAAGGTGGATCGCTGGGCGGAAGGCTCGGCGGAAGGATGGAGAGGGAGGTCGTCATGCTGGTGCCGCTGCGGCGCTGGATGCACGACAGGTGGCCGAAGGAACACCTGGCGAAAGGACGCGTCGGGGTTCTAGGGAAGGGAATCGACCGACTCAAGACCAACACCCCCGAAAATCCCCTCGCAAGGAGGGATGCCAGTCTACGACAACAGCCTGGAACCCCACAGCCTTCGCTCTTGATCCGGCTCCGCGAACTTCGCTATCACCCCACCCTTCCTTCGCGGCAGCCGCCTGCCGGCGGTCGCAGGAAGGCTCCGTGTGATTCACGGCGTTCATCACAGTCAGGGACCATAGTCAGGGACACAGTGCCATGAAGATCGGCAGGGCTTTCGCCGACGCGGTCGCCAACATGCCCGGCATGGGGCCATTGATTCCCAGGGTGCAGACGCAGCTGCGGGCCGCGCGGTCCCGCCGCCGATTGAGGCGGTTGCAGGCGGCCACTGCCGCGGCGACTGCCTCGATGCCGACGGTCGAGGAGCTGGTGGGCATGTCCGCCTCTCCGGTCCAGTACGCCGCATGGATCGTGACCCAGGAGGTGCCCGCGGATCGAAAAAATACCCGGGCCGCTGGCCGGCCTTCGGTCACCCGTTCGAGCCATCCGCTGGTGAGCGTCCTGATCCCCGTGTATCGCGTCAAGAACCGGTTTCTTGCCCGGACGCTCGAGTCGCTTGCAGCGCAGACCTTTGGCGACTGGGAAGCCTGCCTTGCCTGCGCGGCGCCGGAAGACCTCGACAATCGTCGTCTGCTCGAGGAATGGGCTGCCCGGGACTCACGATTCCGCGTGCGGTTTCTCGACCGCAACGGTGGCATTTCGGCCAACTCCAACGAGGCGCTGGAAATGGCCCGTGGCGAGTTCGTTGCCCTGCTCGACCATGACGACGAGCTCGCCCCCTTCGCCCTGCAGCGCATGGCGGATGCCATCGCCGCTGATCCGACAGCCGACTTCCTTTACTCCGACAAGGACAGCATCGACGAGGATTCGACGCTTCGTCAGAACGCCCTGTTCAAGCCGGAGTGGAGTCCCGAAATCCTTTTCTCCGTCAACTACCTGACCCACTTCAACCTGATGCGAAAGTCGATCGTCGACGCGATCGGCGGCTTTCGCCGCGAGACCGACGGCGCCCAGGACTGGGACATCTTCCTCCGGGTGTGCGAACAGTCGCGTCGGATCGTCCGCGTGCCCGGCATTCACTACCATTGGCGGATCCACTCGGCCTCCACCTCCACCGGAATCGCCGCGAAGCCCTATGCCCTCGACGGCCAACTCAAGGCACTCGAGGACCATGTTTCCCGGCTCGGACTTCCCGGTCGCGTGGTGCGGAACGATGATTCCGGCTTCCATCTCCAGTGGCAGATGCCATCCGTCCCGGAGATCCACGTCATCATCGACGGTACGACGGCCGACGCCGACGAGCTTTCGGCCCTCGTGGGCACGCTTGCCACCGACGGCCGCTTCGATGAGGGCATCGCTCATATCACGCTGATCGCCGAGCCTGATACCGCGGCCCTGCTCGGCACGCTTCCGGGCGTCGACATCCTCGAAGGCACCAGCGACACGCTGACGCAGCTCTCTAACCAGGTGATTTCGCGATCGCTCGACAAGACACAGGTCATCGTCTTCCTGTCGGGCCGGGTGCGGACGATCACGGCAGGTTGCCTGGCCGAACTCGCCGGCTGGGCCGGCTGCCATCCCGACATCGGGTTTGCCAGCGGCTTGGTGCTCGACTCGGCCGGCAGCGTGGTCGAGGCCGGCCTCGTGGTCGACCGGTTCGGCACCGGTTCCCCGATGTTCCGCGGGTCGCCGCTGCGGCAATGGGGCTGGTTCGGTGGGCCGCTCTGGTACCGCAACTGCTCGGCCGCGAGCCCCTGGGCAGTGGCCGTCAACGCCGATGCCTGGGTGGCCGCCGGCGGCTTCGACGAGCGGCTCGAATGGCAGGCATCGTTCGTCGACCTCTGCGGATCCATCCGCCGCGACGGCAAGCGGGGGGTGGTCGATCCCCACGCCCGCATCACACTCCGTGCGGGCGACCTGCCCGCCGTGCCGCCGTTCCACGACAGCCTCCGCAGCGACCCCTACTTTCATCCCGCTTTTTCGGCGGTCGTGCCGCTGACGCTCGACGCGACGCCGGCCATCGCCCCCGGCACGGGCACCGCATGTCGTGGAGCCGCTCGGGGACTGGCCCGACTCCGGCTCCCCCGGTTCAGCATGCGGAGCACGGGCTCATCGACACCACAGCCGGGGTCTTACGCCGCCGATGCGCTCGTGCTCTCGGAGATCAACGGCTGCTCGCTCGCCGATCTCGAGACGACCCAGCAGCATCCCGAACGGGTGGGCCGGGGGGCCGGCGCCGGCTGGTGCAACTGGTATCTGCCAGCCTTCGACAATCCCTATTACGGCGGCGTGATGACGATCTTGCGGTGCGCCGAATACCTGCAGCGGACCCAGGGCCTGCGGCAGCGGATTCTGGTCTGCGGCCAATGCGAGGCCGCGGAGCTCCACCGCAAAATCGCGACCGCATTTCCGGGACTCTCTCAGGCGGTCGTCATGCCGCTCGACTCGGCGGAGGCGATCCAGATGATCCCGCCCGCCGACTATTCGTTCGCCACGCTCTGGACCACCGCCTACGTGCTTCAGAAGGTCCGCAACACGGGCCTCAAGTTCTATTTCATCCAGGACTGGGAGCCCTTGTTCTATCCCGCGGGATCGACCTCGGCGCAGGTGGATCTGACCTACGACTTCGGCTTCTACGGCATCGCCAACACGCGGACCCTCCGCCGCCTCTACGAGGAGGAGCACGGTGGCACCGCGGTGCACTTCGCCCCGCAGGTCGATCCCAGCGTGTTCAACGGCCATCCCCTGCGGCCTGCCGGCGGACCCCGCCGGCTGTTCTTCTACGGCCGTCCGGGCCACTCGCGCAACGGATTCGAGCTCGCCGCCACCGCGCTTCGCGACCTGAAATCCCGGGTCGGGGACCGCGTGCAGATCCTCTGCGCCGGGGCCCCCTGGAACACCCGCGACTACGGCCTCGATGGCGTCATCGAGAGCCTCGGGCTGCTCGATTACCGGGCCACGGGCGACCTCTACCGCTCGTGCCACATCGGGTTCGTGATGATGATGACGCGGCATCCGTCCTACCTGCCCTTCGAGTTCATGGCCTGCGGCGGACTGCTCGTGTCGAACGACAACCGTGCCAATCACTGGCTGCTGCGGCACGGGGAGAACTGCCTGCTCGCTCCGGCAAGCGGCCCGGCGATCGCCGATCGGCTTGAATGGGCGATCGACAACTACGACAACCTGCTGGCCGTCCGCCGCAGCGGCTGGGAGACGATCCGCCGGAATCATTCCAACTGGGATCATGCCTTCGCCGATGTCTGGAACTTCATCGACGGCCTGACTGCGAAGCCGCTCCGCCACGCGGCCTAGGCACGTACGACGCCTCCGCGTCGTCCGAGGAGCCACTGATGAATCCGGCTCTCGTCCAGGCCTTCGGCCTCGGCATGGCGGTGGTCACGATCCTGCTCACGCTGGATGCCGACGCCGCGTTTAGATGATGCCGCGCGACTCGAGCAAACCGATGACCGCATCGACGCACTTCGCCACCGGCCACTCGTGCGTGGGCATGACAAGATCGGGATTCACCGGAGGCTCATAGGCCGCCGAAACCCCCGGGAAGTTGGCGATCTCCCCTGAGTCGGCCTGCGTGTAGTGGCCGTCGGTGTCCCGCTGGCGGCAGACGTCGACCGGCGCCGCGAGATGCACCACCAGAAACCGGTCGCGGCCGATGCGTTCCGCAGCCTTCTGCCGGACCGCCTCGTCAGGCGCCACGAAGGCCGCCAGGCAGATGACCCCGGCATCGTTGAAGAGATGGGCCGCCTCGGCACTCCGCCGGAGGTTTTCGCTCCGTTCGCGGGACGAGAAGCCGAGATCCTTGCTGATGCCCTGCCGCATCGCGGTGCCGTCGAGCACGACGACCGCACGGCCGAGGTCGAAGAGCCGGCGCTCCACCGCCCGGGCAATCGTCGTCTTGCCCGAGCCGGTGAGCCCGGTGAGGAGCACGGTGGCCGGCTTCTGGCCAAAGCGGGCCTCCCGCTCGGCCATGGACACGCCGCCGTGCTGGTCGGCCGCCGTCTCACCGCTCCCCCAGTCGTCCTGCAACTCGTCGTCGGCCTCGCGGTCGATGATCATGCCGGCGGCCACCGTGGCGTTGGTGAGCCGGTCGATCATGATGAATGCCCCCGTCGTCCGGTTGCGGCGATAGGCATCGTGGGCGATCGGCCCCGTCAGGGTGATCCCGCAACGGCCGATCTCGTTGAGGCCGAGCGTGGGGGCGGGCTGGCGGTGCAGCGTGTTGATGTCCACCCGGTAGCGAAGCGTGCTCACCGCCCCGGGAATCACCTTGCTCGTCTGCTTGAAGAGATACTGCCTCCCCGGCACGAGCGGCTCCTCGCTCATCCAGACGAGCATCGCATCGAACCGGTGGTCCACCCGCGGCACGTTGCCCGGCCGCACGAGCATGTCACCCCGACTCGAATCGATCTCGTCCTCGAGCGTGAGCGTGACCGACTGCGGGGCGAAGGCCTCGTCGAGTTCGCCATCGAACGTCACGATCGACTTCACCCGGCTCTTCTTCCGCGACGGGAGCGACACGATCTCGTCGCCCTTGCGGACGATCCCCGACGCGATCGTGCCGGCGAAGCCGCGGAAGTCGAGATTCGGCCGCAGCACGAGTTGCACCGGAAATCGGAAGTCCTCGAGGTTGCGATCCGACCCGATGTAGACCGTCTCCAGGAGCGGCATCAGTGGCGAGCCCGTGTACCACGGCATGTTGGGGCTCGGGACCACCACGTTGTCTCCCTTGAGCGCCGAGATCGGCATGAAGTGCACGTCAGGCAGTTCGAGCCGTGAAGCGAAACCCGTGTAGTCGTCCCTGATTCGCTCGAACACGGCCTGGTCG
>JAUMAF010000046.1:0-4963 GCA_032117045.1 Pirellulales bacterium | reverse complement strand
GCCACGCGGGCCGCGGATTCCCGACATCGTCACGGCTGGAGGCAGCACCGTCGCCCTGCGCTGCCCGGATCATCGCCTCGCCCGCCGGCTGATCGCCAAGGCGGGCACGCCGCTGGCGGCCCCGAGTGCCAACCGCTCGGAGGCCGTGTCGCCGACGACCGCGCATCATGTGCTCGAAAGTCTGGGCAACCGCATCGAGCTGATCCTCGACGGGGGCCCGTGTGGCCACGGGATCGAGTCGACCGTCGTCGATTGCACCATCTCGCCACCGCGGATTCTCCGGCCGGGACCGCTCACCCAAGCGCGGCTCGAGGAGGCGGTGGGCGGGCCCGTTGAGTGGCCGGCGGATGAAACGACAGGGAGCGGGGAAGCCATGGCGGCCGGGCCAGCGCGGTCGCCAGGTCAGCAGCGGCGGCACTACGCGCCGCACACGCCTCTCGAGCTGCCCGCCGACGCAGCCGCCCGGGCCGCGGAGCTGCTTCGCGCCGGCCTCCGCATCGGCTGGATGACCCTGCGCGGCGACGATCCCGAGGTCCGCAGCGTGGCGGCGTCGCGAGACATCCTCGTGATCCCGATGCCACTCGATCCAGAGGGCTATGCGAGCCGGCTCTATGCCACGCTTCGGGCGCTCGACCAGCGGGGCCTCGATCGGATCATCGTCGACGACCCACCTGCCGGGGAGGCTTGGAACGCCGTCCGCGACCGGCTCGTGCGAGCTGCGACGTGACCCTCAGGCTGCCGCCGGCGCCAGGATTTCCCGGAGCGCCGCCGCGATCTCGGGATACTGGAAGACGAAGCCGGTGTCGGTCGCAACCTTCGGAATCACCCGCTGCGATGCGAACAGCACCTTCGCGAACTCGCCGAACAGCAGCCGGAGGCCGAGGTAGGGTGCGGGCATGAAGGCGGGCCGATGCAACTGGCGGCCGAGCGCCTTGGTGAACTCGCTGTTGCGGACCGGATTCGGGGCCACCGCGTTCATCGGTCCGCGAATCGATGCCGTCTCCGCCGCGTGCATGTACAGCCGCGCGAGATCGGAAACATGCACCCACGGCATCCACTGGCGGCCGCTGCCCAGCGGCCCTCCCGCGCCGAGCTTGAAGGGCGTGAGCATCTTGGCCAGAGCGCCGCCGCCCGAGCCCAGCACGATGCCGGTGCGGGCGGTCACCACCCGCACGCCCACCTCACCGGCCGCGAGGGCCTCCTTCTCCCAGTCGATGCAGACGTCGGCCAGAAAGTCATGCGCTGGTGCCGCCGACTCGGTGAGTTCCTCGTCGCCGCGATCGCCGTAGTAGCCGACCGCCGAGGCGGAGACGAGGACCGCGGGCTTCCGCGCTGCCTGCACGATCCCCTGCACGAGATGGCGGGTGCCGATCACGCGGCTGTCGCGAATCTTTGCCTTTTGAGCGGCTGTCCAGCGGCCCTCGGCCACCGATTCGCCGGCGAGGTGAAACACGGCGTCGACACCCTCGAAGGCTTCCGCCGGAGGCGGCCCCTCCCGCGGATCCCAGCGGATGATCCGGCCGGCGAGATGGCCGATCGACTGCCGGGCACGATCGGGATTTCGGGTGACCACCGTCGGATGGTCCAGCATCCGCAGCAGTCTCGGCCCCACGAAACCGGTGCCGCCTGTGACCAAGGCCGTCATATCGCTGTTCCTTACAAAGTCGTGATCGCGATGGGGGAGGGCCACGAAGGCCCGCCTGTACCAAACCGTGGCGGCAGTATAGACAGAAGGGTTCCCACCGGCGCCCGGACTCACACCCCTCCCTTGATCCAGCCCTTGTTGTCCTCCTGGCTGTCGTCGTTGTCTCCGCCTCGCGACAGCCTGCGTCGTGACCTGCTCGTGTCCACGATCGACGCGATGGCCTTCAGCGTGATGGTCGGCTGCGGCGAGACCTACCTGCCCGCGTTCGCTCTGGCCCTCGGACTCGGGCCGGTGGCCTCGGGGATGGTGGCGAGCGTGCCCATCCTCGCCGGCGCCGTGGTGCAGCTCGCCGCGCCGTTGGCCGTGGCCCGCATCGGCAGCAACCGCCGCTGGGTGATCGCCTGCACGGCAGTGCAGTCGCTGTGTTTCATTCCGCTGGTGTGGTGGGCCATCCGGGGCCATGCGACGCTCTGGGAGCTGCTCGCGGCGGCGGCCGCCTACTGGTCGGCCGGCATGGCATCGGCGCCGGCCTGGACTGCCTGGATGGCGACCCTCGTTCCCGAGCGGATGCGAACCCCCTACTTCGCTCAACGCAATCGGCTGGCGCAGTTCGGCGTGTTTTTCGGGTTCGTGATCAGCGCGCTGGTGCTGCAGTGGGGCGAGTGGCGGTCAGCGCTCCTGCCCGCGTTCGCGATCGTGTTTGCGTTGGCGGGCTTGGCCCGCGCGTTCTCGACCCTCAGCCTCTGGGCCTGTCGGGAACCGCGTCTTCCAGCCGTGACCCCAACGGCCGATGCGATCCCGTCAGTGATGGCCCGGATGACGTCCGCCGTTCGTGACATGACGCGACGGCCATCGGGAATGCTGGTCACGTTCCTGTGCTGCTTCGTGTTTGGCGCGCAGTTCAGCGCCCCGTACTTCACGCCCTTCATGCTTCGTGAACTCGGCTTCTCCTACCACGCATTCATGCTCGTGTTCGCCACGAGTTTTCTTTCGAAGGCACTTCTCCTGCCCACCATCGGCCGGTTCGCCTCGCGGGTGGGTTCGCTGCGGCTGCTGTGGCTGGCGGCGTTGGCCATCACCCCGCTGGCGCTTCTCTGGATGCCATCGGGTCACGTCGCTTATCTCGTCTGCGTGCAGGTGGTGGCCGGGGCCTGCTGGGCCGCCTACGAACTCGCCGTCACGCTGCTCTTCTTCGACGCCGTCGGCGAACGCGAGCGGGCCGGCGTGGTCACCGTCTACAACCTCGGCATCGCCGTGGCCACCGTGGCGGGGGCCGCCTGCGGCGGCCTACTGCTGCGGTCGCTGGGCGAAACGCGGGAAGCCTACTGGGCGGTGTTCGTGGCCTCGAGCGTCGTGCGGCTCGCCGCCCTTCCGCTGCTCCGCCGGGCGAGGACTGGTGCGTCTCGTACAAGCCCCATGCCGTGAGGTCGCGCAGGCCCGCGGCCTTACGGCCGGTCGGCTTTTACAAAGGGTGCCGTTCGTACAAGCCCAACGCCGTGAGGCGTGGGGGAACGCATCAGCCCGACGGCATCGACGCTTCGCGGGCGAGGCTGTCGAGAAACGTGCGGGCTCGTCCGTAGTCGCCGGCGGCGTATTCCTTGACCCGCTCCTTGAGCGCGTCCACGAACTGCGTCACCGTCTGCTGGATCGCCTGATAGTCGGAATACTGGATGCTGCCGCCCGAGGCCGCCCGATGGGCGAAGAGGGTGTCGAGGCGGTTGCGATAGGTGGTGTAACCGTCATCGGTCAGGATCATCGGGTAGGAGATGTGGCCGGTCACGGGGTCGAGCTGCGTGGAACCAAGCCGCGGCGGGGCCGCCATCTTGGCCATCCGGATCGCCTGCTCCTGCGTGACCCGCGGCCCGGCCTCTTCGGCCCGCTTCTCGCGGTTGTCCTTCCGCATCTCGAAGTAGGTTTCGGTCCAGCGGAGGCGGTTTTGGATTTCCTGCGTCTTGGCGTCTTCCCAGTTCTTGGCGGCCTCGGAGTTCTGAAGGTTCTGGTAGCCCTGCGCCCGCATGACTTCCGACATCCCGTAGGCGGCGGCCTGTCCCGCGGTTGAGGCATACCCGCCGCGGTTGTAGCCCATCCCTCCCCACTGGGCGTGGGCTCCGACCGCCGACAGGCCACAGCCGAGGGCGAGCAGGAACAGTCGCATAGGGTGAAGGGAGCAGGGGAGCATGCGAGACCTCGGAAGACTTCGGGGAAGGGGATCGCCGCTGGTGACAGGAAGCCGCGGCCAGCCGTTCGTGGGTCGCCGCGTGCCGGCGGCGAAAACTCACGGTGCCGAAAAACCGGGCGCAAGTATACTCAGTCGGCCTCGTGTGGGCGATGGAGATTTGGACGCAGGGCACGGGTCGTGTGCCGTATCGTCCGTGCGGTCGAGACTCGTTTCCGGGAGCACCCTCTAGCATGCTTTGCCTGTTTCACCACTCCTCGAGGGCCCTTGCGGTGGCCTCGATCTGCACGCTCGTCGCCGTGGGCTGCGCCAAGACGAAGGTGCCGGAGCGATCAGGTGCCAAGGCCGAGGCGGCCGCGAAGGCCAAGGCGGAGCAGATCGTGGAGCCGGTCGTCGCGCCGGCCACCGAACAGCAGGCTGCCGAAGCCACGGCCGCGGCGCCGACCGTCGCCGAGCTGATCACAACGTTGGCCGCGACGACCGACAGCGATGCAAGGGTGCTCGTGATCGACGAGATCGGTGCCGTCGGTCAAAACGCGCTGCCGGCGCTTGATGTCCTCGTCGCCACCTTCGCTGACCCGGAGCCGCGGGTCCGCTGGCATTCCGCTCGAGCCATCGGCCTGATTGGCGAGGATGCCCGGTCGGCGATTCCCGCGATCCTCAAGCTTCTCGACGACACCGACGGCATCGTCGTCACGCAGGCCGCCGCCGCGCTTGCGGCGATCCGCCAAGACGACGGCCGCGAGCAGATTCCGGCCGCCGATGCGGCCCTGTATGCCTCGGCGCTCGAGCCGCTGGCGAAGACGGCCGTGCATCCGGATCCGCGTGCTCGTCGCGCCGCCGTGCGGGCGCTGCGACAGATGCAGCCGGCGCTCTCCACGCTGGCGCCCTTGGTCTCCAAGCAACTGGCCGACGCCGATCCCGCGGTCGTGGTCGGGGCCTTGCATACGCTCGCCGACATGGGCGACGAAGCCGTGCCATTTCTCCTGGAGTCGATGAAGGATCCGAAGTCGCGGTATTGGGCGGAAGTGGCCCTGGCCGAAATCGGTCCCGAAGCCGCACCCGCCACCGATGTGTTGGCCAAGGCAGTTGCCGAGGGTGAGCCGGAGGAGCGGTTGCAGGCGATCCTGGCGCTCTCGTCG
>JAUMAF010000045.1:0-6915 GCA_032117045.1 Pirellulales bacterium | reverse complement strand
GCCAGACATCGGGCCCGCTCACGGCCGGCATGTTCCAGGCGGCGCTCCGCACGGCGAAGCGGGTGGCCAGCGAGACGGCGCTCGGCCGCGAGCGGGTGTCGATCCCGAGCGTGGCCGTGGCCGACTTTGCCAGCGGCGTCTTCGAGCGGTTCGACGACAAGCGGGTGCTGCTCGTGGGCGCGGGCAAGATGGCCGCAGAGACGCTGCGGTATCTTCGGGCGGCGGGTGCGCGGGATGTCGTGATCGTCAATCGCACGGTGGCTCGCGCCAACGACCTCGCCGCGCGACTCGCGGCACGGCCGGCGGCGTTCGACGACCTCGAACGCGAGCTCGTGGCGGCCGATCTCGTGGTCAGCACGACCGGCGCCAGCGATCATGTCGTACCGCTCGAGTTTTTCATGCGGGCGGAAGGCAGGCGGGCGGGGCGGCCGCTGGTGGTGCTCGATCTCGCGGTGCCCCGCGACTTCGATCCGCGGATCGGAGAGCGGCCGGGGGTGTGGCTGTATTGCGTCGACGACCTCGCGGCTGCGTGCGCGGCCAACCGCCAAAGCCGGCAACGGGAACTGCCGCAGGCGCTGGCGATCATCGACGAGGAGTCGCGTCGCTTCATGGGCGACATGCATCATCGCTCCACGGCGCCGGTGATCGAGCAACTGCGGGCGGGCTGGACCGAGACGGGCGAGGCCGAACTCGATCGCCTCTTTCGCCGGCTCGCACATCTCCGGGACAGCGATCGGGCCGAAATCCGTCAGGCCTTCGACCGCTACGCGGCGAAGATGCTGCACTCACCGCTGACGTCGCTCCGCAACGAGAGCCATTCCGGCCCGCCGCACGGCCTCCTCGACGCTCTTCGGCGGCTCTTTAATCTGCAGGAGTGACCTTGTTTCACGCCTGCAACGCCATCGTGGCCGTTGCAGGCTGATGGCAGCCGAAGGGACAGCCGAGGTGTCTCTTGGCTATTGGTCAGCATCCTCCAGATGCTGCTGTCTTGCTGCCGAGGCGGCGGCTCCCGATGCTGAGGAGCCGGTCGGGGGCACGCGCAGAAGCCGGGAATGTTTGCGACTCACGAGTGATTCGCAGTCGGCCAGCCGAGCATCCTGTAGCAAAATCCCCGGCGCCGAGCATGCCCACCGCCGGCGCATCAATGCGGCACGCCATCAGTCGCACGACGCTCGGGCCACATCCCTCAGGACTCACTGCCAGGGGCATGGGGGCATGGTCTGGAGCGAAAGTCACAACTCTTGCGTCAGCGACGCGAGGCACTTATTATTCTGTCAAGTCGACCAATGGCCACATTGTAATACGAAATGCAACCCGAAAGCAGGTCCGCCCGTGATGGTTGAAAAAGTCACCGAGAAGAAGCTCTCCAAAGAGATCAACAAGTCGGCAGAGATCCGTAAGATCGCCTCGTCGATGAAAGCCAAGGGCGAGAAGCCCAGGCCCGTCGCCATCATCGCGATCCTCAAGAAGCAGGGCATCACGGTGTCGTCGCCGCAGGTGAGCATGGTGCTCAAGCGGATGGGCTTCCGGCCCCGCAAGCGGCGCAAGAGCGGCGACCTCGCGGCGGCAGCCGCCGCGGCCAGCAAGGGGGGGAAGTCCAAGTCGAAGATCTCGGTCGAGGATCTGGTGGCCGCGAAAAAGGCCGTCGGGCGGCTGGGCGGCCTCGATCGTGCGCTCGCGGCGCTCGAGGCGCTTCGCCAGTTCGAGGGCTAAGCGGTCAACGGATCGGTGGGCAAACGGATGCTTATGACGGTCAACGTGACTTCTTCGCGTGCTTGCCCGACTCGTCGCCAAGCTTGCCGGACGCGGGATCGAGTTGGGCGAGCACTGCACTGAGACGGTGACGGGCCGCGTCGGCATCAACGCCGGCCGCGGCTTCGCGTTCAGCGAAGGGCGCGTCGCGCATGTCGAACAGGTCGCCCGTGTCGGTCAGCTTCCAGCCCGCGTCGCGGACGTACCAGTGCCGTCCGAGCATCACGTATACCCACTCCCTGGGCGTGCCGCGCTGCCCCAGCAGCTGCGGCGCAAAACTGCGGCCGTCGATCACGAGGTCAGGCGAAACCTCGGCGCCGGCAACATCTGCCAGCGTGGGGAGGAAGTCCACGAGTTCGGTGAGGTCGTCGCAGACCCGGCCGGCCGGGATGTGCCCGGGCCAGGAGGCGACCAGCGGCACGCGGCTGCCACCCTCGAGGAGCGTCCCCTTGGCTCCACAGAGTTCACGGCCGCCGATCGTGGAACGAGGGGCTTCGTTTCCGTAAGTGCCGTTGTCGCCGGTGAAGATCACGAGCGTCTGCTCGCGAAGCTCCTGCCGGTCGAGTTCGGCCATCAGCCGGCCGACCAGTTTGTCCATGGAGGCGACGTTGTCGGAGAACAGGTCGGTGCTCCCCGGCGGGCTGTCGGGCGTGGGTAAAATATCCGTGTGAATGTGGGCCAGCGAGTAGTGGACGTAGAAGGGCCCGCCCTTGTGGCGGTCGATGAAATCGAACACGAACCGCTCGCTGATGTCGGGCATGTACTGCCCCTCTGGCCAGTCCCTCTCCTCGCCGTTGAGCATGTAGGTATTCCGCTCGGGCGTGGGCCAGTAGGCCCCGCTCCCCTTGGTGCGGATGTATTCGTCGAAGCCCCAGTCGGACGGCTGCAGGGGGATCTGGCTCCACTTGCCGGCGCTGGCGGTCGCATAGCCGCGGGCCTTGAGCACCTTCGGTATGGTCGGCTCCGTCTCCCGGCCAGCCTCAAGCATCGCGACCGCAGGCTTGTCGTTTCCCGTCATCCCGGTGCGGAAGCCGTAGCGGCCGGTCATCATCAGCGCCCGCGAGGGGCCGCAGTTGGGCGCGCTGTAGCAGGTCGCGAACCGGATCCCGCCCGTGGCGAGCGCGTCGATGTTCGGCGTGTGGAAGTTGTCCGATCCGTAGCAGCCCACGGTGCCGATGCCGAGGTCGTCGGCGAGGATCACGATGATGTTGGGCCGCGAGTCACCGGCAGTCGCCGCGAGGACCTCGGCATGTCCGGCGACGCTCGCCAGCACGGCCACTGCTGCGAACCAGATGAACGAACCACCGTTCGAGGAGCGAAACGTAGGCATGGCGATCCCTGAGGTGTGACGTTGGCGATCGGGATGCTCCCCGGCATCCCAACCCTTGACTCTACCGCGAGCGACGCATCCGAAAAGGACCCGGCAACCGCGCACCGCCGCGGTAGCCGCGGTACAAAGTTTCGACGGCCGGCGCGGGGCATACACGCGCTGCAAACTCCCCGGCGACTGGTGTCTCCGTTGTTGTCATTCTCTTCCGGCGATGGGATACTCGGTTCACGAAACGGATAACCGTGGGCTCGATCGACTCCGGGGGTGGTGCATGCTTCTTCAACGAACATTGGTGCGGGGACTCGTCTGCCTGCTGGCGACCGCCGCCGCGATCCGCTCACCCGCCGCAAACGAAGCGGAGTCGCGCCGCCCACTCAACGTGCTGATGATCGCGGTGGACGACCTGCGGCCCGACCTCGGCTGCTACGGCAGCACGGTCGCCAAGACGCCTCACATCGACCGGCTCGCGGCCCGCGGCGTCGTGTTTGGGCATGCCTATTGCCAGCAGGCCGTCTGCAGTCCGTCGCGGACGTCGCTGATGACGGGCCTGCGGCCCGACACGACGCGAGTCTGGGACCTCAAGACCCATTTCCGTGAGGCGCTGCCCGACTGCGTCACCCTCCCGCAGCACTTCAAGGCGAACGGCTACCACTGCGCCGGCCTCGGCAAGATCTATCACGGCAACTACGAGGACGGTCGCTCGTGGAGCGAGCCCCACTGGTACCCGACTGGCCGCACGGTCGACACCGATCCCGCCGACTGGACGAATCGCGTCACGACCCGTCGGGAGGACGGCGTGGAGGAATATCCCGCCGACGAACATCAGAACGACCGCGGCAAAGGACGGGCGTTCGTGGTGAGCGACAAGCCCGATGATGAACTTCCCGACGGGGCCACGGCCGCGGAGGCGGTCCGGCGGCTGGCCGCGTTGAAGCAGGCGGGCAACCCGTTTTTTCTTGCGGTCGGCTTCGTGAAGCCCCATCTGCCGTTCGTCGCGCCCCGGAAGTACTGGGACCTGCACGACCCAAAGAAGATTCCCGGGCCGGCGATCGATCACCTGCCGGAGGGCGCACCGGCATTCGCCGGCCATGTCAACGGCGAACTGCACAGCTATGTCGGCATCCCGGAGGACGACCCGATCCCGTCCGACCTCGCCAAGGACCTCAGGCACGGCTACCACGCCTGCATCAGTTACGTCGACGCCCAGATCGGACGACTGCTCGACGCGCTCGACCGGGAGGGACTCGCCGAGAATACGGTCGTCGTACTCTGGGGCGACCATGGCTGGCAGCTCGGCGACCATGGGCTCTGGCACAAACACACCAACTTCGAACTGGCCACGCGGGTGCCGCTGATCATCGCGGCCCCGGGATGCGCTGCGGGAAGGACGGCTTCCGCGGTGGTCGAGTTCGTGGACGTCTACCCCACGCTGACCGACGCCTGCGGGCTACCCTCCGCCACGGGCCTGGCCGGCACCAGCCTCGTGCCGCTGCTTCGCGAACCCTCGGGCAGCGTGAAGCCGGTGGCGATCAGCCAGTATCCGCGGGGCGCGGGAAAGGGCGCTGGCACGCCGCTGATGGGCTACAGCATCCGCGACGACCGCTGGCGGCTGACCGTCTGGCGACAGGACGGCAGCGACCGCGTGGTGGCCACGGAACTCTACGACGAAGCCAACGATCCGACGGAGACCCGCAACCTGGCCGGCGCCCCGGAGTTCAAGTCGGAGATCGACCGGCTCTCCAGGCATCTGCCGCCGCCTGGGCCCCCGTCTGCAAAGGCGGCCACGTCGGGCCGCAAGGCTCAGCCCGCGTCATGAGGATGCTGATTCCGCTTTTCGCGGTCACCGCGCTCGGCCTCGGCTCGATCGGGGCGGCAGAGCCGGTGTATCACGCCGCCCGGCCCGGATCGCTGGCGGAGGCAAAGCGAAGGCTGGCGGCAGGCGATCCCGATATTCGTGCCGCGGTGAGAACGCTCGTCGAAGAGGCCGACAACCTGCTCGACGTGCGACCGCCCACCGTGACGGCCAAGGATCAGCCGGCGCCGAGCGGCGATCCGCACGACTACGCGAGCCTTGCCCCCTACTACTGGCCCGACCGGTCCACCCCTGACGGCTTGCCCTACGTTCGCCGCGACGGCCGAC
Source organism: Pirellulales bacterium (assembly GCA_032117045.1). GTDB lineage: Bacteria > Planctomycetota > Planctomycetia > Pirellulales > UBA1268 > QWPN01. The sequence goes on along the minus strand of JAUMAF010000045.1, from coordinate 1,693 downwards.
GGAATCCCGAGGCGGCTGACGGGCGGTTCACCGACCGTGACCGGGCGGGCCTCCTGGGCTCGGCCATGGAAACGCTCGGGCTCGCCTGGCAGTTCACCGGCCGCGAGCGGTACGCGGTCAAGGCCGCGTCCTTCGCCCGAGTCTGGTTTGTCGATGAAGCGACGCGGATGAATCCCCACCTCCGCTATGCCCAGGCGGTTCGCGGCACCAACGAGGGTCGTGGTGCCGGCGTCATCGAGGGCCGCGACATGGCCAAGGCGATCGACGCGGTAGCGCTGATCGCCGACGCGAGGATACTCTCGACCGACGAGCAGTCAACCATCGCCTCGTGGGCCAACGCCTATGTCGACTGGCTCCTGGAGAGCGAACCGGGCCATCGCGAGCGGGCCGCCGCCAACAACCACGGCACCTTCTTCGACGTGCAGCTCGTGCAGCTGGCCCTGGCGACGGGCCGCCGGGATCTGGCGGTCGGCGTGCTCGAGGAGGCGGGGCCGCGGCGGATCGCTCCGCAGATCGAGCCCGATGGGAGCCAGCCGCATGAACTGGTGCGGACAAACTCGCTCGGCTATTCGGCGTTCAACCTCCAGGCGCTGTGCCGTCTCGCCACGCTGGCAGAGCACGTGGACGTCGATCTCTGGCGTTACGAGACGCCGGACGGCCGGTCGCTCCGCCGGGCCATCGACTTCCTCGTGCCCTACGTGTCGGCACCGCACCGCTGGCCGCATGAGCAGATCAAACCGCTCGAGCAGGCCGATTTCGCCACGATCCTGCTGCGGGCGGGGATCGTCTACCGCGATCCCTCGTATGCGGCGCTCGTCGCCGGAGTGGCGGGTGACAGGGACGGCTGGGTCCGGCTGACGTTCGTCGATGAGTAACCTTGGGAAAGGCAGAGGCGGAGAGTGAGACGCATGACCTCGATCGATCGCGCCGGTGGATGGCTGCTGGCACTGGCCGTCGCCACGGCCTGGCCGACCCTGCACTCTCCCGCGGCGGCGGCCGAGCAGCCGCAGCAGCGGCTCGCCGACGGCTGGGAGCACCACCGGGGCACGCTCGGCAGCGTGTGGGAGGTCTGGCGGGGCGACAAGGCGAGCGACAACGTCGCCTGGGCGAAGGTCACGCTGCCCCACTGCTTCAACGCCCGTGACGCCGTCGATCCCGACGAGCGTTCTTTCCAAGGCCCCGGCTGGTACCGCACGAGGCTCGAGTCGAAGAATCCATTTCCCCGTGGCCGCACGCTCCTTCATTTCGACGGTGCCGGCCAATCGACGAAGGTCTTCGTGCACCTCGACGAGGTCGGCGGCCACGTCGGGGGCTACGACGAGTGGACGCTCGACATCACCGCCGCCGCGGCCCGTGCGCTGGCCGACGAGTCGTGCCAGGGGAAGGTGCCGCTCGCCGTGCGATGTGACAACTCCCGCGACGCCGAGGTGATCCCCTCCGATCTCAGTGACTTCAACCGCTACGGCGGCCTCTACCGGCACGTTTCTCTCGTGCACGTGCCGGCGGTGTCGCTGGAGCGGCTGCACGTGATTCCTTCGCTCGCCAACGGCACGGGGAGCGTCGTCGTCCGCGGCCGGCTGCGCAACCCCGAGCAGCTCACCGACGAACTCGCGGTCGCGATCGAGGTCCGCGATCCCGCTGGCGTGGTCGTCCACCGCCGCGAGGTGAAGCTCGCCCCATGGGAGGGCGAGAA
>JAUMAF010000044.1:0-7626 GCA_032117045.1 Pirellulales bacterium | reverse complement strand
TCCGCGGCTCGTGTGACCGAGCGAGAAGAAGACGACGAGTCGCCCGCCTATGACACGGCCGAGGTGTCTGGCGACGAGGGCGACACGGTCTACACCGATGGATCGGAAGACGACACGCGGCACCTCTCGAAGGCCGAGCGGAAGCGGCTCCGGAAACTGGCCCGCATGAACGGAGCCGCCGCCTGATCGCGACACGATTGACGGGGGCGACCGGCGTGCGGGACAACGGGCCGCGAGCCCCCGTCTCCGAGAGGCACAGACCATGACCGTCCGCACCCGTTTTGCGCCCAGCCCCACCGGCTACCTCCACATCGGCGGCGTTCGCACCGCGCTGTTCAACTGGCTCTTCGCGCGGCGACACGGCGGGCAGTTCATCCTGCGGATCGACGACACCGACGCTGAGCGAAACGTCGACGAGGCGTTGCAGCCGATCCTCGACGGCCTGCAGTGGCTGGGAATCGACTGGGACGAAGGGCCTGGCGTGGGCGGTCCGCATGCGCCCTACTTCCAGTCGCAGCGGGCCGCGGGCCATCGCGCCGCCGCCGACAGGCTGCTGGCCGCGGGCCATGCTTACCGCGACTTCGCCCGCCCTGAGGAACTCGACCAGGAGCGGAAGGCCGCCCAGGCCGCCGGCAAGCCCTTCCTCTACAGTCGGCGATTCGCCGCCTTCGACGATGCGACGGCGGCGACGTGGGCCGCCGAGGGCAGGCAGAGCGTCGTGCGGCTGAAGATGCCCCGCGAAGGTTCGCTCGTGATCGAGGACGCCGTTCGCGGGCGGGTGGAGTTTGCCTGGGAGCGGGAGCAGGATCATGTCATCCAGCGGGCCGACGGCTCTTGCCTCTACCACCTCGCGAGCGTGGTGGACGACCACGACCTCGCGATCACGCACGTGATCCGGGCCGAGGAGCATCTCTCCAATACGCCCCGGCAGGCATTCATCGCGCTGTCGCTCGGCTATGCCCTGCCGGCCTACGCGCATCTGCCGCTCGTCGCCGAACCAGGCAGCCGCACGAAACTCTCCAAGCGGAAGCTTGCGCAGTATCTCAAGAACGCCGACTTCAAGCAGGTGATGGACCACGGCATGAAGATCGCCGACCGCGTGGGCCTGAAGGCCGAGGCCGACACCTTCAATCCGGTGATCGTCGACTTCTACCGCGAGGTCGGCTACCTGCCGTGGGCGATCGACAACTACCTCGCGCTGCTCGGCTGGTCGTACGACGACAAGACGGAGTTTTTCTCACGCGAAGAACTGATCCAGCACTTCACGCTGGACCGGATCAACTCCTCGCCGGCGAGCTTCGACCCCAAGAAGCTCTGGGCGGTGCAGGACCACTACATGGCAGAGCGGTCGACCGACGAGAAGCTCGCCCTCATGCTGCCCTTCCTCGTGAAGGCGCAGCTCGTGGCCGATCCGCCGCCGACTGAGGCCGTGGCGACGGTGCGGAAGGTGATCGAGGCCTCGGGCGACCGGCTCAAGGTGGCCGGCGACATTCTCGGCTACGCCGACTTCTTCCTCATGGACGAGCCGCCGATGGACGAGGCGGCCGTGAAGCAGCGGCTTGCGAAGCCGGGCGCGGGCGACCTGCTCAAGGCCTACGCACAGGCGGTCGAGGCCGCGGAGCCGTTCGAGCCGGCGGCGCTCGAGGCCGCGCTCAAGCAGGTGGTGGAGGCGGCGGGCGTGAAGGCGGGCGACCTCGTGCATGCCGTCCGCGTGGCGGTGACGGGCAAGACGGTGGGGCCCGGACTTTACGACTGCCTGGCGATCCTCGGCCGCGAGCGGTCGCTCGCGCGAATCGCGCGGGCCCTGCCGAGGTGCGGCTAGGCGTGCGACGCGTGGGACTCGACGACGCATTTTTTGACGCGGACGACTGTGGCGGGTAGACCAACGTGAGAGGGGCCGGGGTCCGCCGCTCCCGATGGGCCTGTGTTTCCTTCCATTCCCTCGCGCTGGAAAGGCGGGCATCATGGCTCGCGATCAACGTCGTCCCCGGGGGAAGCCCCAGCGTCGAATCCGCAATGCTCGGGCCGTGCTCGGCGTCGAGCGACTCGATGCCCGACTCGCGCTGTCGGCGAATGGGGGGCCGTTCGCCGACGCGTGGCTGACGCTTCAGCCGGTCGGCTTCGCTGCCCCGGATGATGGATCCGGGACCCAGGTCGTTTCCTTTGTCGCGTCCACGATCGCCGCCGCGCGGGTTTCGACGACCGCGGCGGCTCCGGTCGTCACGTCGGTGAAGGGGCCGAGCGGGCAAGCCGCGGGTGGAGTGGCGGGAGGCTATGCCATCACGGTCAGCGGCAGCGGCTTCGTCGATGGCAGCGGCACACTGTTGGTCCAGGCCGTCAATTTCTGGACCAACAACCCCACCACGAACGTGGGCGGCACGGGGCAGATCACGGTCGCGCCCGGCGGCACGCCGACCAGCGCCACGATCACCGTCACCATGCCCGCTCTGAGCCTTCCCCCACTGCCTGTCGCGACCGCCGTCGTCGTGAGCGTCGCGAACGCACCGACCTCGTCTCAGACAATCACGCCATCGAACACGTTCACGTTCGTGCAGCAGGCGCAGGTGACGTCGCTGACGTATACGGATGCCCAACACAAGACCCGCGGGCCGTTGCAGGCGCAAAACGGGCCGCTCGCCGGGGGCGGGACGCTCGTCATCGACGGGACTGGCTTCGTCGCGGGTTCGTCGGTGCAGTTCGTCGATTACGGCAGCCCGCCGAAGACGTTCACCGTGCCCGCGTCGAGCGTGACGGTGAACGCCGCTGGCACGCAGGTGTCGCTGCCGCTGCCGAGCGTCGGCCAGAAGTGGAGCACCGACACCACCGTGGCCGTCAACGTGGTGCCGCCCCAAAAGGGTGTCCCGTCGTTCGGTCCCAGCAACAACGCGGGAGGCTTCACCAACCAGTTCACCTTCTTCAAGGCAGCCTCCACGAGAATCAAAATCAAACTCCAGCCGGCGGTGGTGAACTCCGGGCCGATCTACTTCGTGGCCTATTCCCAGCAGGGCGACCGCACCGGAACGCTGCAGAACTATGCGCCACTGATCATGCAGGTCACCCAGCCCGGCACGGCGGGGCAGAATCGAGGCACGTGGGAACTCGGTACGAGCATGATCACCGGAAAGAACGTGATCGACGCGAGTAAGTATCAGCCACTCTCGTTCACCAAGACGAAAGACGCCAACGGCTATCTCACGGCCACCGTGAACTACGAAAACCTGCTGTACTCACAGGGATACAGCAACGTCTCGGCCGGTGCGGTTCTGTCGCTCGGGGCCTTCCCGTCCATCACGGCCGTCGGTGGACTGGCTGGATCGCCCACGGTCAGCGACAACCCGGGGCTGACCTACGGTCTCACCGAGTTGAACGTGTCGGGCCTCGCCACGACGAACTATTCGGCCCCCAGCACGGTCGTCGATCTCTCGTTCGTGGATCAGTTCGGGATGTCGCTCCAGGCCACGCCATTCCCCGCCGCACCGTTCCCCGTCACGAACCTCGGCGTTGCCGGCGGGACGCGGCAGGGTGCGATCAACCAGTTCGCGAACGTCCTGAAGCAATCGACCAATCCGCATGCAAACGCGTTTACGCCCTTGATCTCGGCAGCCGGCACGACACAGATCCTGGCGCCGAAGAGCTACCTGAACGCCGTCGAGAATCAGCCGGGCATCAAGCCCACGACGAGCGAACTCGCCGGTGGAAACCTCCAGCCGCCCGTTCTGCCTCCCGATGCCGCCGCCACGGGCTATTTCTACTGGGTGACGGCGGTCGGCGATGGCGGTGGCGAGACGAAGCTCTTTGGCACGGGCCAAACACCCACCTCGCCCAACACCTCCCCCCTCGCCAATACCTTTTTCCAGACGCTCGATCCCGGGAATCATTCGATCCTGGTGACGTGGGGCTCCTTTCCGGGGGGCGTCCAGTCCACGGCGGTGTCGTACAACGTCTATCGGCAGGCGGGGTACACGCAAGCCAAGGTCGCGGCCCAGCCCATCCCGGACAGCAGCGTGCAGAAACTCTCCGTGCCGGTGATGTCGCTGAGCTATCTCGACGACGGCAGCGGCATCTGGAAGGACGTCGCGCCGGCGGACCTGCCGTCGTCGAACGCGACCTACTCGCTCCTGAGTGGCTACTTCAACGATGCGTTGCACCAGTTCTTCAAGCATTACGAGACGAACGACTTCGTGATCCGTCGTGACGGGATCACATGGAAGGGCACCACCCTGGACGCCGGCGTCGCGGGGAAGACCCTGAACTATGCGAGCACCGCCGCCTCGGGGACGAGCACGTTGACGTGGTACGGTCGCGGGCTCGTGCTCACGGACGACCAGGACTCGAACAACCAGTTCGTGTTCCTCGATCCGGCGAGCCCGTACCTGACGAAGAACACCTGGATGCAGACGACGAGCAACCTCAGCTTCTCGGCTGGCTACCAGATCTTCTCGGCGTGCGGGGCGGCCGGTGACGGTGGGCCCGCCGATGCCGCAGGCATCGGGACGGCGCAGCCCTGGAAAGACCTGCAGAACTCGATCGCCACGGCCTTCGACCGTGGCCTCGCCACGAACTTCGCCGTCGCGCCGGATGCCTGGGCCAATCCGCCCCAGTTCAGCGCGGCCGCGACGGTGGCGAAGCAGGCCGGCAACTGGTCGAGCGGCAAACTGGTGCCGCACACCTGGACGGTCACCGGGGTGTGCAACGGCGTGGAGACGGTCTACGGAGTCGTGACGAGCCTCACGCCCCAAAGCGGCAAGGCCGTCAAGCTTACGTGGTCTACGGCACCGACGGGCTCACAGGCCTACGATTCGTTCAACGTCTACCGCGCCAAGGGCTCGCCGGGGCAGTCCCTCGCCTGGAAACGAATCGCGACCAACGTGACGTTTCAGCCCGGGGCCCAGACGGTTGTGTTTCTCGACACCGGGCTCACGGGGACCCCGGCCAGCCCGGTGACGTACTTCGCTCCGGGCACGACGAGCGATCTCTACGCGAAGTTCCAGCACCAGATCGGGTCCAACGGACTGGCATACGGTTATGGATACGACGACCAGGGAGCGATGTCGTCCACCTACACCGCGAACGGCACGCCGGCGCTCAATGGCTATTTGAATATGCTCAGGCTCACCGGGTTCCGGTGGGGCAACGTCGGAAACGCGAGGTTCGGCACGTCCACCAGCAAGGTTGTCGGGCTCGTGCCTGCCCCGCTGCCGCAGCAGGTCGTCGCCGGCGGCGTCGCCTCGCTCCCGGTCGCGCTGCAGATGATGGCCCAGGACTCGACGACCCAGGCGATGTTTCCTGCGTTCGGGACCGACGGATGGACGGTGAGGGTGTTGTCGCAGCCCGCCGGCACCAAGGCCCTGCCGGGCCTGGCGGCAGGCACGGCCGTGCCGGTCTCGTTCATGAACGGTCAGGCGATCGTGTCGCTGAAAAACACGCTGCCGGTGGCGGGCAACACCTACACGCTGGCGTTCGGGCTCTATGACCAGGCCGGCAAGCGGGTGAAGACCGCGCAGGGCCCCGTGACGGCGACGGTGACGCTGACGACGTGCTGAGCGCTCGCCGAGCCTTACGGCCGCGCGAATCGGAACAGGTGCCGCTCGCCGCGGACGATCAGCGAATCGCCCGCCGGGGCCGGGGTGGCGTCGACCCCCTCGCCCACGTCGTTCTCGGCCACGACGTTGAGCCGCGGGCCGTCTTCGATCACGGTGATCCGGCCGCTGCGATCGGCCAGGTACACATGGCCGCCGGCCGCGACCGGCGACGCATAGGTGCGGCCCACGCCGGGAATGCGGATGGTCTCGTAATGCGGTGATCCCGTGGCGGCGTCGATGCAGGTTAGGAGGCCCGTCTTCTCCTTGTAGTAGGAGAGCCGTCCGCCGGAGAGCAGGGGGGAGGCGACGTCGGGCGTGCCGGCATGCTTCGTCCACACAACGTGTGGGCCGGCGGCGAGGTCGCCCCGCCCGCCGAGATCGAAGGCCCCGAAGAACGAGCCGCGAAACCCACTGCCGATGAACGCCTTTCCGCCGGCCGCCACCGCGGAGGCACATGGCCGCTGCGTCTGGCCGCCGCACCGCCACAACTCCTTGCCCGTCGCCAGGTCGTAGCCCCGGGCCGCGGTTTGACCGTTCATCACCACCTGCGTCGTGCCGCCGGCATCCGCGACGACGAGCGGCGTGGCCCAGCAGGTGGGCTCGTCGCGGGGAGTTTCCCAGACGGTTTCGCCCGTCAGTTTGTCGACCGCGAAGAGCATCGACGGACCCTCGTGGTCCCAGGGCACGACGATCATCTCGCCGGCGAGCGTGGGCGACGAACCCTCGCCGAATCCGTTGCGGATGATCATGTCGCCGAAGTCCCGGCTCCAGAGGTGGTCGCCGGTCACGGTGAAGGCGTGCAGACCGCGGGAGCCGAAGTGGGCGTAGACCCGCTCTCCGTCGGTGCAGGGCGAGGCAGAGGCAAAGCCATTGGTCTCGTGGGTGCCCTCGTGCGGCGTTGCCTTCACGCACGACTGCGACCAGATCTCACGGCCGGTCTCGCGGTCGAAGCAGAAGAGCCGGAAGTCGAACACATCCGCCTCGCCCTCGACGGGCATGGCCGACGTCACGAACACGCGTTCGCCCACGATCGCCGGCGATGACGACCCACGGCCGGGGATCTCCGCCTTCCAGCGGAGGTTGCGGTCGGGGCCGAACTCAACCGGCGGTGTGGCCGTGAGCGACACGCCGTTGCCGCCGTCGCCCCGCCAGTGGGGCCAGTCAGCCCGGGCCGGGGCCAGCGCCGCCATGGAAAGGAGAAGCACGAACGCCCGTCGATTTGCAGATTCTCGCATGATGCCGTTCCTGAGGTCGCGTGCCGAATGGATCACTCCGCCAGCGAGACGCGAATGATTTCGGCGTCGTTGCGGACCACGATCGATCTGTTGGCGTAGGCCGGACTGCACCAGACCACCGGCCGGCCGAAGGCGACGTTCGTCGGTTCGAGCAGATGCGTTCGCGAAAGCTCCTCGTAGCCCTGCGGCGTGAGTTTCGCGATCACGAGGTCGCCCGTCTCGGTGAAGAGAAAGAAGCGGTCGCCCCGCTTGGCATCGCTCTGCTTCGTGATGAAGGCCGTGCCGGACCCCTGCGGCCGCTCGCCCAGCGGCCCGCCCCCCTTCCAGGCAAAGTCGCCATCGGGCACCCGCATGGCCCGTAGTTCACCGTTTTCGTGAAAGCCGTAGACGAGGCCGTCGGCCACGAAGGGCTGGACGTTGACCGCCGAGATCGCCTGCTTCGGCTTGTTCCGCCAGACGACCTCCACGCCGGGCACGTCGGCCTTGAGCTTCAGCATCAGGTTCTTGCCCTGATAGCCGCCCACGTAGAGGAAGTCGCCGATGCGGACCGGCGTCATGATGATCGAGCCGTTGTCGGCGTTGTAGGGAGTTTCCCAGAGCAACTCGCCCGTCCCGGGCTCGACCGCGTAGATGCCGTCGGGCTTTCCGAACACGAGTTGCCGCACGCCTGCCGCCTCGATGATCGACGGCGGCACGTAGCCCTGCTCGGGGGCTGTGCCCGTGCGCCAGATCTCCTTGCCCGTCTGGAGGTCGAAGGCGGCCGCATGGGCCACGTCGGTGCCCACCACGCAGATGAGCCGGTTGCCATC
>JAUMAF010000043.1:0-11512 GCA_032117045.1 Pirellulales bacterium | reverse complement strand
CCACTCGTGGGTGAAGCCGCTCCCGACACGGACACACACGCTGACTCCACCACGACGGCCTGCAGAGCGGCTGCCTGCCGCCACGGCGACCTGCGCCGCACCGCCGAACCAGACGGCGAACCGATCATCGCCGATACGGCTGCGAAAAGCCGTCAGAACACGTGCGGCGGTCGCCTCGTCACCGGGCAATTCGGCGGCAGCAGCGACGTCGGGTGCGTTCCCCATGGGTCCTTCCTGTTTCGGGCTCTTGGCAGGTCCCAAAACTCTGTTCATCCGTGTGTTGCGCCGGCGGATCGCGATGACTCATCGACGCGGCGCGAGTATAGGAGTGCTCGCAGTGCTGTCAAACCATGCCAGCACGGCATGGGAAACATCGTTGCGATGCAGCGGCGACGCCTCGCAGATTCCGCCAGAGGTCGACACGCCGCCATTCATCCGTTCACGTGTTCATGATCGTGCACAACTTGTTCACGTGCCGCCCGGCATCTGCCAACGAGGGCGGCGGCGGTTCGCAGCCGCGGGCAAAAAGCCTGAAAATGTGGTTTTGTGCCCTCTGCATGCCGCGACGACCGACGGCTCCCGGAGCGTCCTCGATCGCGTATACTGCGTCCTCGGCCGCGGTGTTCTCAGCCACGCGCCAGGAAATGACTTCCCCGTTGTTGTTGGATTTCTCATGCAGGACGCATGCCGTATCGTCGCCACGACGACAACTCTGCTGCTTGCCTGCTGGGCTGGCGCGGTGACTGCAGCCGACGAGCTAGCGCCACGCCCTCCGGTGGCGTTCCAGCCTGGTGACATCTCGATTGGCGAGCCGATCGCCCTGCCCTTCGCCGCACCGACCGCTCCGAACGACGGTGCTCCGGCCAGCCAGTCACCATCGACATCGACGACCGTGCCGTTGGCGGCCGTGCCGTCTGCAGGGCTGACGGCTGTCCCCACGCCCGTGGCTGGCTGGCTCGGAATGGCGGTCGCAGAATCAAAGGTGCCTGGGCGGTGGTCGATTGTCGAGGTTGTGCCAACGGGGCCGGCGGCGGCGGTCGGCATCCTTCCCGGCGATGAACTGCGGTCGATCAATGGCACTCCCCTGCAGAATGGCGACGAGGTATCCCAGGCCCTGACCTCGATCGCTGCGGGCCAGAATGTGCGGCTCTCAGTCGCCCGATCCGATCAGGTGAGCGACGTAGTCCTCTCCGCGGTGCCGCGGCCCACCGTTGCCGCGGTTCGTGAGCGGCAGCAGGCTGGAGCCGAAGGATCTCTCCCGCCGGTACAGCCACTCCACCCCTTGGCCGTACTGCCTTCGGTGTCGATCCCGGCCGCGGCTGTGCCGCCTGAAGCGGCGAAGATCCCGGCCGGAACCGCTGACGCCGCCCTTGCACCGCCCCCGGCCACGGCGTCGGTTCTGGTTGGGCCACCGGCCAGGCCGTCGGATCCGCCCCCACGACCGGCACCGCCGACCGAAATCGCTCACCCTGCGCCCGCCTTGCCCGCTCCGGCCGCCAGGCCATCGGCCTTGCCCCAACCCGTCGCCGCGCAGCCCGCCACGGCGTCCGCTTCCCGAGGTCGCACGGCACTGGGCGTACGCACCGTACCGATCGATCCAGGCATCCAGACACGCTTCCGTCTTCCACAGGCCGCTGGGGCATACGTGATCGGCGTTGTCGGCGATCTCCCCGCGTCAAAGGCCGGCATTCCTCCGGGGAGTGTGATCGTGTCGCTTGGCGATCGACCCGTGCGGTCGCCGCAGGAACTGACGCAACTCGTCAGCGCCGGTCCGATCGATCGCCCGGTATCGCTGCTCTATGTGCTTCCTGGCGGCGCCGAAAAGCGTGCCGACGTCGTGCTCCAGTCGCTCGAACTCCCGCTCGAGCAAGCTCTTGTCGGTGACGATGCGCTGCAGCCCGTCACCGCGCCGACCTTCGAGGCCGGACCAGCCGGACCAGCCGGACCAGCTGGATCGACGGCACCCGGGAGACTCGCCCAACGCCCCGTCCCGGCCGACGATCCCGAAGTCCGAGAGCTCCGTCGGGAAACGCTGCGACTCCGCTCCCTGCTCGACGTGCTCGAGCGGCGTCTCGATCGACTGTCGCAGTAGGCGATAGATTCAGCAGCCTGCACGAACGCAGGGTCGGAACTCAGCGAGGGACTGCCCGTGCCCCGCGAGCCGGCGTATGCCGCCAAGCGCAGCCAGGATGGCGAAGCGCCGGCGGCATCCGAGTGAGTGGAGCCCAGGATGGGCGCAACGAACGTCCGGCGACGGGGCATGGGCAGTCCCGAGCCGCGCGTCAGGGCTCCCCGCGGCCTCACGGCCAGTCGGCTTGTACGGGAACCAGCGGCCGGTCGGCTTTCACGACGCGATCCGCATGCCCCCGATTTCACGATCGGGGGCTTCCTCGGGCACGAGCCCCAACCGGGAGCATTCCGACTCGATGCTCACGCCATCCGGGCCCTTCATGCCTGCGGCCCACGCCGCGACCCGCGACGGCTGCTTCCGGACGGCCTGCTGGCCCTCCCGCCGGGTGCCAGCCATGGCCCACGATTCGGCCTCGTCGGAGAGATGCACGAGGAGTCGCTCGACGCCGAGGCGATGCCGTTCGATGCCATCCCTGTCGAGGTTCGGCGGAATGGCGATCGGGCGGCTGACCACACCTCGCGCCCGCGACCAGGGGCGTGGCACGGCGAAGCGATCCCAGGTGCCGAGCCGCCAGGGACGGTCGTAACCCATGCCCATGGCGACGATCGGTATGCCGAGCGTGCTGGCCAGAAAGACGCAGCCCGGGGCGAGTCGCCGCTTGGGGCCACGAGGACCGTCGGGCGTGATCGTGAGGTTCCCCGCCGCGGCCCGCTGGGCCAACTCTCGTAGCGCCGCCGAGCCACCGTGAAAGGTGCTGCCCCGTACCACGCCGAATCCCATCATCCGTGCCACACGATCGAGCACGTTGGCATCCCAGTGCCGCGACAGGAGCATCGAGATGTTGCTGTGGCCGCGGAGATAGAGCGGCATCAGAATGTTCTCGTGCCAAAACACATAAATCTTTGCGCCGCGGTAGCTGCCGCTCACGGGATCGGCATCGGGATCGCCGAAGTCGACCTTGTAGTCGAGGGTGCCCATCAATCGCCGGATCGCCGCCGTCGACACGAGCGACACGCTCCCGATCGCGAATGGCGTCTTGAACTTCACGGATCGTCTTCCTTCCCTGGATCAACGCGGTGCGTGAATCGTGATTGGATTTGGATTGACGTGCTGCCGCCGGCCCGTCGGTCCGCTCTTCAGTTGTCTCGCCACGTGCCTTCGAAGACTTCTTCCGCCGGCCCCGTCATGAAGACATGCCCGCCGGGTGCCCATTCAAGTTCCAGCCTGCCGCCGGGCAGGTCGGCCGCGATGGTGCCGTAGGTTCGGCCGCCAAGCACGCCGGCGACACACACCGCCGACGCACCTGTGCCACAGGCCATCGTGATTCCACTGCCCCGCTCCCAGGTCCGCATCTTCACATGGCCGCGGGTCAGCACCTCGACGAAGTGCACGTTCACTCGGCGTGGAAACATCGCATGCGTCTCGATTCGCGGACCGACCGACTCGAGCGGCACGCGATCGACGTCGCGGCAGAAGAACACGGCATGCGGGTTGCCCATCGACACGCACGTCATCCGTGGGTCGAGTCCACAATCCCGCCACCAGGGCTCCTCGCCGCCAACCGCCGCGCATGGGGCGTCAACGACCCGGCCGGTGCCCACGCCCGTGACGGGAATGTCGGCGGCGTCGAGCAGTGGCTCGCCCATGTCGACCCGAACGTGCGACACGCGCGGCCCGGCCATCGACACGTGCAGCGTCAGTACGCCACGGCCAGTTTCGATGGTCACTGGCCCCTCCGGCGCCCGGCCCCGCGACACGACCAGATGGGCAACGCAGCGCACGCCGTTGCCGCACATTTCAGACTCGCTGCCGTCCGCGTTGAACATCCGCATCCGTGCCGTTGCCTTTGCGGACGGCAGCACGAGCACGAGGCCATCGCCGCCGACACCCCGGTGCCGATCGGAGATGAGCGGAGCCAGGGCCGCCGGATTGGCGGGCGGTTGCTCGGCAAAGCAGTCGACGTAGACGTAGTCGTTGGCGGCACCGTGCATCTTGACGAACTTCATCGGCCGATCCCTCGCTCGCTTTCTGGACGACAGCCTGGCGACCGTCGCCAACGTCCTACTCTACCAACCCGGGGTGATTCGCCCCGCCCCCGCAGGTCACCGCGGCAGCTGATTCTCACGCCACATGGCCATGCTGCCGTCGGGTCGGCGACGCGACTGCAGCCGTTGCACCGCCGCCGCAAGCGTGGGAAATGCCTCGGTCGACGTAAGCGGTTCAGCCACCGTGCCATCCACGTGAACGAGGACGAACTGGCCACTCGCTCCCCCCAGCAGCCGCTTCATCGCCGGGAGCTGGGTCTGGGCTTCGCCCATGATCGGCCGCAGGATCAGGTTGATGTTCGAGTCGAAGTCGACCTCGCCGTTGCCCACGAGACTGATGGCGTCTCCCGAGAGCTCGATGTTGTCGAGATAGGCATGTGGCCCCTCGACGCGAAAGTCGACCACGCTGCTGCTGAAGGCTTTACGATCGGGCACCTTCACCCGCAGGATCTTGAGCAGCGATACCATGACTGGGAGTTCATAAATATCGGCGTCGCTCAGCTTCACCTGCCCCTGACCCACAAGTGAATGCGAGCCCACCCGTGAGCCGCGGACCTCGATGCCGCCGTTCACGCGGCCCCCGTAGTGATGACCGCCACCGTTCATGTCGCTCGCCAGCCGGCCAAGGTCGGCATTGGCCAGCGCGGCGGTGACGGCGAAGCCACCGGCCTCGCCGGCTGAGACGGTGCCGTCGATCGTGAGCGTGCCATCCGCCACACGGGCCGTGAGCCGTCGCGATCCCGCCTGCGGATCGCCCGCGGCGGTTGCGCCGAATCTCGCCCCGGCCGGATCCATCGCCAGCGGTCCGCGCACGCCGGTCAGCTGCATTCCGCGCCACATCGCGCTATCGATGGCGATGTCGCCAAGGGTTCGCCAGGTCGTGCCGTCGCTCTGGCCACGGAGTCGGATGCCGCCATGCACGTGCTCGAGCGGCAGACCAACGTCGAGGGCCGCCTGCTCCATGTCGAGCTGCATGTCCCATGCCGCAGCGGCGGGGCCAGGCACCGGCTCAGGACGCCCCCCCGGCCCCATGGCCATCGTGGCCGCCGTGGAATAGATGTCGATCGCCCCGTCGACCGAGAGCATGCCCTGCAGCCGCACGCCCGAGACCGCCTGCTGCAAACCCGCGGGCAGGGCCTGGAGCACGTCGTGGTCGGCCCGAAAGCGGTCGGCGGCGAGCCGCTCGAACGAGACATGCCAGCCGCCATCGGGTGTAAACCGGCAGGTCCCCTCCGCCGACACGGTCGTCCGTGCATGGGCGCCGCGCACGTCCTCGAACCGCAGGCGCCCGTCCTTCAAGTGCAGCCGCCCGCGAAGCCGTTCCAGCCGGTAGGGAAACCAGGCGGGCTCGATCGAGACGGTGTCGCCCTGCGGTGCCGCATCGAGTTCCACCTCGGTTCGCCGCGCCTTGACGCGATGCCGTACCTGAGCGGTGAACTCCGCATTGCCGCGGGGGTCGATGTCGTCCCAGATGCGGCGCATGCCGGAAGGGAGCGCATCCCGGAGTTCCCGCTCGAGGACGACGTTGCTTCCGACGAGTTGCAGCGTGAGTTCGCCGTCGTCTTCGCCGATCCGCTGCAGGGCGCCGGAACAGCGGACCACGCCGGTGTCGTTCGAGCCGGTGATCTCACGAATCGTCCAGTTGCCCCGGTCCATGTGGATGCTGCCTGAGATATTCCCGAGCGGATAGGGAAAGCCCGCGTAGGCCATCGAGCACTGGGTGAGCCGGATACCGAGCGAGTTGGCGAACCCCGTGGGAAACTCGGGCGAGCGATTGTGCCGGAAGACGAAGTCGAAGGTGCCGGCACCGCGAAGCGACCGCACGATGTCGGCGCTCTTGGGCGGCAGAGCGGCCAGGAGCGCGTCGTCGATCCGCATCCCGTCGCCGCGGACTTCGACGAAGCCGCGGCCGCCGGCGGCTGTGCCCACAGCCGCCTCCACGTGCACGGGATGCCCGCCGGCCTCGCCGATCAGATGCATCGAGAGCAGTTCATCCTTCAGTGTCACCGTGCCGACGGTGCGATCGACTCGGTAGGGAAAGCGATAGTAGGTGAGCGAGACGTTGCGGCAGCGGAGCGAGACATCGGGCCGAATGACTCCGGCGCGGCGAAGGAGGTGCGCCTGCACGTCCACCTCGCCGGCGGGCAGCAGTTTGCTCCAGTGCACGGCGACCGACTGCGGCAGGAGGGCCTCCCAGTGTCGCCCCACGAGCATCCGTTCCGCCTCGACGACCAGGTCGAAGTCGGCGGCAGAGTCCCAGCCGGCGATGCGGCCCGACCCGCGGAGGAGCGTCGATCCCGAGTGGGCCTCCAGCCGCTCGCAGGTGAGGCCGCCACGATCGGCGGTGAAGCCCGCCGCCACATCGGTGATCGCGAACGGCAGACTGGCATGCTCGAAATGCCCCGACTCGAGCCGGCCGGTCGCCGAGAAATCGGCCTCGTGAATCGCCGCGAGCGAACCCGACGCCCTCCAGTCGAGATCCAGCCGACCACGCAGGCCGGCAAGCCACTCCGGTGAGCCGCCGGCCGCCGGCGCGAGGTCCTGCAGTCGCGGTGAGATATCGAGCGAGTCCAAGTGCCCCCCCACCTCGAAACCGCCTCCCGCCGCCAGCCGCCCCTCGAAACCGGCGCGATCGAAGAGATCCCCGGCGACGGTGCCACGCACCATCGTGGAGGCAACGCCGGACGCATCGACCACCGGCCGCAGTTCAGCGCCGATATTGCGGAGCGTGAGCCGCGTTCCCAGGCCCCCTCCCTCGACGAGCAACGTGGCATCGTCGACGGTGACCGGCACCCGCACACCCGAGCCGCCGCGGACGAGTTTTGCCAGGCTCCAGCGACCGTCAGCGGTCCGACTGGCATGGGCGACAGGCCGGCCGATGCGGATTGCGGTGATCCGCGGATCCCCGCCGATCAGATCCTTGAGCGTCGTGCCGCAGGCGACCCGTACCTCCTCGACCAAGAGCAGGCTGCGTTGCTCGGGTGGAAGGGCGGGATCGACGAACGAGATGCCCCGCACCACGATGCCCTCCCCCTCGACGAGGCTGGCAGCCTGCACGCGGATCGTGATCTCCGGAAACATCGCCTGAAGACGGCCCTCCACCCGGCGGCGAACCTCTTCGCCAATTCGGTTCGATCCCAACGCGACCGCCACCACGACAGCCGCCGCCGCGAGCGGCAGCGTCCAGCGGACGAGCGTCCAAAGGAGATCGGAAATCGATTTCATGTGCCGGACGCAGACCGCGCCGAGGATGCTGGAGTCTTGAAAAGCGGGCCGGGAAGGTAGGGATGCACGCGGGCGGTGGTCAAGCCACGGCCAAAGCCTTCCACTCTGGGGAAAACCCGCCATTTCACCAGTCTGCGCGGCTTGCTATAGTGCCGCCTCGACCGGGTTTACCGGGGGAGGCGTGAGCGGCGGCCCAAGGCCCGTCGCAGTCCTTCTTCATCCCCATGCACGAGGCACATGCCATGGCCGCCACCCGCACCAACCATTCCACCAACGACCTCGCCGGCGCTTACCCCAATGCCCAGCGACTGCTCTGGGCTGGCTTCATGGCGATTCTTGCCGCGGGAGTGGGCTTCGCGATCCGTGGTGGCATTCTCGACAATTGGCGGGAAGAGTTCGGCTTCACAGCCTCGCAGGTCGGGCAGATTACGGGTGCGGGCCTCACGGGCTTCTGCTTTGGGATCATCATCGGCGGCGTGATCGTCGACAAGATTGGCTACGGCAAGCTCGTCGCTCTCGCTCTTGCTGGCCACGTCCTCTCAGCACTTGTCACGTTCAGTGCATCGTCGCCTGGAAACGCCTACCAACTCCTCTTCTGGGGTTCCTTCATCTTCGCGTTCGCCAACGGCACGCTTGAGGCGGTGGCCAACCCGCTCGTGGCGACGGTGTATCCCAGGAACCGGACGCACTATCTCAACATCCTCCACGCCAGTTGGCCGGCAGGGATGGTGCTGGGCACGGTAGCGGGTTGGTACCTCGACGACAGGCTGCACTTGGATTGGAAGTATCAGTTGGCGCTGTACCTTGTCCCAACCGTCATCTATGCGCTGATGTTCCTCGGTCAGACTTTTCCTAAGTCGGAGGCAGCCGCAAAGGGCGCGAGTTTCGTCGACATGTTCCGCGACGTTGGCATTCTCGGTTCTGCTGTGGCCTGTTACCTGCTGGCGCTGTTTTTCGGTGACATCCTCAAGAATTTCATCCCGGACAATGCGGCCGTGGCAGGCTATGCCCTCGGTGGCCTGCTGCTCTTCGCCGTGGCCGGCATGACGAAGTTCTCCCTCGGGTCTGTGATGCTGTTCATTCTGTTCATCACCCACGCCCTCGTCGGCGCCGTGGAACTGGGCACCGACAGTTGGATCCAGAACATCACCGGCAACCTATTCTCGTCCGAACAAGGCAAGGCGCTTTTCATCTGGACCTCGGCGATCATGTTCGGCCTCCGGTTCTGCGCCCACTTCATCGAGACCAAACTCCGGCTTTCGCCGATCGGCCTGCTGCTGGTTTCCTCGGTACTGGCCTTCGTCGGGCTGCGATTCGCAAGTGGCATGGACACCTTCCCGGCAGCCTTGGCTGCTCTCGGCATCTATGCGGTCGGCAAGACCTTTTTCTGGCCCACGATGCTCGCGGTCGTCGGTGACCGCTTCCCGCAGACGGGGGCGGTGGCGATGTCGATCATGGGGGGAATCGGAATGCTCTCGGCCGGCCTCATCGGTGGGCCGGGGCTTGGTTACTGCAAGGATCGCTTCGCTGGCGAGTCGCTTCAGGTGGCCGGCACGGCCGTGTACGAGCAATACAAGTCGGAAACGCCGAGCACGTTCCTCAACATTCCTAGCACCCAATCGTTCGGCCTCGATGGCGCGAAGGTCAAAGCGGCTCGGGATGCCGGCAATGCAGCCACGGCCGAACAGAAGTTGGCGGTTCAGGCCGACCAGCAAGGCGATCGCCAGACGCTCAAGGCCGATTCCTTCATCCCGGCCACGATGGCGGTGATTTACTTGGGCTTCATGCTTTACTTCGCGAGCATCGGAGGATACCGGCGGGTCGAGATGTCTTCCTGAGGCATCTCCCGCTCGTCGCATCATCCGTACCGCCAGCCGTGCCAGGCAGCGATCCTCCTGATGCTGATACCTCTCGATCGTGAGGAGCCGATCGGTGGGCACGCACAGAAGCCGGGAATCTTTGCGACTCACGAGTGATTCCCCGTCGGCCGGTCGCGCATCCTGTAGCAAAATCCCCGGCGCCGAGCATGCCCACCGCCGGCGAACCAGTCCGCCACCGCATCATCAGCACAACGCTCGATCCATTTCCCCCGGACTCACGACCGGGGGCGTTCTCGGAGGACCGAGGGCGGCTGGAGACGGAGGTGGCCATCCGCGAGTCGCCGCACCGCGATCCGCCCCGGAGCATCGAAGGCGGTCGCGGACGCCGCGTAGCCCCCGGCCATCGCCGCAAACGCGGCATAGTGCCGTGCGGTCATGTCCTGCTGAGGCCAGCCTTCGCGCCGCCAGAGGGCCACGAAGACCTCGGCGATCAGATGGCGGTCGAGGCCCACGAGATCCTTCATCCGCAGCACGACACTGCCGTCAGCATGCCGGCATGAACACGACTCGAGCAGGTGCTCCGCGGCGCTCCGCAGCGCTCCCGCCACGAGCGACGCCTGCTGGCCGAGGCGAACGAGCGACTCTGTCGCTGCTGGAAATGGGCCGGCGGCGGAGGGTGCCAGCACGTCGTGCCGGATGAAGTTTCGGGCATGGCGGCAATCAGCGTTCGTGGGATCGTCGCGCCACGACTGCCCGACAGACTCGAGAAACCGCCGGGCGGCTTCCCGGCGCAGGTCCAGCAGCGGACGCAGGAGCGAGATTCCGTCCGCCAGTTCTCGGGCCCGCGCCATGCCGCCGATTCCCGCGAGGCCCGTGCCCCGCAACATCCGCAGCAGAATCGTCTCGGCCTGATCGTCCGCGGTGTGGCCCACCATCACGTGACGGGCACCAAACTCATGGGCGACCTCGAGCAGAAACGCGTATCGCAACCGACGGGCTCGACCCTCGAGCCCTTCGTCGCCGTCGTCGGCGCACACCTCGACCCTCCGCCATGTGAAGGGTAGCCCCAGCCGCGCTGCGAGGTCGCTCGCGAACGCGCGATCATCACAGGCTGAGTCCCGGAGGTCGTGCTCCGCATGGGCGACGATCAGTCGCCGCTCCAGGCCCGCCGGCACGAGACACCGGAGGGCGACGAGCAGGGCGACGCTGTCGGCTCCACCGGAGACAGCGACCAGAACGGGCATCGTCCACAGGCCCGCAGGAGGAAGAGCCGACCGTACGGCACCGACGAACTCCGAATCCACGGCCGAAAAGGCGGCCGGCGGCGTGCTGGCTTTGGTTGATGAACGCGTTCCCATGGCTCGCTCCTTGCCCATTCTGCCAGATGCGCTGCGGGGAAGCGGCATTGAGCGGGCCCATGTCGCCGGCTACGCTCCCGCCCGCTGTTTTCAGCCCCTGACACGAGGCATCGACCCATGAACGCATCCGTTGCCCGCGGCCTTCGACTCGCCGTGCTGGCGCTCCTGCCACTGCCCGCGTTCTGCGGCTGTTCGACGCTGATGACGGCCGCCTACCTCCTTCAGCCGGCCGACGTGCCGGCGGAGTTCAACGGCCTCCGCGGCAAGCACGTCGCCGTCGTCTGCCGCCCGATCGTCGAACTCGAGTTCACCGACGCCGGTTCGGCGAGGGAACTCGCGTCGCTCGTCGGATCCCAGCTTGAAGGCAAGGTTCGCCGCGCCCGCGTGATCAGCCAGCAGGAGGTCGCCCGATGGATCGACGAAAACTCGTGGGTCGATTACCCCACGCTCGGCAAGTCTCTCGACGCGGATCTCGTGGTGGGTGTCGATCTCGAGGAGTTCCGGCTGCACGAGGGCTCGACGCTCTATCGGGGTCGCGCCACGGCCCGCGTGCGGGTCTTCGAGGTCTCGTCGAAAAAGGTGCTCTTCGAGAAACGTATCGATGACTTCGCCTTTCCGGCCAACTCGGCCATTCCTGCCTCCGATCGCTCGGAGTCAGAGTTTCGCGGCATGTTCCTCCAGATCCTCTCGGAGAGAGTCTCGCGATGCTTCCACGCCTACGAGAGTCGCGAAGTCTTTGCCGACGACAATCTGACGTTCTAGTTGTACGCCCGCGGCCTCACGGCCGGAGGGCACGCGCAGAAGCGGGGACTCGCTTCAGAGATTCTTCAGCGGTCGCTTGGGCTTCGGCGGGGCGATCTTCCGCCGCGTGTCGTCACCCGGGTTGTTGCCACCGCCGCCGCCGCCTTCCTTACGGGCCGCATTGACCCCCGT
>JAUMAF010000042.1:0-9827 GCA_032117045.1 Pirellulales bacterium | reverse complement strand
GATCCTGTTCTTTGCGTGGAAGGGTTCCATCCTCGACCTCGCGTGGCCTCCTGCGGACGTGCCTGACTCCGCCGTGACGAAGCCGGAGGCCGCTCTGCTCAAGTGGGCGGAGCCGCTGGCTCCGATCCTGCCGCAGATGATGCCGGCCGACCGCCTGTACCTCGCCCAACTCTACGACGCGATGAGTTACGTGCTCCTGCGTGACGGCCAGCGCGATCGTCCGATCATCGGCACGACCGATCAGTTCGCGGCGTTCCATGCGAACTCCCTGCGGCTGTCGATCGACAAGCAAAACGTCGGCAAGTATCCCGGCCTCGACAAGGCGATCGACCTCGTGTTCGTCAACGCGAACGGGCCGGAGTCGAAGCCGGTCACGGCGGACTCCCGGGCGAAACTGATTGCGGCGTGCCAAGCGCTCTCATGGTCGTTCGGGATACGCCGCGATGAGTGACTTCGACCCGGTCCTCGAGTACGAACGCGGCTTGCGCGGTGCGTGGATCGACCCACGCGAGGACGAACTCGCCGTCGACTCGATCATCCGCCACGGCGGCGACCCGGACGGCGACCACATCGCCCACGAGTGGGAGTTCGCCGACAAGGGGAAAGGACTCCTGATCGCACGGTGGGAGGACGTCCTGCGAACGTGGCCCGGGTGCTGGCCGGGACCGCCGCAAGAACGCGGCGACTGCGTCTCATGGGCCTTGTTGAGGGCCGCGCTTTTGACGTGGACAACGGAACTCCTCGACGGCAGGCCCGACGAGGTCACCGGAGTCATCGAAGGGAAGCCGGATGTCTCGGACGCAGGAATCAAGAACTGCGTCCTCGCGAGCGAGGCAGCGTACTGGTGGCGTGGCTGGGATTCGGAAGGCTGGACGTGCAGCGACGCGGCTCGTGCAATCACGACCGACTGCGGCATCTGGCTGCGGCAGAACTACCAACAGTTCGGCTTCGACCTCACGCAGTACGACGGACGCCTCGCAGGCAAGTGGGGCGCTCGCAAGCCCCCCGACTCCATCCGCGACTTCGGCCGGCAGCATCTCGTCCGCACCGCGACGTTCGTAAAGAGCGTCGAAGGCATGCGAGATATGTTGTGGGCAGGCTACGGATGCTTCTTCTGCTCTGGCCTCGCGTGGTCGAAGAAGCGTGATGAGCACGGCTTCTCGCCGGTCGTCGTCGGCTCGTGGCCCCACGCCCAAGGGATCGTGGGCTTCGATGATCGCCCTGAGACGATCGCGCTCTACGGCGAGCCGTTGGCGCTCGTGCAGAACAGTTGGGGTCGATGGAACTCCGGTCCACGCACCGTCCGCGGCACGTCGCTCCTGATCCCAGAAGGCTCTTACTGGACGAAGGCGTCCGTGCTCATGCGTGGTCAGGTCGTCGCACTCTCGAGCGTGGCGGGGTGGCCGCCGCGGACACTCAGGTCTTATGGAGCGGAGGGCAACGTATGAGGACCGACCTCGTCGCCGACGTCGCCGGCGTGATCATGCTCACGACCGCCGCAGCCCTGCCGCTCTCCTGCACGCCACGCCTGCCGGTGACGCCGAGGCTGAACCTCCAGCCTCTGGTTGCCACGGCCGGGGCATACGGGATCGCCGAGGCCGCCGAGAGCACGCCCGCTCCGGTTCCCACGGACGGGTGCGAGACCGGCTGCCGGTGCAACGGAACGGGGGTCGAGAAGTCAGGCGACGGCCTCGCCGACGTCTCCTGCCGCTGCCCTGAGACGTGCAAGTGCAAGGCCAAGAAAGCCGTCGCACCTACCGAAGGGAGGCCCGGATGGCCGCCGCGAAATACGGGCCGCTGAAGGCGTTCATTCTGCGTCGTGGCTCGATGCGGCTGGCACTCCACGGCCCGCTCCGCGATCGCCTCGTCGAGCAGATCGTGGAGGAGTGGCCGGTCGGCTGCCAAGTCGATCGGATCGAGGAAGTTTTGCAGGCGAGGATGTCGGTGCGTCTCCGCGAGCGGTACGGAAGCGTCGTCGCCGTGTTCCTGCTGTCGGCCCTCGCAAACCTCATCATCCGCCTTGTGATCGACTGGTGGCTCGAGAACGAGGCCCACCGCGTGCTCATGGCCGGCTGGTCGCAGGAGGCGAAGGGCTGATGCCGCATCGCGTTCCCACGTACCGGCCACCGTGGATACCGAAGCGCGTTGACGACGCCCGGCCCAACTCGACGCGCCGAGGGTACGGGTCCGCGGCGTGGCAGCGTGTGCGGCTGGCCGTGATCGCCCGGGACGGCGGCCTCTGCCGTGCTTGTGGGAAACTGATTCATCAGGCGGGGGACTCGCATATCGATCACGTTGATAGGAAGCCTACCGACGAGGCTGCGGAGGCCACTCCGATCTCCGGCCTCCAGTTGCTCTGCCGCACCTGCCACTCCCAGAAGACCCGCAGCGAAGGAGGCTAGTCAGCCTGCCTCGCTCGCCGGCGAGCGTTCGCCGCCTTCGTCAGGCCGCCCCGCTGGCCGCACTCGACCGCCATCTCGCTCCGCCGCTTGCTGCCGAACGGGAAGTACCGCGCCCTGACGGCGTCGAGCATCTTCCGCATGACAAGCCGCTTGCCGAAGATGAATGTGTCGACCGTGATCCCGTCGGCCGCCGCCGCGTCGATGGCCCGGTAGACTGACCGCATCGAGCAGCCGATCGCCTCCATCGTCTCTTCGATCGTCAGATAGTCGTCTGTGTCGATCTTCATCGTCGCACCGCTCCTATCACTGCGTCACCAAGGTCTACGAACGCCTCTCCGATCCTTCGCAGCGGCCGTGCCGGCGGCTGCTCGACCACGATCTGCTGCACGGGCCAGCCGGTTGCCACGGTCGGGGTCGGCTGCCATGTGCTGGTTGCCACGACCGGGGCGGGCGCCGCCGGCCGCTCCGCGAACACCTCGCGAAGCAGCACGGCGACGACCACGACGAGTACGGCCCGCCAAGTGTCACGAACGACGCCGATCATACCGTCACCACCCCCTCCGCACGCAACTTCTCGACCGCCTCGCGGCAGTTCTGCCGGTACTCTTCCGCGAACCCGTCGAGCATCGTCTCGACGAGGCCGACGGCCTCCTCACGGGTCTCGACGACCTTCTCCCCCATCCAGTCGTAGAGCGGCTCGACACGCCCCGACCGCAAGTGCCGGTAGAGCGTCTGCTCCCCGTGCTGCACCGACTCGACCTCGTCCACGACGACGAGCGGCCTGCCGTCGTCCATCCCTCGATACGCCTTCACGATCCACATCGCACACCTCCTCTGGTTGCCACGGCCGGGGGCCGGCGACGAGCCGACCCGCCGCCGATGGCTGGGTCAGTAGCCTAGCGTTGTCATCTCCTGCCGCCTAATCGTCCTCGCGGCGCTTCCGCCGTGAGCGTTTCTGCCGGCGTTTCAGTTTCCGCCGGCGCTCCATCTCCTCGATCGCCGCCTTCGCGACGCGCCCCATCGCATCCTCGGCCTCGAGCCGGGTCGCCAGCCCGGCATCGACGAGGAACGTGAGCCAGCCGGACTGGTACGGCGTGATGCGGTTGGTCATTTGGTCACCTTTCGTTTCGCCGTCCCCTTGCACTCGATCACCTCGCAGCCCTCGGCGATCGCCCGCTTCGTCCACGCCGCGGCCTGCCGGCGGGACCGGAACTCGATCACCTCGGCCATGTCGCTCTCGCCAGACCGCTCGGGCAACCGCCAGAACAGCACGACGCCCTCCTGCTTCAGAGGCTTGCAGTGGCAGTCCTTCGCCCGCAGTTTCTTCGCCTTCGCCACCGCGTCGCGGTAGCGGTGGAACCGCTCCACGTCGTCGCTCGTCGGACGCCGGCGGTCGAGCGGCTCCCAGTCGCCATCGTGTCGGCGGGCGTGCTTCACGCCGATGTCGGACAGAATCCAGTAGATCATCGTCGCTCTCCTCGTTTCGCCGCTCGGGGTTTCTACGCTCGGGGGTGGCGGCGGGCCGCCCGGGGCGTGTTTCGATCACGATCCGAGAGACAGGCGGATGACGGTGACGTCGCCGTCCTTCCGCAGGAATTCGATGCCCTCTACGAAAACGTGCTGCCTGTCGAGGGTCTTCTCAATCTGCTCCTCGGCACATTGCATCACATCGGCCCAAGTCGGGTTCATCATCACCTTGGAGCGGTATGGCTTGCTAGCCTTGCCGCCCCAAAACTCGTCAGCGTCCGCCTCAACACGCACCCGACCGGCGGCCACAATCGCCCCCATGCCGTCGCCTGCGGAGTAGATCATCGTCGCCGTCTTCATTGCCCATCTCCTCTCGTTTCCACGCACCGGGCTATCAAGCCGCCGCCGGCACACTGCCGGCCAGAAATCGGTCGATCGCCCTCACCGCACCGTCGTGATCGAGCCAGCCCGTCTCCTCGCCAGTCTCCCCGCACACGACCATGTACCTACGGTCCTCGTCGCATCGCAGCCACGCCTCGCGCCCGTCCGCCTGCCGCACCCGTCGCAGCGGATGGTGGCAGTAGACGTGGATGTCGTGGCGGTGCATCCAGCGGCATTCGCCGGTTTTCAGGTCGTCGAGGTCGGTCATGCCCAGCACCCTTTCTTCGCGTACTCGTCGTGCATCCGGTTGATCTCGCTCGAGCACCGCTCGCTCCACTGCCGCCACGCCTCCTCCTCGGCCTCGTCGATCGGCATCGCTTCCGCCTTGGCAACCTCGGCCTCGGCGGCCGCCCGCTTCTGCCTCCACCACGCCTCGATGTCCGCAGTGATGGCCGCGGCGCCGCGGTCGCGGACTCTCGCCATCTCGCTGCGGCTCGTCGCCGACAGGACGCGATCGCCCGCCACCTCGCGCCACCGGGAGTTGCTCACATCGAGGAGCGGCACCAGTTCCGGCGCCTCCGCGGTGAGGAACGCGAGCCTGTCGCTCGCATCACGCAACCTCGACTCCATGAGCGACCGCTCCCGGTCAATCGCCTCGACGACCGCCCGTGCCGCCTCAACGCAGGCCGATCGCGGCTTCGTAGGCTGCGATTTCTGGTGGCGGCGCTCGACCGCCTCGACGTCGCTCCAAAACAGAGTCTCTGAGATTCCCATCGTCGTCTCCTCATGTTTCGCCGGACGGTGCCGGCTGGTTGTCGTTTCCACGATCCGGCTTCACGCGGCCGGACCCTTGCCCAACTTCGCCAGCCGCCTTGCCACAATCTGCCTCGCCGCACGGATGTTCCGGTGCGGAGTCGGCAGCAACGCGGCGTGCGCGTGCCACAACTGTCCATTCCGTGTGAACGTCACCGCAATGCGGTTACGTTTGCCGAAGTGGATCACACGCTTATTTTCGTTGCCGATCAGTACGGTCGTCATCGCTCGTCTCCTCCGGTTTCGCCGCACGGGGCGGCAGGGTGAAATCGAACACTGGTTGCCGCGGGGCGGGGTCAGGCGAATCGCCCCATGCCGTGCCTCACGCCGGAACCCGGGCGATCGGAATCCGAAGGAGGATCGTACTGAGCCTCGACATGACCGCACCGCGAGCAGATCGCCTCGTCGTCGGTGTATCGCCATTCGTGCCGGCACGAAGTCGCCAGCGCAGACAATTCCGCCTCGGCCTCTTCGGCGGTCGCGTGGAGCGTCGGCCACGTCCGGCGGTCGCAGCCCAGACTGTGAGCACCTGCCGGCCACCGGCTGTGGCCGCCGGCATCGACGAGGTTGCCAGCCCGGCTCACACGCATCCGCAGCACCTCGGGTCCGACCGTCGCGTCGGCGACGGTCACGCAGTAGTAGATGTTCTCGGTCGTCGTCATCGCTCGTCTCCTCTCGTTCCCCCGTCCGGGGGTCTCGGTGAATCATCCTTGAGTCGAACCGCCGCGGCAACGTGCCGGGGCAGTCAGGCACAATCGACGCAGGCCACCTCGCCGTGGCCGATGTTCACGAACGCATGGCGGTGGCCGGCGGCCCCACACTCGCAGCATCGCAGCGGCAGGCAGGCACGGGCATCCGCCACGGCCTGCCGCAGCCCCTCGCGGGCCTGCTCGTCCTCCAGGCTCACGGCCAGCCGCTCGGCCACGTCCAGGGCGATCGCGGGCATCGGCCGCCGGCCGCGGTAGGTATCGACCTCGACGAAAATCAGCGGCACGTCGTGGCCGGCAGCCCGCCACGCCCGCACCTTCTCGGCATAGGCCATGACGGCGCCCGCCTCGGCCAGTTCAATGATCGCGTTTCCGATGTAACTCATGATCTCGTTTCCTCACTCGGGGGTCCACTCGTTTCCACGATCCCCCCGCCGGCCAACGCGGCCGGCGGGAATGCTCGTTTCCATGCTGCGGGGCAGGCTGGTTGCCGGCATCCCCCTCGCCGCCGGCCACGGGCGCCGGCGGAACCGGGGGCGGCCGGGTCAGTCCACGTTGTTCATCGCCAGCCAGGCCGACCAGTCCATGCCCTCGGGGCAGTGGCCGGGGTAGCCGGGGCCGCCGCTGGCCTCAACAGGCTCGCTCATGTACTCCTCCACGCATTGCCGGCAATCGTCGGGCAGCGCTTCGAGCGAGATCACGCGATCGCCGACGCTTCGCGTCGGCCGCGTCGAATGCTCTGCCGTGATGCCGACCCCCTGCGGGTGATATGGTCGGGCGCTCATGGTCAGCGTCGTGAAGTGGTTTTGCCGCCCGGTTGCGGCCGGCGCGAACACGACGCAGTATCGGTCTGCCGTCTTGCCGCCGTTGTCATAGATCGCGAGAATGCCGGCGGGGTAGTCGGATCGGGATTTCTTGAATCGGGTTCTCATCGTCTGGTTTCCTCAATCGGGGGTATCGTTCTCGGGTTTCCATCCACGGGGGCCACGTTGGCCGCCGACTCGACCCCGCCCGCGGGCGACGGGGCCGGCTCGGTGGTCAGAGTCGCGCCAGCGCATCCTCCAGATCGTCTCGATCCACGCCGGCCGCGGCGGCCGCCGCCATCAGCACCCGGTAGGTGCCGGCCGCCTGCGCCGCCCACTCCAGCCGCTGAACGTCGCCAGCGGCGACCGCCTCGGCCACGATCCGGCCCATCTGCTCCAGTGTCATCGTCGGCATCTCTCGTTTCTCCGCTCGGGGTTGTCACGCTCGGGGGCGGCCGGCACGTTGCCGGCCGCCGGGGTTCTCACGGTCGGGGGTGTCAGGCGAGGCCGAAGAGCCGGCGGAAGGCGGCATCGACGGCCGGCATCTCGTCGGCCAGCGGGTACGGGTAGCGGCTCGCGCCGGGGCCGAAAGCCTCGACCGGCACGATGTTGGCGAGGTAGTCGTTTTCGACCTTCGACCGCACCCATGCTTCAAAGGCCCGCGCCATGATCTCCTCGGGCAGGGAGAAGTAGCGGCCGCTGCGCGTCTTGTCGGCCTCGATGCTGCGAGCGATCAAGGCCCGCGGCATGGCGCGGAAGGCATCACGAACCGGATGCGTCACAGAATGCGATGCGAACGTGATGCCGACCGGGCATCCATCCGCCGTCGCGATGTGGTGATCGTAGGCGTGGAACCACTCATGCGCGAGGCACCCGGCCCCGTTCGTTTTGGTCAGGTTGATCACCCGCCGGCCCGGTTCGTAGTGGGCGGCGGCCTTGCCGTGGCCCCTTGCCCCGAATGCCAGCGAGAGCCGGCCGCAGAATGTCATCTCGGCCACGGGCAGGCCGATGGCCCAGGCGAGGTCGATCAGCGCGTCGTGCGCTTGATTGAGGCAGGCCGCGCGGTCGGTCTGCCAGTTTCCGAATTCGACACCGTAGGGGCGGAAAATTTCCATGAACGACTCGGGCGTCGTGTCTTCGCCGCAGCGGTGATCGACACCGACGCGGGGCCGGTTGACCGCGCCGCGGAGTTTGTCTTCGGTGACGTTGCCGCCGTCGCGGGCGGCCTCCCAGGCCGCGGTGAGGATCGCGATGTAGTCGGGCTGGGCTCGGAATGCTCTCGACTCGTCGCTGGTCGCAAACTCGCGGAGCCGACGCTGGGCGCGGTCGCCATGCTTGGTGACGAACACCGTGCGGGTGTGGCGGTCGATCCAAAAGTCGAACCGCAGCGGTTTGGGTTGCCGCGCACGGGGTGCCGTCGTTTCGCCGGCCGGGGTGCGGGTGCCGCGGGCGGCGGCGCGATCCTTGGCGGCGTTGCCGATCTTGTTGCCGAAGTCGGTGATAGTCGTGGTCATGGTCAGGTTTCCTCGGTCGGGGTGGTGTCGTTTCCTCGGTCGGCCCCCCGGCAACGCGCCGGGGGGCAGTGTCGTGGCGTGGTGATCAGCGGGGCATCGGTCCCAGGCCGCAGGCGATGCCAACCGCCTCGGCCACCATGCGCTCGGACGGCAGCGGGTCGTGCCGCATGGCCGCCCGGTACAGCCGCCGTCCCTCACCGTGCCGCAGGGCAGCGGCGAACAGGATGCCCCGCCGCAGGGCTCGGGGGATCGTCGCCCAGATGACATGGGCGGCGACCTTTGCCCGCACTCGGCGGGCAACGTAGGGGAAACCCTCCGCGACATGGCAGGCATCCACGATCCGGCGGATCGTGTCGTGGTTGGCTGCGGACAACCGCGACACCGGCGAGGGGCTCACGGTGGCGATCACGCCGGCCACGGGGGCGGCCGGCACCGTCTCGTCGCCCATCGGGCCGGCGAACGGCCGCGGGCCTCGGGCAGCGGCTGCGGCGGCCTTCCGCGACCGCTCCGCGGCATCGAGGTCCGATCCCGGCAGCGGTCGGAGTTTCGCCGCGGATGCCAGCACCGCGCGGTCGGTGTCGTGGGTGCGGCACGAAAACTTCCGGTGTCCACGGCCGGGGGCCGCGGTGACGGTCACCAGGGCGAGCCGGTCACTGACGCGGCACTGGTAGGTCGATCCGATTTGAACGTCTTTCGCAAGCATCGCGTTCCTCTCCAGGGGTGTGGCCGGTTTCGCCGCACGGGGCGGCAGGGGTTTATCGAACACTGGTTTCCACGCTCCGGCGACGCGCCGGATCGTTGTCGTCGTCAGTCGATCAGCCCTGATAGTCCGAGAGGTAGGTCACCTCGTCGCGATACTGGTCCGCGGTCATCGTGTCGAATCCCTCGATTTCCACGGTGGCATCGAGGCCCGCGGTGGCGAACTCACGGCGGGCCGCGTCTCGGGCCGCCTCGATCGCGAGGGCCGCGATGGCATCCCGCATCGTGCGATGGTCCGACACGTTGACAAGCCCCGTGCCGGTGCGCGTCGTCTCGCAGCAGCAGACGCTCCACGGCCGCGGTAGCGCCGCGGTCGCCCGCCGCCCGCATCGCAGGATCGCGAGCGCGCCGGCCGCCGGCCGCGGCGTCGTGCCGCGAGTGTCATCGGACCATCGGTAGAGTCTGGTGGTTGTCATCGCGTTTCCTCACTCGGGGTTTCGTCGCACGGGGTCTCGTCCCCGTCACGCAGGTAGTATCGGCAGGAATCGTGTCAGGAGTCAAGTGGCACAACATTTTGTGGTCAAGGCGACAGGAGGACACAAGATGTTGATTGGACAGTTGGTTTCTATGGGTTTCCACGGCCGGGGGTCAGTTGGCGTCGCCGGTTCCGACCGAAACATCGGTGACGTTAGCCACGATGGTTACAGTGTGTTCGGCTGCGTCTTTCGGCTCGAAAACGATCTTTATCCGCCCGGTGTCGGTGTCGCAGTCATATCCGATCCCGATGGTGCGGCCGACCCAGTTTTGCTCGATCTGATCGAGGCATCGGGTGAGACGATCCGCGATCGCCTCGCGCTGGTTTTTTGGCTTCATGCTGGTTTCCTCGTACGGGGGTCGTGCCGGTTTCCACGGTCGGGGATCGTAGCGTTTCCACGGTCGGGTCGCTCGCCCGTCTCCCTCGGCGCCAGCGGCTGCCGGAGGAACTCGAGCGGACGACATGGACGGCGGGTCGCTCGCCCGTCTCCCTCGGCGCCAGCGGCT
>JAUMAF010000041.1:0-19787 GCA_032117045.1 Pirellulales bacterium | reverse complement strand
CGGGTCGATCGCGAGGTCGATCTGGTCGCCGGCGGCGAGGTCGATCACCTTCGACACGGTCTGCTCACGGCCGTCGACGACGGTCGCGACGCGAATCTCGTACGACTTCCACGACTTGCCCGCGGACAGGCTCGCCGTCTCGAACGTCCGCACTTCGCCCGACGACACGGTGGCATTGCCGGCCAGCCAGACCTTGGCGTCGGCCGGAACCCGCAGCGTGACGGTCGTCTTCACGTCGGCATTCGCCGCCGAGAAGGAGACGTTGGAACGGCCGCCAGCGGTCAGCGAGACGACCTTGGTCGACTCCTTGCCACCGTCGATCGCCATCCGCACGACGAACTCATACTTCTGGCCGGCCACGAGGCCGCGCGACAGGTAGCGACGAACGCCACCCTGCGAGGTCGTCTTCGTGCCGTTGACATAAACCGTGGCGTCGGTCGGAACCTCGACCACGAGCAGGCCGCCGTCGGCCGGCACCGTCTCACGCGACGTCGAGTCGAGTGAGCCGGGCACGACGGAAGGCGTGCCGATGATCTCGCCGCCGGTCATCGACGGAGTCTCGTTGATCACCCGGTACGACTCGATCGGCATCGCCGAGGAGTAGCCCTCGACCGACGACGACGTGGAGTAGCCGCTGTACGAACCACCGTACGAGCCGCCCGAGGATCCACCGGACGAGCCGCCCGAAGAACCACCCGAGGAGCCGCCAGACGAGCCGTAGCTACCACCCGACGACCCATAGCTGCCACCGGACGAACCGTGGCTGCCATGACGCGCGGCCCGCATCGCCCGCTTGTAGGCATGGTGCGAGCCCCAGCTGCCGTGCGACCCGTAGGAGCCGGAGGTGCCGTAGCTGCCACCCGACGATCCGCCGGAGGATCCGCCCGACGAGCCAAAGCTGCCGCCCGACGACCCGCCCGACGACCCGCCGGAGGAGCCCGACGAGCCGTACCCGCCGTAGCGGTGATGCCAACCAGCCTGCACGTCGCAGGCCGCCGCGGTAACCGCGACGAACGAAACCACACCAGCGATCCGGACCCAGCGACGATGCGCCAACATGTCGGTCTTGCTCCCGTGAAATTTTGCCACCGGCCGCCGCCAGCCCCGAACCGGTTTCGAGGAGCAAACACGCCGTTGGGCCAAAGATAGTTTGCCGATTGGGCAAATCAAGGAAGCTGCGAAGGATATTCCGCCGAGGCGGTTTCTCCGGCTGGTGGTGAAACGCGAGGGCGCCGGGTTCGTTGGGCCTCGCAAAGGCCTATTTTTCCGGCCTCGTTCAGCTCTTTGGATCACCGAAACGGCCTATCGCGGCAGGCCTTCCACGGTGATCTCGTCCGCGTCGAGCTCTCCCGTGGCACCCCCCATGCCCACCATCAGGCTGGCCTCGCGGGCCCAGATCGGCACACTGACCAACTCGTCCACCGGCCGCCAGGCAAATGTCCCAGACCAGGGCCCCATCGTGGCGACGGCCGATCGCTTCCGGTGTTCGTCGAGAAACTTGAACAGCACGAGCGGCTGCTCATCGTCGCTGCGGCCCGCTGCGACGTCCTCCCCGCGCAGCATGAGCCGCACCCGCAGCCGACCGACGGCCCGCCCATCGACGGCGAAGCCCTGAAAGATCTGCGCCGGCCGGCCGGGCTCGGTGTTGTGCAGGCGCAGATACTGGCCTCGGTCCCCTGCCCCGCCCTGCGCGATCTTGAACTGCCGGCCGTAATACCAGGCCGCCGGCTGCGCGGCGTCTTCCGCCATCGCCTCGAATCCACCATTGCGAACCACGGGCCGTCGGCCATCGGGTAGCACGCGACGCGACGCCTCCGCCGTTCCGGTCATCGGTACGAAGAGCGTGGGCTCAAGCGTCTCACGCACGAGTGCTCCGGCCCGCTTTGTGATCCGGACCAGTTTCTGGTCAAACCGCTCACCGACCGGAATCATCATCCGCCCTCCCTCCGCCAGTTGATCGAGCAGCGGCTGCGGCACGTCTTCCGGCGAACAGGTGACGATGATGCCGTCGAAAGGGGCATGCTCAGGCCAGCCCTGAAAGCCGTCGCCGGTCCTCGTGATCACGTTCGTGTAGCCGAGCCGCTTGAGGGTGCGGGCGGCCTTCACCGCCAGCGGTTCCTTGATCTCGATCGAATAGACGGTCTTCACGAGCGGCGCGAGCACCGCCGCCTGGTAGCCGCTGCCGGTGCCGATCTCGAGCACCCGATCGCCCGGTTTCGGCTCGAGGCTCGCGGTCATCGACGCGACAACGAAGGGCCCGGAGATCGTCTGGGACTCGCCGATCGGCAGGGCCATGTCGAAGTAGGCGAAGGGCCGCTGGGAGGCCGGCAGAAACTCATGCCGCGGCGTCGCCCGCATGCTCTCGAGCACGCGGAGATCCGTCACGCCGCCCGCCGCGATATCGTCACGAACCATGCGGTCTCGGGCGGCTGCAAAGTCATCGACCGGAGCCGCGGAGGCCATGCCTGCCAGGGCCAGAGCCACGCTGATTTTGGCCGCTATCACCCAGTTCACGCGGGCTCGCGGTGCCCCGCCTCGCGAGCCCTGTCTTGATCTGGGACAACCAGCGGACGTCACCGCCCGGGAGCCTTGTCAGCTGCCGGCTGGCTGCCGACGAGTTCGATGTCAAACACCAACACCTCGTTGGGCTCGATCGTCGGGGGCGAGCCCTGATCGCCATAGCCCAGCGCCGGCGGCAGGTGGATCCGCCACTTCGAGCCGGCCTTCATCAACGGCAGCGCCTCCTGCCAGCCGGGCACGACGCCGCGGAGCGGAAACTTTGCCGGTTCACCGGCCGGATCGGTGCCGTCAAATTCCTTGCCGTCGATGTGTTTTCCCGAGTAGCGGGCGGTCACGACGTCGTCGAGCGTGGGCTGCGGACCGGTGCCTTCGACGAGCACCTCGTAGAGCAGACCGCTCGGCAATGCCTTCACGCCCGACTCCTTGGATTTCTTCTCGAGATAGGCGCCGCCGCTCGCAAGGTTTGCCTTCGCAGCCGCCTGCATCCGCTCCGCGATCTCTCGCTGCTTCTGCCGCATCGCCGTCTCGAGCCCGGCCATGGCGGCGCGAAATGCGGCTTCGGTGAGCCGGGCCTGCTTGCCCGACACCGCATCGGCCAGTCCGGCGGCCAGCGCCGGCTGATCGACCGGCGAGCCGATCTCCTGCTGCTCGGCCGCGATCTGCTGGCCGATGCGATAGCCCATCGCATATCCCATGTCTTCAGCCGATGTCGCCACCGCCCCCGCCGCGGCCGGCGCAGCCAGCGGCTCGGCCGCCGTTCCCTGAGCCGAGGCCTGGTCGCCGAACGACGTGACGAGAGAACCGATGGCGACGATCAGGCAGCACGACGACAGACGCATGGCGTGGGGTTCTCCAGAGGGATTCAAGGGAGTCGGAAGCGGACTCGCCCAGAGCCTGCTCGCTCGACTCAAAAGATAGCAAAAACCACTTGGGCGGCGCTCAGCCCGCGGACGGCCGGGCGAGCGCCCCCTTGGTGAGCTCGAGAAACGCGGTCTCGAGGTTGACTTCCTGCTCCTTCATCGACACCAGACCGTGCCCCGCCGACACGAGCCGCGCGGCGATCGGCGAGGGATCGGTGACACCGTCGGCGATCGCGATCACGACCTCCCCGTCCTTCACGGTCACGGCCGCCGCTTCGGGGCACCGCTCCAGCGTCTTCGCCGCCGCCTCGGGAGATCCCGCGACCCGGATCCGCATCGTGGGCCTGCCCCGCACCTGCGCGAGCAGATCCTGCACGTCTCCGCAGGCGAGCAACTGGCCATATTCGATGATGCCGACGCGATTGCAGATGTCGGCGAGCTCCGGAAGGATGTGGCTCGAGACGAGGATCGTCTTGCCCATGCCCTGCAGCCGCTTGAGCAGGTTTCGCATCTCGATCCGAGCCCGTGGATCGAGGCCACTCGCCGGTTCGTCGAGCAGGAGCACCTGCGGATCGTGCAGCAGCACCCGCGCCAGGCCCAGCCGCTGCGTCATGCCGCGCGAGAGGCTCGTCACGAGCTCGTCGCGCTTGGCCACGAGGTCGACGAGCTCGAGCGACCGCTCCGCGACCTGTCGCCGCTTCGGACCATCGATCCGGTAGGCCGCGGCGAAAAACTCCAGATACTCGATCACCCGCATGTCGTCATACACACCGAAGATGTCGGGCATGTAGCCGATCGCCCGGCGGATCTCGCGGGGGTGCGTGTAGATCGAGTGGCCGCAGACATAGGCCTCGCCCCAGGTGGGCGCCAGCAGCGTGGAGAGGATGCGGATCGTGGTCGTCTTGCCGGCGCCGTTGGGGCCGATGAAGCCAAACAGATCTCCCTGCTCCAGTTTGAGGTCGAGCGATTCGAGGGCGAAGAAGTCGCCGTATTTCTTGGTGAGGTCGACCGTCTCGATCATGGTGTCGGCTCCGCGGCGAGGGAAATCACGATTCGGCAGAGAGTGGCGGCGGCAGGGATGGGTGCGACCTCGTCAGCGCCGGCACGCAGGGCGAGCCGCCATGTCGCCGCCCGGCGGCCCTCGGCCGCGAAGCCGACGAGCACCGCCCGATCCACCGACAGGAGGTGCGACATGTCGAGCCGGGAGAGGCGGCCCGCGTCGAGCCCGGTGTAGCCGGTCCCCCCCGCGGCGGCATGAAACGCCGCCACCTCCAGGATCCGGCCCACATCGGTCGACACCGGATCCCAGCGCACCGCCGCATCGCGATCCTTGATCGCCCCGCGACGGGTCACCGCGCTCGCCAGCGACCGCGGTCCGCGGCCCGACTCGGTGTCGTATCGTTCGCCGGGCCGCAGCGTCCCGAGGTCGTAGAGCCAACCGGCGTGGAGCAGTCGGCAGCCGTCAAGCGGAAACGGCAAGTGATGCTCGACGCCTCCCCCGAGCGTTCCCTGGCCAGTCCTGAAGAGCGTCGAAGTAACGATGGGCTGCTCCGCCTCGGCCGTCCAGCCGGCCTCGAAGATCCGGCTCGACGCCGCCGCGATCGGCACGCCATCGAGCGCTGCCAGCGACGAAGCGTAGCCGTAGTCATCGGTGGCAAGCGAGGGATGCGGTACCGCCGCGTCGAGGCCGCCGAATCCGCGACCGGCTGCCGCGCACCAGGAAACAGCCGCATCGGTCGCTGCGGCGGGGCCGCCCTCCACGAGGCCATCGGCACCGGCCGCTGCCACGTCGATCCGGTCATTGTCTGGAGCGAGCATGGCGGCCCATGCCCTGCCGCGAAGCCGACCGCTCTCGGCGTCGATGTCGACCATGTCGGCTGTCCGAGCGGATGCCGCCCGACCGCCTCCCCACCACGCCGTCATACCCCAGGCGGCGGCCGTGAAGGCGGCTGCGAGCGTCGGGAGCGTGAGCCACGAGAGCCACGGTCGTCCGCCGTCGCGTGACACGAGCCACCAGTCGAAAGGATAGAGACAGAGCACATACAGCAGGCCCAAGCCCGCGATCATCTCGAAGGGAATAGGTCGGGTGGGCGTGTGGCCATCCGCCGCCGGAAAGGAGTCGAGCGCGGCGGTCAACTGCCCGGCGAGATCGACCGCGGCCGCGTTCTCAGCAGCTGGACGATCACCGCCCGATGGCGTTCGGCCACCAAGCAGGGCGACGAGTAGGGTGTCGCATCCCGGCCAGTCGCGGAGCGGCTCCGTGTCGCAGTCGAGGCCGACCCACGTGACGGTGCCCAGCCCCCGGCCGCGGCGCACCACGACGGGCAGCCCCGCGCCGCCATCCATCGCCGCGAGTTCGACAACGCCGGCTGTGCGACCGGCAAACGCGGGCATCGGCAGGCCGGTCGGCGGCACACGGTCCACGAGCCCCGCGGCCCGCGCATAGGCCTCGATCGCCCCGAGTCGCCGCAGCGGCACCAGGCGGTCGAACCGGCCCGGAAGCCATGCCGACGGGGCTACGGCGGCCGGGTCTTCCGCCATCGCCATGCCCGCGGCGGATGTCCCGCTGACGACGACCAGGCGACCGCCGTCCATCACCCAGGCGTCGATCCCGGCGAGCACGTCGGCCGGCAGCAGCGGCACCACGGTGCCACACACGACGATCGCATCGGCCGCATCGTAATCGCGGGCCGAAGCCCCCTCCGTGAAGCCGTCGCCATCCTCGACTCGCCGCGGATCGACCGCGATGACCCGCGTCTGCGTGCCCTGCTCACGGTCGACGAGCCGCACCGCGCGAGCCGCCGCGGGCAGGTCGCCATAGACCACCACCACGCCCTGCGTTGCCGGAATCGGTTCCCCGAGTCGATGCTCCTCGATCACGATGCCGGCGCTCACGTCACCGGAAGGCTCGCGTTCGACACGCACACGGCCCGTTGGCCGACCAAACCGTACGCTGAATCGCGCGGCCACCCTGCCCTCCCCTGCATCGACCGCCATGGCAGGCGGCGAGCGGACAAACTGCCCGTCGGGATCCTCCACACTCACCTGCAGCGACGTGCCCGCCCGCATGTTCCCGGTCGTCGACGACACCACCACCGGCGTCCACGCGCCCGTGCGCCGCAGTCCGCCGATGCCTGCCGCCACGCGAAGCTCCGCCGCGTCGCCGCGGTCAGCCGCCGTCATCAGCAGCCCGATCACCCCGAGCAGCGCCAGGGCCGCGGCACGGCTCATGGCTTCTCCGCGTCGGGGCACGTGCAGGCAAACTGGCCGCAACCCGGGCAGCCCGTGCCGTATTTGCGGCGAACCGCGTCATCGAGATCCACACCCACCACGTTGGCGATCGTCACCAGCCAGGCGAGCACGTCGGCAAACTCGAGCGCCTGTTCTTCGTGGGTTCCGCTGCGAAGGGCCGTGGCCAGTTCGCCGATCTCCTCGGTGAGCCACATGAACGTGCCCTCCACACCCCGGGCCTCGTCCTTTTCCTGATACATGACCCGGATGAGGTCCTGAAACTCACGCAGCGTCATTGGCGGATCTGCTCCCTGCGGACCGGGCGGCCGTGTTCACGCCGCCTCGTTCAAGGCAGTCTACAAAACGTCGCGGCCGTCGTGCGGCGAAA
The DNA here is from genome assembly GCA_032117045.1 of Pirellulales bacterium. GTDB lineage: Bacteria > Planctomycetota > Planctomycetia > Pirellulales > UBA1268 > QWPN01. Next base: position 12,788 of record JAUMAF010000041.1, on the reverse strand, counting down.
AGCCCGGGGTGCCACCGGTGAAATCCGCGGCTACCATGAGGGCTTGGTCCCCTGCCCTGCCCCTCGCCGGCCCGACGCCGCGGTCGTCGGCCTGGTCGCCTCCACGGATCCTCGCATGACAAAGCCACGCTCCATCCGCATCTTCGACACCACGCTCCGAGACGGCGAGCAATCGCCGGGCGCGAGCATGAACCTGACCGAGAAGCTGGAGATCGCCCAGGCCCTTGTGCACCTCGGCGTGGACATCATCGAGGCGGGCTTTCCGATCGCGTCGCCGGGGGACTTCGCCAGCGTCCGCGACATCGCCGGCGTCGTCTCGGAGGCCACCGTCTGCGGGCTCGCCCGCTGCAACGATGCCGACATCGACCGCGCCTGGGAGGCGCTCCAACAGGCCCGTCAGCCGCGGATCCATGTGTTTCTGGCGACGAGTTCGATCCATCGCGAGTTCAAGTTGCGGATGAACGAGGACGAGGTGGTCGCCCGCGCCGTGGCGGGCGTGAGCCGGGCCCGCAACCTCTGCGACGACGTGGAGTTTTCACCGGAAGACGCGGCACGAACGGAGATCGACTTCCTCTGCCGGGTGGTCGAGGCCGTGATCACGGCCGGGGCGACGACGGTCAACATCCCCGACACCGTGGGCTACTCCACCCCGACCCAGATGTATCGTGTGATCAAAAGCCTCGTCGATCGCGTGCCCAACATCGACAAGGCGGTGATCAGCACCCACTGCCACGACGATCTCGGCCTCGCCGTGGCCAACAGCCTGGCGGCGGTCGAGGCGGGGGCGGGCCAGATCGAGTGCACGATCAACGGGATCGGCGAGCGGGCGGGCAACTGCTCACTGGAGGAGGTCGTGATGGCGCTGCGGACCCGCGGCGATTATTACGGCTGCGACACCAGGATCACCACGCAGAAGCTCGTGCCCACGAGCCGACTCGTAGCCACCATCACCGGCATTCAGGTGCCGCGCAACAAGGCGGTCGTCGGCCGCAATGCGTTTGCCCACGAGGCGGGCATCCATCAGGACGGCATGCTCAAGGAGCGGCGAACCTACGAGATCATGCGGCCCGAGGATGTGGGCCTCGAGCGGACCGATCTGGTGCTGGGCAAGCACAGTGGCCGGGCGGCTCTGGCCGACCGGGCCAAGGCGCTCGGCTATCAGCTCGATGCCGAGCAGCTGCAGACGGTCTTCGAGCGGTTCAAGCTGCTGGCCGACCGGAAGAAGGAGATCTACGACGGCGACATCGCCGCCCTCTGCGAGCAGCAGTTCTCTGCGCTGCCGGAGCAGTTCACCTACGAGGGTTACACGCTCTCGTCAGAGTCGGGTGCGCCTCCCACGGTCACGCTTCGCGTGCTGCAGAGCGGCGTTGCGAAGGAGGTGTCGATCACGGCCGGCGACGGCCCGATCGACGGCATCTTCCTGGCCATCGAGAAGCTCACCGGAATCACGACCGTATGTCGCGATTTCCGGGTGCAGGCGGTGACGGTTGGCAAGGACGCGCAGGCTGAGGTGACGGTCGAACTGGAGCATGACGGCCAGGTGCAACGCGGCCGCGGCGTCTCGACCGACTCCCTCGAGGCATCAGCCAAGGCCTTCCTCGCCGCCACCAATCGCCTCGCCATCGGCGGCACGCCCCGGATCCACCCGCAGCGAGCCTGAGCCGCCGGTTCAGATCGCCTCGCTGCCGCGTTCACCGGTGCGGATCCGCACGCACTCATCCATGGGCAGCACGAAAATCTTGCCGTCGCCGATCTCACCGGTCTCTCCGGAGCGGCCCCCCTTGACGATCGCCGCGATCGTGGGCTCGACGAAGTCGTCATTGACGGCGATCTGAAGCTGCACCTTCCGCAACAGGTTCACGGAGATTTCGTGGCCGCGGTAGGTCTCCGCGTGGCCCCGCTGCCGGCCGAAGCCCTGCACGTCGAGCACCGTGAGGCGAAACACCTCGACCTCCGAGAGCGCCTGCTTCACGCTTTCGAGTTTGCTCGGCTGGATGATGGCGATGATGAGTTTCACGGGAGGCCTGCAGGCAGGTGACGCGACCGAGTGAGGAGAGCGGCCCCGCAAGGCTACTCCCGCCGAACGAGCGGCCACAAGCACGCGGTCCGATGGCGACGTGCCCGAGCAAGCCGCGACGGCCGTCACAGCATGCCCCGGCCTGGGCGAGTGTAGGCGGAGTCCTCGCCCAAGCCGTTGGGGCATCCTTCTGGACGGCAAGCCTCTCGCGGCGCATGCAGCGGCAGCAGTGGCTCGGTGATTCCGACCCACCTCACACGAGGGGCGATCGATTGCCAATGCAAACCACGTGCCGCGATCGATGCGATCGCGGCGGTGCAGGCCGCCAGGTCGTGGAATCAATCCATTTTTCAGCGTCAATGGAAGCGGCCTGCGGCCCCGTCTCATCGCTTCTGGAGCCACTCGTCGGCGCTCGTCGCCAGGCTCAACGCCCGGTTTTCCGGCACGCCGCTGCCCAGGATCGCGGCAGGGGCGACGGCGCGGGAGACGGACTGGAGCGAATTGCCTCGCCCGGGAAAGCCGACCGCCCGTCAGGCCGCGGGGAACCGTACTGTCGATTCCCGTTCGAATCCCAGATGGCCCCCACGCCTTGCGGGATCCTGGCCTTCACCCCCTGCTACCCCATCTTCATCGACCGCAGCCGCAGCGCGTTGGCCACCACCGACACGGAACTCAGGCTCATGGCGGCGGCGGCGATCATCGGGTTGAGCAGCAGATGGCTCGAAAGCGGGTAGAGCACGCCCGCCGCAATCGGCACGCCCAGCGCGTTGTAGACGAGCGCGAAGAAGAGGTTCTGGCGGATGTTCCGCATCGTGTGACGGCTCAAGTCGATCGCCTTCACGATTCCTCGGAGATCGCCCTTCACGAGCGTGACCCCGGCCGACTCGATCGCGGCATCGGAGCCGGTGCCCATTGCGATGCCGACGTCTGCAGCTGCCAGCGCCGGCGCGTCGTTGATGCCGTCGCCCGCCATCGCCACCGTGCGTCCCTCTGCCTGCAGGGCCCGAACGAGCGCGTGCTTTCCCTCCGGCTTCACGCCGGCGCGAAACTCATCGATCCCGAGACCGGTGGCGACGGAGCGGGCCGTCTCTTCGCTGTCACCGGTGAGCATGATGAGCCGCAGCCCGAGGTCGTGGAGGCTCCGCACCGCCTCGGGCGTGGAAGCCTTGATCGGATCGGACACCGCGATCAGTCCGGCGAGCCGCCCGTCGATGGCGACGTGCATCACCGTGCGGCCCTGCCGCTGGAGCGCGTCGGCCCGGTCGTCGACGGCCGCGAGGTCGGCGACGCCCTCCTCGGCGAGCCAGCCCCGCTTGCCGACGAGTACCTCCCGGCCCTCCACGCGACCGCGGGCACCGCCGCCCGTCACGGAATCGAAGTGGCCCACGGCCGGCACCGCGATGTCTCGCGCTGCAGCGGCTGCGACGATGGCCCGGGCCAGCGGGTGTTCGCTCGGCTGCTCGACGCTCGCGGCATTCCGCAGGAGATCCCTCTCCGTCATGGATCCGAGCGGGAGGCACTCGGTCAGCGACGGGCGGCCGGCCGTCAACGTGCCCGTCTTGTCGACGATGATGGTGTCGACCTTCTCGAGCCGCTCGAGCACCTCGGCGTTTTTGACCAGCACGCCTTCCTGCGCCCCGCGGCCGATGCCGACCATGATCGACATCGGCGTGGCGAGCCCGAGGGCGCAGGGGCAGGCGATGATCAGCACGGCGACGGCGTTGACGAGGGCCCACGCCAGCGGCGGCTGCTCCGGCGCCGCGATCGCCCAGACCAGAAACGTGACCGCCGCGATCGCCAGCACAGCGGGCACGAAATAGCCCGCCACCGCGTCGGCGACCTTCTGGATCGGGGCCCGGCTCCGCTGGGCATCGGCCACCATGCCGATGATCCGCGAGAGCACGGTGTCTTTGCCGACCTTGTCGGCCACCATCAAGAACGACCCCGTCTGGTTGAGGGTGCCACCGATGACCGCATCGCCGGCTCCCTTCTCCACCGGCATCGGCTCGCCGGTGATCATCGACTCCTCGACCGAGCTTGTGCCTTCCGTGAGCCGGCCATCCACCGGGATCTTTTCGCCGGGCCGCACCCGCAGCACGTCGCCCTGCCGCACGTCGTCGAGCGGCACCTCACGCTCCTCCCCCTGCCGCATCACCCGGGCCACGGGAGGAGCGAGCGACAGGAGTTCGCGGATGGCGGCGCCCGTGCGGTGCCTGGCCCGCAGCTCCAGCAACTGCCCGAGCAGCACGAGCGTGATGATCACCGCCGCCGCCTCGAAATACACCGGCACGACTCCGTCATGCTGGAACTGGTGCGGGATGAACGCCGGAAACAGGACGGCGACAACGCTCGAGAGATAGGCGGCGCCCGTGCCGATGGCGATCAGCGTGAACATGTTCAAGTGGCCCGTCACGAGCGACCGGAATCCCCGCTCGAAGAACGGCCAGCCGGCCCAGAGCACGACGGGCGTGGCGAGGGCCAACTGCAGCCACACGTGCATCGTCGGCCCCAGCCAGCGATCAACCGGCACTCCCAGCATCGGCAGCATCGAGATGAGGAACACCGGCAGCGTGAGCGCGGCGGCGATCCAGAACCGCCTGGCCATGCCGCGCAGCTCGGGGTCATCGTCCCTCGCATCGAGTTGGAGGGTCTTCGGCTCCAGGTCCATGCCACACTTCGGGCAAGCTCCCGGCCCGATCTGCTCGATCTCCGGATGCATGGGGCAGGTGTAGATGGCATCAGCGCGGCCGGCCGTGGGCGCGGCGGTTGGTTGGTGGGAGCCGCAGCAGGGATGCGTGGCCATGGGTGGAAGGTTCCTTGGGAAAACGTCGCCAGCTTGCCCAGATTTGGTGGCTGGAACCTTTTGTAGTCGAAAAGCGGGGCGACGGGAGCAAACCGCAGAAGGCGGCGGGCCTTCCGCTTGTGACGCGGTTGCTCCACCGCTACCGTCCCCCGTCCTGCCGCCGCCGGCGGCAGGCTCCGAGGACGCTCCTGTGCCGCCACCGCGTGACTGGCTGATGATCAGCGTCTGGAAGGCAGTCGCCGCCGCGATGATCGGCGTCGCGATGACCGCGTCGGCGGCAACAGCAGACGACGGGCCTCCATCGCTGGCCGGCACGGCGCCGCTCGCTCCGGAGCGGATCGCGCTCCTCCCACCCGTGGAGTTCAATCTCGAAGAAGACATCTTCTCGATCGCGCCGATCGCCGACGCCGACCCCGAAGCGGGGACGCGCAAGCCCCGTCGAGGAGGCGGGCCGTTTGGCGCGGCGGCGCCGGTGACGATCGGCGGATTCTGGGCCGCCCCCACGCCCGTCGTGCGGCAACCGGGCGATCTTGGCATGAACGCCCAGTTCGCCCGCGTGGGGATCCCGCTCGCAACGCCGGTGGAGGGTGAGCCGCTCTGGATCGGCATCATGAGATTTGGCCGGCTGGAACTCTCCACCGATGCGATCCTGCCCGACTCGGACCAGCCCGTGCCCGACCAGCTGTGGCTCGTCGAGACCGGACTCACGCACATCCGCCCACTCGCCCGCGGCGGCACACTCGGCGGCACCTTCCTCTTCGGATCGGCAAGCGACCGCCCCTTCGCGGCGGGCCGCGACCTCACGCTGATGGCGATCGGCTTCTGGAACACGCCCGCGGCCAACGACCGCGACGAGTGGAACCTCAGTCTCTTCTATTCGCCGACGTCGCAGCTTCCCTACCCGCTGCCCGGAGTAGCCTATGCGTGGCGGCCGAACGAAGCCCTCGAGGCCAAGATCGGAGTGCCGGCCTCGATCGAATGGCGACCTGACGAGAAGTGGACGCTCTCTGCGGCGTACTTCCCGCTCGTCAACGTCGCCGTGGAGGCCCGCCGCCGACTCGATGAAGACTGGTCGTTGATCGCCTTCTACCGCACCGACACGCAGATTTACTTCCTCGCCGATCGGAAGCTCGACGCCGAACGTCTCTATCTGTTCGACCAGCGGGCGGCCGTGGGACTGGAGCGGACGCTCGGCGGCGGCTTCAGCGTCGAAGCGCTCGCGTCGTGGCTCTTTGACAGGGAACTCTTCCAGGGTACCAACTTCACGTCGGGCCGCACGGACGTCGTGGAGTTCGGTGCCGGCCCCGCCCTGTCACTGCAGCTGCTCTGGCGCCGCTGATGCATGCCGCATGAAATCCTCATCCGCGTGGGTGTTCGCGGAGACAGCGACGGATACGAGCGACTGGCTTGCATCCGGCAGCCGTGACCCCCATAGTGCGCGGCAACGGCACGGCCTTTCGTCAAATCTGTTGCGCGTATGGAGTCTCCTCGAGTGTCACATCCCATGCCTCGCGATCTCTCACATGCCGTGGGCCTGCCCCGCGGCCACCTTGTCGCAGCGCTCACGGAGCGGTTTCCGCAGGCAGCGGCCGGCCCGGGGCGGTCGGCCGTGCCCGACACACCGCGGGGTGGCAGATCGGAGGCCCTTGCGAGGCTGGCCTCCATCGATCCCGTGGCCTATGCCCGCACCCGCAACCACGTTTCGGGCGCCGTGACGGCGCTCTCGCCCTGGATTCGCCACGGCGTGCTGTCGCTGGCGGAAGTTCGCGATGCAGCGCTGGCCCGTGTCACACAGCCCGATGATGCCGCCAAACTCGTCTCCGAACTCGGCTGGCGGGATTACTGGCAGCAGGTGCACCTGGCCGTCGGCGACCGCATCCACGACGATCTCGAACCGCCCGCGGCTCTCTCGCGTCGGCAGCGGCTGGAGTCTGTTCCCGACGACGTGCGGGCGGGCCAGACGGGCCTGCGCTGCATCGACGACTTCGTGCGACGACTTCACGACTGCGGCTGGCTGCACAACCACGAGCGAATGTGGCTGGCGTCGTGGCTCGTGCATGTCCGCGGGGTGCGGTGGCAGGCGGGGGCCGACTGGTTTCTCGAACATCTCCTCGATGGCGATCTGGCGAGCAACCATCTCTCGTGGCAGTGGGTCGCCGGCACGTTCTCCGCGAAGCCCTACATCTTCAACCGGGAAAACCTGGAGTCGTACACCGCCGGCATCCACTGCCAGCAATGCCCGGTGTTCGGCCACTGCGACGTGGAGGGCAGCTATGAGGAACTCGCCTCGCGGCTGTTCACACCCGCTCCGGCCGACTCCTCCGCAGCGCCTCCACGGCCGCCGCTGCGAATCGCGCTCCGTTCCACGCCGCCAAAGCCCATGCTGGAGGCCGTCCGGCCACTCGTCTGGCTCACGCTCGATTCAGCCGCCGCCACGAGCCCGGCAGCCATCCGCCACCCCGACTCACCGCGGCTCTTTGTCATTGACGACGCTTGGGTGGCGGCGGAGCGGCCCGCGGTCAAGCGGCTCGTGTTCCTGTTCGAATGCCTCGCAGATAGTCCCGGCGTGGAGGTGTTCGCGGGCGACCCACGGGTGATCGTGCCCGAGCGGGCCGCCGCCCACGGCTGCGATGCCGTCGCCGTCGCCGAGTCGTCGTGTCCGCGCCAGCGGGCCGCGGCCGATGCGATCGCGGCGGAACTGCCCGTGATGACGCTCCCATGGCCCAGGTTCTGCGACCGGTCTCGCGTCAGGGATCTCGGCCGGTTCTCGCGGTATTGGCAGAAGGCCGGGACGTCCGCGCTGCGGCCCACCACGCCATGACCGCAGCGACCGCGAATGCGAGGCCGGCCGGCTCTGGCACGGAGTAGACGACCGACAACTGCGGCCGCTGGTCGAGCGCCCCGGCCTCGGATGTGTGCCACACCCAGCCGTCGGTGGCAACGCCCGCGCCAAACGTGCTCCAGGTCGCGGTGCCACTCCAGGGAACCAGCATGCGGTGCAGGGAAACCGAATCGACCGAACTGTTGACTCCGGTGAGGATCGTCAGCTTGGCCGAGTGGATCGTGGAAGCCATGCGTCTGCCTGGGCGATCGACCCATCGTGCATGTTGTGCTGCTCGTTGGGGATCACGAAGCCCTCCGCCGACAGCCAGCACACGATGCTTCAGGGAATAGTGAACTCCACCCACGGAGGCCCCGTGGCGGGTTCAGCCGTGAGCGACACCGACTGTCCGGTCCGCGGATGCGGAAACTTAATCGACACCGCGCGGAGCGCCAGCGGCACCGCGGCACGGCTCTCGCGGCCGTAGAGACGGTCGCCCACGATGGGACAGCCCAGCCAGGCCAGATGGACCCGCAACTGATGCGAGCGGCCGGTCACGGGCTCGAGATCCACCAGGCTCAGGTCGGTGATCGTGGGAGTGATGCCGGGCATGCTGGTCGCGGCGGCACCGGCCACCGCGACCATGTCGCACACCCGCCACCGCGTGGTCGCCCGACGGCCGAGGATCGGATCGACACGCTTCCGCGGCGGACGGTCGTAGTCGTCGGCCAGCGGCAGGTGGATCACACCCTTGTCTGCCGGCATCGCACCATGCACGACCGCGTGATATTGCTTCGAAACCGCCGAGCCTTCAAAGGCGAGGCCGAGCGCGGCGCGGGCAGCCCTCGACCGCGCCAGCACGAGCAGCCCCGACGTGTCGCGATCGAGACGATGCACCGCCTCGAGCGGGCCGTACCGGTCGGCAAGCACGGTCGCCACGTCAGCCGGATCCAGGGGTGTGCGGGCCGGCACGCTGGGCATTCCCGAGGGCTTGTCCACCACCACGAGATCGTCGTCGTCCCACACGATCCGAAGCCGGGCACCAAGCAGCAGCTCTCCGGCCATCGACGAGGGCTGACGATGCGGCGGCATTGCTTCGGAACCGATCCTCACAAGAGGCCCAGCAGCGAGGCCCAGCGGCAGAGAATCGCGGCTGGCGGGCCATCGCCGGTCGGTGCGGCCAGGCTCCCCACGGGATAGCCGGCTCGTTCCAGACGTTTTCTGTCGCCGTCGAGCCGGCGCTGCATCGGCTCCGTGGCGGCTCCCATCAGAATCCATCGGGCCGTGCCCGGCTCGGCGCGATCGATCCCAACCTGACGAGGCAGCGGGGCATCAAGCACGGCCACGCCGCGGCACATCGCCCCGAGCCGCTCCGCGACCAGCCAGGCGAAGGTGCCGCCGGCATCAGCGCCGGCCACCGCGACACGGGCCGGATCGATCGCCCGTCGCGCGGCGAGGGACTGCAGCGACCGGAGCACGGCGGGGATGTCGTCACGGCTCCACTGCCGTGGATCGGTCGAGCCCGGCAGGATCACAGCGACTCCCGATTCGGCGACGGCTGCCTTCCAAGGGGTCGCCTCCGCCTCAGCCACCGCGCCGTGTGGGGGCCCACACCAGAGCAGCACGGCCAGCGGCTGGCGGCCGCTGCGTGGCATCACGGCCACGGGCGGCTCGCCCACATCAACCCCCTCGAGCCGCACCACCGTCACGGCATCGACCGGCCCGGCGAGCGGATCACCGCCCCCCTGCTCCGACGGCGGCCCCTCGTCCGGCACCTCGGTGGGCATCGCGGCCAGCGCGGCCTCGATTTGCATCGGCTCGCCGTCTCGCGCGATCGAGAGCCGCACGGTCTGCCCCGGCTCCAATCCGGCGGTGAAGCCGGCGACCGCCGGAGCCGACGGAGACGTCATCGGTGGCTGAGCGTCGGCCCCGATCGCGCTCATCGAATCGACCGCATCGCCGACGCGAAGGCCCGCCCGTGCCGCCGGCCCCTCCGGCATCACCCACGCCACCCGCAGCGGCGCCTGTTCGTCTTCGCTCGACGGCGCCGTGAGCCCGAGCACGGCCCGCCTCCAAGGCGGCAGCGACTCGACGAGCGTGGCCTTCACCGAGAGTCGCTGTAACTCGCCGGCCGTTTCGGCCCGTTCGACGTCGATCGCAACCGAATCTCCGGCATGGAGTGGAACGATGCCATGCCGCACATCGGCGATCCGCGTCGTCGGCCGTCCATTGAGCGCCACGATCCGATCGCCGGCACGGAGCCCAGCGCCGGCCGCGGGCGATCCCTGCCGAACGGAGCCGATCACCGGCGCGCCGTTGATCGTGTCGCGGCCGCGATAGCCGATACCGAGCAGGCCCGGACCGAGCGACTCGCCCGCCTTCAGCCGCGGCAGGTCGTGGAGCAGGTCTTCGAGCGGCACCGCAAACCCGATGCCGGCATCGTAGAGCTCCGTCCCGAGTTTCATGCCGGCGGTGTCAGCCGGCAGGGGCGCGAGAATGCCGATGACCCGGCCGGCAATGTCGATGAGCGGCCCGCCGTAGTTCATCGGCGACACCGAGGCGTCGGTCTGTACGGCGATCCCCCAGCCCCGATTGACGGCGGACAACACTCCGACCGCCACGCTCGGCTCCGACACCGTCCAAGCCCTGCCTAGGGCAATCGTCCATTGCCCCGGCTCGAGATTCCGCCGCGGCACCGGCTCAACCGCGACTGCACCAGGAATCGGCCCGGTCTCCAGGAGCACGATCCCCCGCGTCCGATCCCTTCCCCGGGGAACGGCCGCCAGTCGCGTTCCCCCGGGCAGCGTCACGACCACCTCGCCCACGTCATCCGGCACCGCGAACGCCGTCGCGAGGATCAGCCCCGCCGGATCAACGACGAGCCCCGTGGAGGGGCCACTGGCGACGGCCGCCTCGGCAGCGGCGGCGAGCGCCGCTTTCGATCCGCCAGCCGGCTCGATCCGCACCACCGCGGCGGCGACCCGATCCACCGCGGTCCGAAAGGCCGCCTCCTCCGCCAGCGTGGGCTCGCTCGCGGCCGCGAGCGGCATCGCAAGGATCATCGCCACGACAAACGCCGTCATGCAGACGACGCCCTCGTGGCACCGCGGCCAGGCCGACGTCGGGGCGATCCCAGGGATTCGCTCACCGAGGCTCATGGTGCTTCCCGATCATGGGGACGGGGGCCGACATCACACTCGACGACGGCCCCGGACCGAATCACCGAGATGCGCACGGGATCACCCGGCGCGATCCCGCCCACAGCCCGCTGCATGGCATCCCGCGACGTCACCGACCGCGTGCCCACCGCGATCACGAGATCGTCGGGCCGCAGCCCCGCCCGCGCCGCGGGGGAGTCGGGCAGGACGGTATCGACAAAGGGCGGTGTGCGATCCAGGAGATCGGGCACGAGCACGATGCCGAGCCGCCGAAGATCGAGGGGCGGCGCAGGTGTTTTCGTCACCTCGGCGATCGTGCCAGTCACGATCGCGTCGCAGCCGCGGGTGAGTTCGTCGGCCGGCAGGGCATAGTTGAGCCAGATGCCGCTCGCCGATGACCGCAACTCCTTGCCGAGCATCCCGATCAACGTTCCCCGCGAATCCACGACGGCGCCCCCCGGCGATCCAGGGTTGTTCGTCGTGCAGTCGAGCACGTAGACATCGCCGGTATAGGGAGCCTCGGCGGCGCCGCGCCGGGCTTCCAGTGGCACCACCGCCGCGACGACGCCCCGTTGAACGCTCGCCCGCTCGTCGCCGACGGCGACGCCAAACAGATTCGAGACGGCCAGGATCCGCGTGCCTGGGGTGACACGGGGCTCGGCGGCCAGGGCGAAGGCCGGCAGATCGGCGGCCTGGATCGACAGCACGGCGAGCTCGCGCCGGGGATCGACACCGACAAGCGTGGCCTCAAACCTCCGGCCGTCGTCCAGCACGCAGTCGATTCCCTCGGAATCCAGCACGGTGCTCATCACCGTCACGATCCGGCCTTCAGACGATACGAGGATTCCAGATTGATACGCCTCGAGGCCGCGCACGCCCCCTGCCCCGTAGATCTTGACGACCTTGCGAGCAGCGGCCGCCGCCATCTGCTGGACAGACGCCGGCTCGCCGCCGTGGCACGGGCACACAGACACCACAAGCCCGCACCAGACCATCATGAGGCCGCCGAGGCGATTCATCGCGTCACTCCCCGGTCGGCGGTCGGTCCGCCTGTCGGCTCGATGAGAAACACGCCGAAGGGGTCGCCGCCCCGGCAGACATCCATCCGCACCGGCATCGGCCCCGCGGCGGCGTCTCCCCCCGCATCCGTCGACCACGTGAACCGGATCTCGCACGGATCGTCGTCGGGGCTCGTCCAGAGATCGATCGCCACCACGCGGCCGGCATCGTCCACCGTGAAGCGTGTTTCAACGCCCGACACCGCCGACTCCAGCACATCGGCGAGTTCCGTCGCCCCGCCAGCAGCTCCGTCGGCGTTCATGGCCGAGGGGCTCCGCGGCGCCGTACCCCAATAGATGGTGCGACCGACAGCGGCCGGCCCCTCGATGGCGAGCCGTCGCCAGAGAACGAGCGCTGCCAGCATGCCCCCGCTGCCCGGCGGCACCGGATTGCGGTCAAACTCGTCGGCCGCCGCGAGGGCCGAGGTTCCGGTTGGCAGGTCGATCGACGCCGCCGTGTCGGAGAGTTCAATGCGAAACTCGTCGCCGGCGGCGAGCCGCCCGGCGAGCAGCCACGGCCCGGCGGGCAGCGTGTCGCGAAACGCGGCGATGGCGGCCGCCACCCGGCTTCGCTCGATGACGTTGAAGTGATGATTCGCGAAGCCTGGCCGCGGCTCGTAGAGTCCGCGGAGTGGCGCCGGCAGTTCGGGCTCGGGTGGCTCCGCGGCCCGAGCCTGCGGCTTCCCTTCCTTCCGCTCGCTCCCGCTCTCAGCGGCGACGATCTCCGCAAGCGTGGCGGTGGAGTGCATGCCCGAGAGTCGCACGAGCAACTCCTGCCGCCGGCCTTCCCGACGCACCACGAGCGGCACCTGCCATCCAGCTGGCAGCGTGCCCAGCACATTCTTGAAGGCATTCACCGTGCGAACCGGGCGGCCGGCGAGCGACACGATCTCGTCGTCATACCGCAGGCCCCGTCGCCAGGCGTCGGATG
>JAUMAF010000040.1:0-6659 GCA_032117045.1 Pirellulales bacterium | reverse complement strand
TAGTTGGCAACGGCCTGAGCCGTCTGCGTCGCGAGGTCGAGTTCCACCGTCCGCAGGTCAGCCCGTGAACTGGCGATGTCAGCGCGGGCGGCCCGAATGTTGCCCTGGTTCCGGTCAAAGAGCGGCACTTCCATCATCACCTGCATCAGACCCTGCTCCTGAGGAGGGCCAATCTGCCGCTGGTATCCTCCGAGCACGTTGATGTTGGGAAGCGGCTCGACGACGGCCCGCTCCAAGTCCCACTGGGCGCGGGCTATGTCGGCCTCGACCGCCCGCGGTCTGGCGTTGGCCTGCACGACCGCTTCCTGCAGGTCCTTGAGGTCGAAGGATGGCATCGTCTGGAACAGATCCCCTTCGATCGGTCCGATGTCGGCTCGGGGCAGGGCGATGGCGGTGGCCAGCTGCCTCCTTCCGGTCTCGATGTAGACGGCCGCGTTCAGTAGCCGCACGTCGGCTCGATCCCGTTCGATGCTCCAGAACAGCACATCGGCCTTGGAGCCTTCACCAGCTTCCGCGAGCTGGTTGCCGATGTCGTACGACCGCTTCGCGATGTCGAGCAACTGCCGGAAGATCTCCACCCGCCGCTGCGAGACGAGCAGCGCGTAGAAGCTCTGCCGCACCTCCGTGAGCACGTCATAGCGAGCTCGGATCAGCTCGTATTCGGCCCGCTGCACCTCGCGAAGCGCCGACTGCTGTGAGAGCCGAAGCTTGCCAGCGGTCACGATGTCTTGGGTGGCATAGTAGTTCCATTGGCTCTCGGGGCCGGCGATCTGCGGTGAGCCCGCGGCCGCCATGGGATTCGGATACAGCCGAACCTGAACGGCCTTGCCCCGGGCCGCCTCGATGGCCGCGCGGGCGGCTCTGAGTTTTGGATGACTCTGCTCGGCCAGCATCGTGAACTCGGCGAGTGTTCGCGGTGCGGGACGGTCGAGCGGCACGGCGGCGTCGAGAGGGGCCGCGGGCTCACCTCGGAGCGTCACGCCCGGCTCCGCGACGCTGAGCGACGGTCCCGGCTGCCCCCACTCCTCCGCGTTCACCGCGGTCGAAGACACTGCCAGGCAGGCGATCACCATCCGACACATGGACGTCGGCAGCCGTGCGTGCAGGTGAAATGGAAGCGTGAATGCCATGGCGGGGCGGCTGCGGACACGATGGAAAGAAGCTCCTGTATCATCGACATGCACGACCGGGCCGGTTGATCCTTTGACACAGGCTGGCGGGATGGCGGGCGGACAGCGGCATCTGCGCAACGTGGAGAAACGTGCGCTCGAATCACCGCGTTCCCCAGACTGCCCCGGCCTCCGATTCGTGGTCCGGGGGGAAGTCTTGGTGCTACAATCCTCGGTTCCTCAACCATCACAGCCCCGTCTGTTTCGAGCACCCCTTGGTTCGCGACGCGTGCGACTCAGGAGCCACTCCGCCGGGCCGCGGTTGGTGTTCCCAGAGCCTGCGGCGACGGGGTGCCGAGAGCGGGGTGTGGTCCCGGAAAATGTTTCGCATGCGTAGCAGCACTGCGGCGAGTCGCTGTCTCGGTGCCGTCATCGTGGTGGCGTTTGCAGCCGTTGGACCGGCGGCCACGCCCGTCCCACTGTCGTCGTCGCCGCCGAGGCTCTCGTTCGACCGCGATATTCGACCGATTCTTTCCGACAACTGCTTTGGCTGCCACGGCCCGGACGGCGGCAATCGTCAGGCCGGTCTGCGGCTCGATCTCCACGACGATGCGGTCGCGGAACTCGAGAGTGGTTCGAGGGCGATTGTGCCGGGCCACGTTGGCGAGAGTGAGCTCGTCGCCCGGATCGAGTCGGATGATCCCGATCTGGTGATGCCGCCGCCGGCGGCGAAGATCGGTCGGCTTTCTACCGAGCAGGTGACCACCCTGAAGCGATGGATTGCTGAAGGGGGAGAGTATGAGCCGCACTGGGCGTTTGTGCCCCCGCGGCAGCCGGCGGCCATTTCGAAATCCTGCGACCAAGCGATCGACGAGATCGTGGCTGCGGCGCTCGCTAATCGAGGGCTTGCGATGCAGCCACAGACTGATCGATCCACGCTCGTCCGTCGGGCCACATTCGACATCACCGGCCTGCCGCCAACACCAGCGGAGGTGGCTGCCTTCGTGGCCGATGACTCCCCCGAGGCATACGAGCGGCTTCTCGATCGCCTGCTCGCGAGCCCACGATACGGAGAACGGATGGCAGCGGATTGGATGGATCTCGCTCGCTACTCCGACAGCTACGGCTTTCAGGTGGACCGCGAGCGGCCGATGTGGCCGTGGCGCGACTGGGTCATCGACGCCTTCAATCGCAACCTCCCCTGGAACGACTTCGTCACGTGGCAGGTCGCCGGTGATCTTCTGCCCGGCGCGACGGATGAGCAGGTGCTGGCGACGGCGTTCAACCGGTTGCACCAGCAGGAATCCGAGGGAGGGTCGATCGAGGAGGAATACCGCGTCACCTACGTCAACGACCGGGTGACGACCTTCGGCACGGCCTTTCTCGGCCTCACCCTCGAGTGTTGCCGATGCCACGACCACAAATTCGATCCACTCTCGCAACGCGAGTTCTACCAGCTCTTTGCCTTCTTCGACGACGTCGACGAGGCCGGGCTGTACTCCTTTTTCACGCCCGCGACGCCGACGCCAAAGTTGCAGATGCTCGACGGTGCGGCCCGCACCGCGTTGGCCAAAGCCGAGGATACCTGCGTTGAGGCGGCCGCGGAGGTGAGTCGACTCGAGGCCGAGGCCCGGGAGCGGGCCGCCGAGTGGCTTGCAGGAAGAGGAGGCCCGGATTCTGTGTTCATCGCCCTCGACGATGCAGGCCGACTGCCGGGCGAGCTCATTCGCTACTCGTTCGACGACCGCGACTCCGATGGCCGGTTCGTCAGCTCGGCACCAGCTTCAGCGGCCGACGCACCCCTGGCGGGGAGTCAAGCGGTTGATGCCCCGCCCGTCCACAAGGATCTGCGGGCAAAGTCGCCCGAAGAAAATGTGCTGGTGGAAGGTCGCCTGGGCAGGGCCATCAAGCTCACGGGCGACCACCCAGTCGAGACACCCGTGGGCAATTTTCGCCGTAGTCATCCCTTCTCAGTGGCGGCATGGATAATCACGCCGGCCGTGATGGAGCGGGCGGTCGTCTTTCATCGATCGAGGGCCTGGACCGATGCCGCCAGTCGGGGCTACGAACTCCTCATCGACAAGGGGCATCTGCGGTGGTCGCTCATCCACTTCTGGCCCGGCGATGCGGCCAGCGTGCGGGTTGTCGAGCCGTTGCCGGTGGAAGAGTGGGCTCACGTCGCGGTGACCAGCGACGGTTCGGGACGGTCCGCCGGACTGAAGGTTTTCGTGAACGGGCATCCTGCCGCCGTCGAGGTGGTGCGGGACAGCCTTTCCCGCGAGATCACCGGCGGAGGCGGCGACACCATCACGATCGGCGAGCGATTCAGAGACCATGGCTTCAAGCACGGGCTCGTTGACGACTTCCGGGTATTCGACCGGGCCCTCGCGTCGCTCGAGGTGCGTGAGCTGTTTGCACCGGGAACGATGGCCGAGTGTCTGGAGAACCGGTCGCAGGGCGAGCTCGTTGCCGACTGGTTTGCCACCACGATCGATGAGGCAGCTGCCGCGAAACGACGAGTGCTCGAGGATGCCCGCCGTCATCGTGACGGCCTTGCCGAGCAGCCACAGGAAATCATGGTGATGCGGGAGCTGCCGCAGCCGAAGACGGCCTATCTGCTCGAGCGGGGCGATTACGACAAGCGGGCGGCGGTGGTGGAGCCGAATACGCCCGCGATCCTGCCGCCGTTTCCGGCCGACCATCCGAAAAACAGGCTCGGCCTCGCCCGCTGGCTCGTCGATCCAGGCCATCCGCTGCTCGCCCGGGTGACGGTAAACCGTCTCTGGCAGTCGCTCTTCGGCCTTGGGCTCGTGCAGTCTCCGGACGATCTTGGCAGTCAGTCGACGCGGCCGGAGTATCCGGCGGTGCTCGATGCGCTCGCGTGGTCGCTCTCCCATCCGGTCGCCGAGGGGGGGCTGGGCTGGGACATGAAGCGACTCGTCAAGACGATCATGCTCTCGCGCACCTATCGTCAGCGCAGCACCGCGGACGTCACAACGATGGCCGACGATCCGCTCAACGTGTGGCTGGCCCGTGGGCCGCGTCACCGGCTGTCAGCTGAGATGATCCGCGACGGTGTGCTCGCGGCCAGCGGCCTGCTCGTGGACCGCGTCGGTGGGCCGCCCGTGAAGACCTATGACCTGCCGGAGTCGTTCAAGCCGGCCGCTGCTGACACCGGCTCAGCCCTGTATCGACGGAGCCTCTACACATTCTGGCGACGGACGGGCCCCGCGCCGGTGCTGGAGAGTTTCGACGTGCCCAAGCGGATGGTCTGCGTGGCCCGACGCGACACGACCAACACTCCCCTGCATGCCCTGGTGCTGCTCAACGGTCCGCAGTTCGTCGAGGCGGCCCGGGTCCTCGCCGAGCGGCTGCTCACCGAGCAGCGGAGTGACGCTGATTCGATGCTCGGCCAGGCCTTTGAACTGTTGACGAGCAGCCTCCCAGACGACGCGCAGCGGCAGATCCTGCGGAGCATGCATGCCGAGCAACTGGAGTGGTATCGGGCCCATCCCGACGATGCCGCAGAGCTCGTCGCCGTCGGTCAGTCGCCGCCGCGAGAAGGTCTCCCGGCCGTGGACGTCGCGGCATTGACGGGTGTCGTCAACGCCCTGATGAACTACGACGGCTGTGTGGTGAAGCGATGAAAAAACAAAAACAGAGGTGCCAGCCGCCAAATCTGGGCAAGATGAGCGAGTCTTCTTCTCCAGATTCACCAAATTTGGTGGCAGGCACCTTGTTGAGTCGGCGGGAGTGGCTCTCCTCCTTTGGCATGGGCTTGGGCGGCCTCGCGCTCGCCGAGATGCTCGGACAGGCGGCCGCGGCGGAGCCGGTGGTCGCCGTGGGTGATGGCATGGGCGGGGGCACGCTCGGCGGCTTTCACCATCCACCGAAGGCGAAGCGGGTGATTTTTCTGTTTCAGTCGGGGGGGCCGTCGCAGCTCGACCTCTTCGATCACAAGCCATTTCTCACGTCCAAGGACGGCGAGCAGCTGCCCGACAGTGTCCGCGGTGGTCAGCGACTCACGGGGATGTCGGGGAATCAGAGTTCGATTCCGCTCGTGGGGTCGCCCTATGCGTTTGCCCAACACGGCCAGAGCGGCGCCTGGTTGAGCGAACTGCTGCCACACACCTCGAGCATCGCCGACCAGTTGTGCATCGTGCGCTCGATGTACACCGAGAGCATTAATCACGGCCCCGGCGTGACCTTTCTGCAGAGCGGCTCTCAGATTCCCGGCCGACCGAGCATCGGCGCCTGGCTCGATTACGGGCTCGGCAACGTGCAGGACGACCTGCCCTCATTCGTCGTCTTGATCACGAAGAACAAGACCGGCCAGCCGCTGATGTCGCACCTCTGGGGCGCGGGCTTCCTGCCGACCAGGCACCAGGCGGTGCGGTTTCGTTCGGGGCCAGATCCCGTGCTCTACGTCAACAATCCGCCCGGTGTGTCGTCGGATAATCGCCGGAGCATCCTCGATGGCCTACGGGAGCTCCACGAGCATCAGTTCACCGGCACGCCCGACGCCGAGATCACGGCCCGCATCGCCAACTACGAGATGGCGTTTCGAATGCAGTCCAGCGTGCCCGACGTGACGAATACGGCCGACGAGCCGCAGCATGTGCTCGACATGTACGGCCCCGACGTGAAGGACCCCGGAACCTTCGCCGCCAACTGCCTCCTGGCGCGGCGACTCGCCGAACGGGGCGTGCGGTTCATCCAGCTCTATCACCAGGATTGGGACCATCACGGCGGCCTGAAGGGAGGCATCACGAGCGAGTGCCGACAGACCGATCAGCCGGCGGCGGCACTGGTGAAGGATCTTGCCAGTCGCGGCATGCTCGACGACACGCTGGTGGTGTGGGGGGGCGAGTTTGGGCGGACGAACTATTGCCAGGGCCTCTACAAGCCCGGCCAGGATTTCGGACGCGACCATCACCCCAGGTGCTTCACGATGTGGATGGCGGGCGGCGGCGTGAAGCCCGGCACGACCTACGGCGAGACCTGCGAGTATGGCTACAACATCGTCAGGGACGGCGTGCACGTGCATGACTTTCACGCCACGATGTTGCACCTGCTCGGCATCGACCACGAGCGACTGACCTACAAGTTTCAGGGCCGTCGTTACCGACTCACCGACGTTCACGGCAAGGTGGTGCAGGGCATCCTCGCCTGATCGCGGGCCGGCAGGCGTGGTTGCCCGTCTGCTGTCGATCTTCAGAATGCTACCGCAGCGGAGCAAAGCCGCGTTTTCGCATCAGGCCGTCGATGCAGGGATCGCGTCCGCGGAACGCTCGATAGCCCTCCTCGGGATCGATCGTGTTGCCAGCGGAAAAGACGTGGCGTTGAAGCCGCTCCGCGACCGCGTTGTCCCACGGGCCGCCGGCCTCCGTGAATGCCTCCCAGGCGTCGGCGGTGAGCGTGTCGGCCCAGAGATAACTGTAGTAGCCGGCTGAGTAGCCGTCGTCGGCGAAGATGTGGTTGAAGTGCGGTGTGCGGTGCCGCATCACGATCTCGACGGGCATGCCCAGGGTGTCGAGCGTCTGCGACTCG
>JAUMAF010000039.1:0-9905 GCA_032117045.1 Pirellulales bacterium | reverse complement strand
CATCTCTCCATCACCGCCCTGCCCCACGCCGACGACTCGATCCTTCGACTTGAGCCGACCATCGCGGTCGGCCGCTCCGCCCGGAGTGAGCTCGACGATCGTGGTGTAGCCGTCTTCTCCCTTGAGCTGGGCGCCGATGCCATCGAGCTGCAACCGCATCCCGATCTCGAAGTTTTCGAGCGTGCCGGGCGACATATAGCTCGTGTGGGGATCAAAACTGCTCGTCAGCGACGAGAGATAGGTTTCCAGAAGCTCGTCGGCGGTCATCTGGTGCCACCGCTTGGCGAGGCTGCGATAGCGACGGAGGAGCTTCTCCTTTGCCTCCTCGGGGGGCGTCTTCTCCATCTTTTGCACGAGCAGGTCGTACTTGATCCGACGCCGCCAGAGATCCTCGGCCTCGGCCTCGTTCTTGGCCCAGGTCGTCGCCTCGCGGTCGATCACGATCGACTCCGGCTTGGTGAAATCCTGCGGCTCCTGAATGAGCCTTTCGATGAGCGGTAGCCGTGCGTCGACCCGCTTCAGGAAGCGGTCGAGCACCTCGTAGGCAAACGAGACATCGCCCCGCTTGACGAGATCGTCGAGCGTCTCCCGCTTCTGCATGAAGGTGTCGACGTCGCTCTGCAGAAAGTAGACCTTCATCGGATCGAGCGATTCGAGGAAGGCCGAAAACCATCGCGTGGCCATCTCGTCGTCGATCGGCTTGCGGAGAAAGTGCTCGCGTTCCAACTGCCGGCGGATCGCGACCGCAATGTGCCGATCATTGGTCCCGGGCTTCATGCCCGCGGGAGGGGCGGCGGGTTGCGACAGCACCGCTGCGGCCGGCACCGGGGCAGCGACCGGAGGCGACGCCGGGGCCGAGATCGCGGGACGATCCGCCGGCGCGGGGGCCACGATGGCCGGCGGCTGTTCGAAGCCCTGCGCCGGCGACGTCGAGCCCCTGCCCACCAGGACGGCGACCACTCCCACCGCCCAGACCATCATCCGTGTCGAGCCGTTCACGCGGAATCCTCCGTGCCTCTTGCATCTGAAACGGCGGGGCCGCATCCGGATCCCGGGCGCGTCGCCGCAAGCCATCATTGTGACGAGTCGCGCGCTCCTTGGCGAGACAGGGTTTCGCCGCGAAATCACGCCTTCGAGCCCACGGCCACGCCCGCCGCCTCGGCGACCCGCACCGCCACCGCCCGGGCCACGAGCATGTCGGCTCCCAACCGGGGCACCTGCACCCACTCGAGATCAGGCCGCGCCGTCCTGAACCGCCGCACTGCCTCCGTCACCTGCTCCTCCACGTGCCCGCGGAACAGCAGGTGCGGCTGCACGAGGATTCTACGCACGAGCCGGTCATTCGGATCGCACGCCGCTTCGAGGGCCGCGTCGAGCCGGGGATGAGCCGCGGCCACGAAGGCCAATTCGATCCGCCGCGGCCTCCCGTCCGGATGATCTCCGGCCAGCGACTCCTCGGCGAACGATCGCAACTGCGACACCGCCCCGGGATCGCTCGAGCCGCGGCCTACCATCACGAGCACCGTCTCGGCGGCGGGCACCGGTGCCAAGGCCGCGACCGCCTCGTGCCGCCGCTTTCGCGACAGATCGACGATCTCACGCTGGCAGCCAAACGGCTCCGCCTGCACCACGCGCACGCCATGGGCGGCGGCCCCATCGGCAATCGCCTCGGGCACGTCGCGTTTCGCATGCCCTGCGGAGAACAGCAGCAATGGGGCGGCGACGATCGCTCGGCAGCCCTGCGCGGCGAGCCGTTCGAGCGACTCGGCGATCGTCGGCCCAATCACTTCCAGAAATCCGAGTTCCACCGGCACGCCAGGAAGCAGACCGGCAACCGCATCGGTCACCGCCCGCGTCTCGCCAGCCCCCACCGGGTCGGCCGTGCCATGCCCGACGACCAATACACCGACGCCGGTCGGCACTGCGGCGGTCATCGGTGGGCCGCCTGGGGCATGGTGATTCGCGGCAGCAGCAGCGTGACACCGGCGAGCACGATCACTGCCGCCGCGAAAGGGAGCGCATGAGACGGATGGAGTCCAAAGAGAAACGATCCGGCAAACGGCCCGACAATGCGGCCCAGCGATGCGAACGACTGGTTCACTCCGAGCACCTCGCCCTGCCGCGACGGATCGGCCCGCTTCGAGATCAGCGCTGAGACCGACGGATTGACGCAGGCGAAGCCGGCCACCGCCACGGCCGCGGCGATGTAGAAGAGCGTCTTCAGAAGGGCCGTGCCGCCGGCGGCCGGATCCCGGTAGACCCACCAGGCGACCCCGCCGAGCAGTCCGAGTCCGACCAGCATGCAGACGACGCCGGCGGCCAGCATCCGGCTCTCCGGAAACCGCTTGGCGAGCGGCCGATACCCGCCCCCCGCGATGAGCAGCATCAGTCCGATGAAGGCGAACACGAGGAAGTTGTCGTTGTCGGTCATCCCGAACGCCGACCGCGTGAGGCGGGCGAGCGTGGCCTCGAAGTTGGCGAAGGCGACGATCGACAGGAAATAGACGAGCACGAGCGTCCCGACCGTCGGCATCCGCAGCACGGAGGCCGTCACCGCGAGCCCCGAGTGCTGCCGCGGCGGCACGCCCCCTGCCGGCCGCGTCTCTTTGAACACGAAGAACGCGATCAAGAGCGCGACGAGCGACAGCGCCGACGCGATCGCCCCGACGCCCCAGGGCTGCTGCTTGAAGAGGGCCAGGCCGAAGTAGGCGATCAGCGGACCGAGGGTGAACCCGCCGCCGAATGCAATTCCGATCAGGGCCATGCCGCGGGCCCGGTTCTCGGGCGTGGTGCAGTCGGCGATCACGGCCGCCGCCGTGCCCACGCTCGCCCCGGCGATGCCCGCGCCGATCCGCGAGAGCAGGACCAGGCCGATCGCCATGGCCGCCATCTCGCGTGACGGCACCGGATCGGTCGGAATCGTCACGGCCCAGCCGTAGATCGCATAGCAGACGACCGAGCCCGCCAGGCTCAGGAGCAGCAGAGGCCGGCGGCCGATGCGGTCGGAGAGCCGGCCCCAGATCGGGCTGAAGAGGAACTGCATCAGCGAGAACACCGAGAACAGCACGCCGATCGCAGCTCCGGTGGCGGCATCCGACAGGCCGAGCGCCCGGAGGTAGGGCTCGGTCTGCCGTGGCATCACGGGCAAGACGATGCCGAACCCGAGCAGGTCGATGAAGACCGTGAGAAACACGACGAGCAAGGCCCCGCGTGACGCGGTCGCGCCGGCCGTCGAGCCGGAGTCGTTGATGGCCGCTGGCGTTGGCATGCTGTGATCCAATGACCGCGTCTTTCCCACGCACGATGCACGACGCAGGGAGGGCGAAGGGCGTGGCTGCTACACTGGCGACCCCCATGGTCACCCGCGTCGCGACAGACACCAAGAGCCCGCCGGACGACGCCCAGAGCGTGTCGGAGCTGACCTCCCGCGTCAAGGAGCAGCTCGAGACACGGTTTGGCGACGTCTGGGTGACGGGCGAGGTGAGCAACCTCACGCGGGCGGGGAGCGGCCATGTCTACCTGTCGCTCAAGGACGAGTCGGCGGTGCTGCGGGCGGTGATCTGGCGGGGGGCGATGCAGGCGCTCGCCATCGAGCCGACCGACGGCCTCGAGGTGATCTGCCACGGCCGAATCGAGGTCTATCCGCCCCGCGGCACCTATCAACTCACGATCGACCGCCTCCATGCCGTCGGCACCGGGGCGCTCGAGGCCCAGCTGCGGCGACTGCACGCGAAGCTCGAGGCCGAGGGGGCGTTTGCCTCCGCCCGCAAGCGTCCACTGCCGTCGTTCCCCAGACGGATCGCCGTGGTCACGAGCCCGACGGGAGCGGCCATCGCCGACTTCCTCAAAACCCTCCTCTCGCGATGGCGGGCAAGCGAGGTAATCGTGGTGCCGTCGCGGGTGCAGGGAGCCGGTGCGGCGGAGGAACTTGCGGTGGCGCTCGGGGCCGCCGCACGAATTCATCCGGCTGTCGACGTGATCGCACTGGTCCGCGGCGGTGGCAGCCTCGAGGATCTCTGGTCGTTCAACGAAGAGGTGCTCGTACGGGCGGTGGCGGCGTCGCCGATTCCAGTCGTCTCCGGCGTTGGCCACGAGATCGATGTCTCGCTCTGCGACCTCGCCGCCGACGTCCGCGCTCTCACGCCTACCGACGCCGCCGTGAAAATCGTTCCCGACGGAAAACAGGTGGCCGCGACGGTGGCGACCCTGGGCTCGCGACTGCAGGCCGGTCTGTCGCGGCGGGTCGAGACCGCGCGGGATCGCGTGGTGACGCTCGCACGGTCACGAATCTTCGCCGACCCGAGCCGACTCGTCCGCGATCGCCGCGACGCCCTCGACCAGTCGGGCCGACGACTGAGTCGGCTGGCCCGCCTCGCCATCGACCGCGCCGGCGAGCGGCTGGCCGCCGCGGCCGCCCGACTCGAGGCTGGCAGCCCGCTGCATCTCCTCGCCCGTGGATGGTCGGTGACCTGGAAGGAACACGACGCTACGGCGCTCAAGAGCGTGGCGGGGCTTGCCGCGGGCGATACGCTGATCACCCAACTCGCCGACGGCCGGATGTGGAGCCGCGTGGAAAGGATCTCGAACGATGATGTCGGAGCCTGACGAAGACATGGCCGCAAACTCGCGGCAGACCTCCTCTTTTGAAACAGCGCTGGCCGATCTGGGCGACCTCGTCGTCAAACTCGAATCGGGAAGCCTGGGTCTCTCCGACTCGATCGCCGCCTACGAGCGTGGCGTAGCCCTCCTGCGCAGGCTGCACGAGGAGTTGGCCGTGGTGGAAAAACGAGTCAGCGTGCTGGTGCGGATCGATGAGGACGGCCGCCCCATCCTGACGCCGCACGATGCCGCGGCTCCCGACACGGCCCCTCCCGCCGGCCGTGGAGCCGGCCGTAAGACCCGATCGCGAACGCTCCCCGGGATGGACGATGCCCCCGACGCCGTCTAGACTTTCCAGCGGGTGACACAAACGTCGGGCAGGCTTTTTTTGGCCTCCCCTCGAGCCTCGCACCACCTGCAGGCCCCCTCATGGCAAGCTGCCGGTGACCAGCAGAGAATCCACCTCCACCGCGACGGTGCGCGAATCCCGCGACGAACGGGTGGGCTGGTCGCTCGGCCGCGTGCGGGGGTTCATCGAGCCGCGGCTTGCGGCCGCGCTCGCCCTGTCTGACGAGGTGCCGACCCGTCTCGCCGACGCGATGCGGTATGCGGCCCTCGCGCCCGGCAAACGACTCCGGCCGGCCCTTGCGGTCTGGGCGGCGCAGGCTTGCGGCAACCCAGACACGGCTCCCGAGGCCTTGTGGGAGGCCGCCGCGCCGGCGGCGATCGCCGTGGAACTGATCCACGCCTACTCACTGGTACACGACGACCTGCCGGCGATGGACGACGACGACCTTCGCCGCGGTCGCCCCACCTGCCACCGTGCCTACGACGAGGCGACCGCGATCCTCTGCGGCGATGCCCTGCAGACGCTCGCCTTCGAAACGCTCGCCACCGGCATGCCCGCTGCCGTGGCCGGACGCGGCTGCCTCGTGCTCGCCCGCGCCGCAGGTGCCGGCGCGCTCGTCGGCGGCCAGGTGGACGATCTCGCCTGCGAGCGTGGCTGGATGGCATCGCATCCGGCCACTCCGGACGACCAGGTGGCCTGGATGGATCGGATCAACCGACGCAAGACGGGCGCGCTGTTTTTGGCGGCGCTCGAGCTCGGTGGACTCGCCGTCGGAGCCGATCACGACAAGCTCGCGGCGCTCGCTGCCTACGGCCGCGGGTTTGGTCTCGCCTTTCAGATCGCCGACGATCTTCTCGATGCCGAGGGCACCGAGGCTGCGATGGGCAAGCGTGTGGGCAAGGACGCGGAACGGGGGAAGTTCACCTACCCGACCGTTGCCGGCATCACCGTTTCCCGGGAACGGGCCTGCCGACTCGCCGCCGAGGCGGCTGCGGCCGTAGAACCGCTCGGGGAGCAGGCCGCCGAACTGGCCCTGCTCGCCCGCTGGATCGTCGCCCGCGATCATTGACTCACCACGCAGGGAGCATCTCACGACCATGGCCGACATTCTGCCCAGCATCCTCACCCCGCGTGATCTGCAGCCACTTTCGATGGAGCAGCTGGAACAACTCGCCACCGAGATGCGGCGGGCACTGTGCGAGGTGGCCGCGTCGCGGACGGCGCACTTTGCCTCCAACCTCGGCGTGGTCGAACTCTGCCTGGCGCTGCACCGCGTCTTCGACTTCAGCCGTGACCGGCTGATCTGGGACACGGGCCATCAGATCTATCCGCACAAACTCATCACGGGTCGGTTCGGTCGGTTCGGCACGATCCGCACCAAGGGCGGGCTGATGGGATATCCGAACCCCGAGGAAAGTCCCTATGACCTGTTCATGACGGGCCATGCCGGCTGCAGCGTTTCGACGGCGCTCGGCCTCGCCAGCGGCGACGATCTGGCCCGTTCCGTGGGCGGCCCCCGCGCGGGCGAAGAAGAGCGGCGGAGCGTCGCGGTGATCGGGGACGGGGCGCTTCCCTCCGGCATCGTCTTCGAGGCGCTCAACAACGCCGGCTTTCTCAAGAAGCGGCTGCTCGTCATTCTGAACGACAACAAGATGTCGATCTGTCCGCGGGTCGGCGCCTTGGCGGAATACCTCGACACGGTCCGCACCAACCCCTGGTATCGCGGCATTAAGCACCAGGCCGGCGAGCTCATCAAGGGCGTACCGATGGTCGGCGAGCAGATGGAACGGATGCTCGTCAACGTGAAAGACTCGCTCAAGGCCACTCTCCACGGCGGCATGCTCTTCGAGGCGATGGGAGTGCGTTACTTCGGCCCCGTGGAGGGACACTCGCTCCCCAACCTGGTTCGCTACCTCGAACTCGTGAAGGACGAGGAGGGGCCGATTCTGCTCCACGTCCTCACCGAGAAAGGGCACGGCTTCAAGCCAGCGGAGGCCGACCCGGTTTTTTTTCACACGCCCGCACCGTTCGAGTGCGACGACGACGACTGCATCGTGTCGATCAAGAAGTCGTCGTCGCGGGCCTACACCGACGTTGCTTCGGCGGCGATCGCCGCGTGCCTGCGGCGTGACTCGCGGGTGACGGTGATGACGGCGGCGATGTGCCAAGGCAACAAGCTCGAGCCTGTTCGGGAGGAGTTTCCCGATCGCTTCTTCGACGTCGGCATCTGCGAGTCGCACGCCGTGGCGTTCGCCGCAGGCCAGGCCAAGGCCGGCTGCCGGCCGATCGTCGACATCTACAGTACGTTTCTCCAGCGATCGTTCGATCAGATCTTCCAGGAGGTCTGCCTGCAGAATCTGCCGGTGGTGTTCATGCTCGATCGCGCGGGGCTGACTGGCCCCGACGGGCCGACTCACCACGGCAGTTATGACCTCGGCTACCTGCGACTGTTCCCCAACATGGCGGTGCTCGCTCCGGGTGACGAGCACGACCTGACGGCGATGCTCGACTGGGCGCTCACGCAGCCCGGGCCGGTCGCGATCCGTTATCCCAAGGCCACGGTCGAGCAGCATGCCGGCCCACGGCAGCCGATCGAACTCGGCAGGTCGGAGGTGATCGCCGAGGGGGGCGATGGACTGATCGTCGCCTGCGGCACGCTGCTTGGCGAGGCGATCAAGGCGGCGGCTGAACTCCGCTCCGAGGGCCTCGAGGTCGCCGTGATCAATGCCCGATTCGTCAAGCCGCTCGACACCAGCCTCCTGATCGATCGGCTCGAGTCGGCACCGTGGACGGTGACCATCGAAGAGAACGCCCTGCAGACCGGCTTTGGGAGCGCCGTGCTCGAGGCCGTCAACGATGCGGGCGTCCATGTGGGGCCGATCACCCGACTGGGGCTGCCCGATCGATTCGTCGAGCATGGTGAGCGGGCCGAACTCCTCGCCGACCTCGGCCTCGACGCAGCGGGGATCGCGGCCACGTGCCGGCGGCTCGCGGGCCGCGAGCCCGTCGGTCGGACGGCCGGCCACGTCACGGCACACCGCTGAACGCACCGGAGGCGAGCCGCCATGTCCCGCGGATCGAGACTGCGTCCCGGAGATGCTGCGCCGAAGCCGCTGCGACTGGCGATCGTCGGCCCCGGTGGCCTCGCCGAGGTGGCGACCGAAGCGGCCCGGCTGTCCGCGACGCTCGAGGCCTCGGGCCACGAGGTGGTGCGGTTGCTCACGCCGCCTGACGACTCCGATGGCGGACCGCCCGCCGCGTGCCCCGCCGGGCTCGACCTGGTGGTGGTGCTCGGCGGCGACGGCTCGATCCTCCGCGCCGCCCGCTGGATGGGCTACGAACAGGTGCCGGTGCTCGGGGTCAATCTGGGCCGGCTGGGGTTCTTGGCAGACGTGCCGCCCCAGGCCGCCGCAGAGGCGTTGCGGGAGATCGACGCGGGCCGCTTTCGGCTGGTCGATCACCTGATGTTCGAGACGGAAGTGCTGCGTGGCGAAGCGGTCGTGCAACGGGAACTCGGGCTCAACGAGACCTCGATCCTGGCGGGGCCGCCGTTTTCGATGATCGAGATCGAGTTGTTCGTGGAAGGCGAACTGGCGACCACGTATCGGGCCGATGGCCTGATCGTCTCGACGCCGATCGGCTCGACCGCCTACAACCTCTCGGCGGGCGGCCCCATCGTTCGCAAGGATCTGGATGCCTTCGTGTTCACGCCGCTCAACCCGCACACCCTGACGAACCGCACGGTCGTGGATTCTGCCGCCCGCACCTACGAGATCGTCGTCCCGGAACCAAACGCCGGATCGGCCTGCGTCGTCGATGGACGTGTGATCGCCGCGCTCGCCCCCGGCGACCGCATTCGCGTACGTCGCGCGGCCCCGCGATTTGCGCTCGTGGAGACCGGCCGTCACCGCTACTACCGGACGCTCCGCGAAAAACTCGCGTGGGGAGGCGGCCTCCGGGCAGCCGAGCCACGGGTGTCGCGGGGTGGCACATGAGGCGACTGCTTCCCGTCGTCGCCATCACCGTCGCGCTCCTCGTGGGCGTCGGGCCTGCCCTGGCGGCCGGCGAGCCGGTGATGCTCCGCTACCGATTCAAGGCCGGCGAACGGATCCCGGTGGAGGTCGCGCACCGGGCGCTCACGGAAACCACGATGAACGGCACGACCCAAGCGGTCGAGACCATGACCGACTCGACGAAGACGTGGCATGTGGTCGCCGTCGATGCCGCGGGCACGGCCACGCTCGAGCATTCCGTCGACGACGTGACGATGACGTCGCGGACGAGCGATCGGGGAGAGATTCGCTGGACGAGCACGAGCGACGCCGAGCCACCGCCGGGATACGAGACCGTGCGGCCCAGCCTCGGCGTGCCCCTGGTCCGCATGGTGGTGGCCGCGGACGGCCGCGTGATCGACCGCCGCGAACTCCGCCCTTGTCCGCCGGCGGCCACGGGCGACCTCGTCGTGGTGCCGCTGCCTGAGAAGGCGGCAACCGTGGGCGAGGAATGGACGATCCTGCAGGAAGTGGTCATCGAAGTGCCCAATGGGCCCCGCAAGGCCGTCCGCACACGGCTTCGCTACCGGCTCGACTCGGTCAGGGATGGCATCGCCACGATCGCCGTAGACACAACCGTGCTCACACCGGTCGACGATCCTCGGCTCGAGGCGCGACTCCTCGAACGGATCTGGGACGGTACGATCCGCTTCGACATCGAGCAGGGACGGGTGATCAGCCGCCGCACGGGCATCGACCGCCGCGTCGTCGGCTTCGGCGGCCCGCAATCGAGCGTGCGGTACAAGGCGAGCCTCGAAGAGACGCTCGCCCCGGCGGCGACCGACTGATTCGGGTCGAGCGTTGTGCAACTGATGCAGCGCCGGGAGGTTTCACGATGGGGAACTGCAGCATCGAGCGGAACGGGCCGGAACTCAGCGCGGGGCTGCCCATGCCCCGGCGCCGGC
>JAUMAF010000038.1:0-10644 GCA_032117045.1 Pirellulales bacterium | reverse complement strand
GCCCGTCGCGAGGGCAAAGGCTCCGGCCTGCGTGGCCGCCGTGGCGATCGCCGCGCTGTTGGCCCAGCCGGCGTTGGTCGCGAGGGCTTCGCCGCCGTCGTAGATCGTCAGCACCGGATCGGCCAGCGCGCCCACGATGCCGAAGCGGGTCAGGGTCGGCCCGATGCCACGGATCAGCAGCGTCTTTGGCGCATTGCCCACGACGACGAAGCCGCCGATGAGCGCACCGTCGCCCAGTGAGACCGTGCCGCGGCTGGCGATGCTCACCAGCCGTTGATACTCTGCGGTCGGGTTCACGCTGGCATCGTAGATCTCGGCCAGAGCCACCCCCGTGCCGGTGCCGCTCAGGTCGGAGACCTGCGCCGTGTAAGTGCCGGGCTCGAGCGTCGTCAGGATCGCGGCATCTTTGCTCCCGTTCGGGAAGGCGAAGAGTCCGAGCCGAGCCGTCTCGGCCGCATCGGCCGGGCTCCAATCGTCGTTCTGCGCGATCAGGGTGGAGCCGCGGTAAATCTTGAGGGTCGGATTGGTCAAGGTGTTGGTGAGCCCGAAGCCCGCGAGCGCGGGACCACCGGCGCGGATGAGGACCCGTTTGGATTCCGTGCCCCCGATGGCGACGCCGGCAATCAGGACCGATTCTCCGATGCCGACCTTCGCCCGCGTGGCCAAGCCGATCAGGCGATCGGTGCGCTTGGTCGTGGTCGCGACGCCGGCGAAGTTCGTATCCGCTTTGCCGGGGACACTGATCGTCCCGCTCACCGTGGTGGTGGGCGCATCGACACTGCCGCGGACCGTGATCACACCGGCGCTCGTCTGCGTTTGCAGGCTAAAGCTGCCGTTCGAGCCGAGCGTCGCGAGTCCGCCGGTCGTGACCCCTGGCGCCGTCGCGAGGACGAGCACTTCGTTGTTCGTGCCCACGACCGAGTAGGTCTCACCGCCGGCGGTCGCGAGGTTGCTCGATTGGTAGAAGCCGGCGGCGTTGGCCGAGGCTCCCGTCAAGGGCAACACCACCGCACTGAACGTGACGCCGAGGGGCTCGATCACACCTTGGAGGCGTCCATTTACGAGGGTGCCGCGGATGGTGAGGGTGACCGGCGCGGCGGCGATCGCGGGAGTTCCGATCGGCGTCGTGAGCACGTCGCCCGGGACCACATACGTGATGGTAAACGTGCCGTTCGGATTAAGGGTGAAATCGAACGCCGAGTTGACCCCCACCGAGGGCGCCACGACGAGCAACGAACCCTTGTTCGTGTCCGGCGGCATCACGGCGGCGATGTCGCCCGTCTTCGCCGTGCTACCGGCGCTGGTGACCGTGCCGAAGTAGACGTTGGTCTTGGCCGCGGTGACACTAAACGTGACCGCGACATCGGGCGCCGCATTGTAAACCGCGTTGCCGGGCTGCGAGGCGAGGATCACGACGGTGCCGGGCACCCCGGTCAGCGTGATATCCGCTCCTGAGAGCAGGGCCGGACCGCTGGTCACCGTGAAGCTGACCGGCAGGCCGCTGCTGGCCGTCGCACTCAGGGCAAAGGTCCCGCTGTTGCTCAGGCGGTCGCTCACCGGGGTGAAGGCGATCGTCTGCGACAGTTTCCCCGCCGAGGTGATGGTCGCCGTAGCCGTGGCCGGGGCGTAGTTTTCATTGCCCGGCTGGGTCGCCGTCACCGTCGCCGTGCCCGGCGCGGTGAACGTGAGTTGGCCGCCGGCGAGCGTGGCCGGGCCCGTGACGGCGAGCGTCACCGGCAGGTTGCTGCTCGCCGTCGCGCTGACGGCGACCGGCGTCAAGATCGTCGCCGAAGCCGGTGCGTTCAGGGTCAGCGTCTGCGTGGCCTTCTCGATCACCAGAGTCTGACTCGCGGTGCCCGAGTAGTTCGAGTCGGTCACGTTGGCCGTGACGACGTAGCTGCCCGCGTCGGTCGGAGCGCCGCCGCCCGTGGTCGGGTAGCCAACCGTGAAGGGCACTCCGGCGGGTGTGACCGTGACGGTGACAGCGCGGGGAGTACCGTTGTAGGCGTACGCGAGATTGCTGATGGTGAGGGCGGCTTCGGCGATCGTGATGTCCGCCGTCGCCCTGGGCTGCGTGAGGCTGTAGTTCACACTGTCTGTGCCGGAGAGGGTGAGGCCGGCGATGGTGACCACTTTGTTGCGGCCCGTATTCGCATCGGCAAACGTGCCCGTCGCCGCACCGGAGCGGAGCGTCACGTCATCCGACCCGATGATGCCCACCAACGCGGCACTGCCGAGGGACAGGGTCGCCGTCGCGTTCCTGTCGTAGATCTTCGTCGCCGCGGTGGCGCCGATCACCGTGAGGTTCTTCGCCGTGATCGTCGCTGTCGCGGTCGGTTGCGTGAGGCTGTAATTACCGGCCTCCGCGCCACTCAGGCCGATACCCGTAAAGGTCACCGGCTTGTTCAGGCCCACGCGGCTATCGTCCATCGCGGCCACGGCTCCCGAGCTGTCCAGCGCAACGGTGTCACCCTGCACGACGCCCACGAGGGCGGCCCCCGCAAAGGACGGGCTGAGCAGCGCCGTCGTATCGTAGACCCGGCTCGCCACCGTGACCCCCGTCACCGTGATCGGCTTCGGCGTGATGTCGGCCGAGAGGGTCGGCAGGCTCAGGGTGTAGTTCGCCGCCTGCGCGCCGGTGAGCGTGATCCCGGTCAGGGTCACCGCTTTACCGCTCCCCACGGCCTTGTCCGCAAAGCTGGCACTCGCCCCCGTCGTCACCGCCGTGACCGTTTCCCCGGTCAAAATACCCGTCAATTGGAGGCCCGTATACGAGGCGCGCGCGGTGAGCGTGCCGTCGTAGGATTTGTGATCGACCGTGACCCCGCTGACCGAGGCCACTACCGGGCTGATCGTCGCCGTCGTGGTCGGTTGGGTCAGGCTGTAGTTCGCCGCATTCGGGCCGCTGAGAACGAGGCCCGCCACTTGCACCGTTTTATTCGTGCCCACCGTGGCGTTGGCAAAGGTGGCCGTGACATTCGTCGCATCCAGGGAAACCCCGCTGCCGGCGGTCACGCCGACCAGCGTCGCGGCCGTCGTGCCCACTCTCGCCGCCGTGGTGCCGTCATAGGCTTTTTCGAAGCCGACGATACCCGTCACCGTCAACGCGGTGCCCGTGATCGAGGCCGTCGTGGAAGGTTGCGTGAGCGTGTAGTTGATGGACTCGGCGCCCGTCAGCGTCAGACCGCCGATCGCCACCGGTTTGTTGGTGCCTACTTCGGCATCGGCAAATTCAGCGAGCACATCCGTGGCGACGAGGCTCACCGCCGCGACGTCGGCCGTCTCTACGCCCACCAGCACGGCGCCGTTCGTCGACACGGTCGCATTCGTCTGCTTGTCGAAGACCTTGTTTACCCCCGTGACGCCCGTGACCGTGATCGTCTTCTGGGTGATCGAGGCACTCAGGGTCGGCTGCCCGAGGTTGTAGTTGGCGCTGTCGGCCCCCGTCAGGAGCAGTCCGGCCACTTGGACCGAGCGATCGACGCCCACCTTGCGATCGTCGAAGAGCGCCGACGCACCGTTGGAATTTAGGTTCACCACGTCAGAGCCGACTTTACCGGAGAGCGTGGCGGCGGAGTAACTCACCGTCGCCGTCCGCGTGCCGTTGTAGGCCCGGCTGCTCGCCGTGGCCCCGGTCACGAAGAGCGTCTTGGCCTGGATCGTCGCCTCGCCCGTCGGTTGGACGAGGGTGTAGTTCGCGGAGGCACCGCCGGCGGCGAGGGCCAGCCCGGCAACCGTCACGGTTTTACTCGCACCCGCCGTCTTGTTGGCAAAGGCCGCCGTCGCCACGGAGGAATCGAGGGTCACGATATCGCTGCCCACGAGGCCCACCACCGTGGCCGCACTGTAGCTCGCGTTCGCCGTCAGCAGGCCGTCGTAGATTTTGTCTGCCACGGTCACGCCGCCGACGTTCAACGTTTTCTTGGTGATGTTCGCCGTCAGGCCCGTGGGCTGGGCCAGCGTGTAGTTCGCCGCGTCGGCGCCGACGACCGTCAGCGCCGTCGTCACCACGAGGCTGTTTCCTGCGCCCGTCTGCGCGAAGGTGCCGGCGGTCGCGCCTCCGAGGCTCACCGAGTCACCCACCACCACGCCGACCAAGGTCGCGCCGGTGACGGTGGCCGTGTTGTTCCCATCGTAGGTCTTATTCTGCGCCGTAGCCCCGGTGACGGTGAGCCCTTTCGGCGCCACCGTGAAGGTGCGCACGACCGGCGTCGCCGCCTCGTAATCGGCATCGCCCGCTTGGCTCGCCTGCACTTTGACCTCGCCCGCTCCGGTGAAGTTGAGGGTCGTGCCCCCCGTGATAGTCGCCGGACCACTGATCACCTCGAAGAGCACCGGGCGGCCGACTGGCGTGATCGAGGCCGAGAGCGTGATCGCGGGATCGCCGTAGGTGGCGTTGCTGAGCGCATTGAAGGTCACCGTCTGGCTCGTGCGGCCCACCGTGAAGGCTCGGTCCACATTCGGAGCCGCGTTGTAGGTGCCGTCACCCGCTTGGCTCGCCCGCACCACCACTTTGCCGGTGCCGCCCAGGGTCAGCGTGCTGCCGGAGACGGTCGCGTTGCCGCTCACGACGGCGAAGCTCACCGCCAGACCCGTCGCATCCGTCGTCGCCGCGAGGCTCACGGTCGGGCTCGTGGCATTGAACGCCTGATCCGACGGCCCCGTGAACGTAATGGTCTGATTCGCCTTCGTGACTTCAAAGTCCACACTCGCGGTGCTCGCGGCGTCGTAGTTGGCGTTACCCGCCTGCGTCGCGATGAGTTTCACGGTGCCCGTGCTGCCGCCCAGACTCGTCAACGTGGAGGGGCTGACCACGGCGCTCAGGCCCACGCCCGCCGCACTGCCCGTATCCAGACCAAAGCTCACCGGCAGGCCCGAACTCGCACTCGCCGTGATCGCCACGGTCGAGAGCGTGTTGAGCGGCACACTGGTGGGGAGCGGCGCGATCGTGATCGTCTGGCTCGCCTTCGCCACCACGAGGGTCTGCGTCGTCGTGCCGGAGTAGCCCGCCCCATCGTTCACCGTCGCCGTCACGGTGTAGCTGCCCGCATCGGTGGGCGGGGTTGCGCTCGCCGCATAGGTCGTCCCACCGGTGCCCGCATAGGAGAGCGTCACGCTGAGGCCCGCGGGCGTCGTCGTCACCTTCACCGGCCGCGTCGCGCCCGTGTAGGCCTGAGCGAGGTCGCCGAGGGTCACCGTCGCCGCTCGCGCGGTGATCGTCAGGTACCCGTTCCCCACCGAAAACGTGCCGAAGCTGTAGTTCGTCGCCGTGAGGCTGCCCAGCGCCGGCATGATGGCGTAGGTTCCAGGGGGACTCGACTTCGTCGCGGCCACGCTGAACTGCGGCGAACCCGACACCACCGCCGCCGTGTCGCTGCCGACAAAGCCGCTCAGGGTCGCCGTGAATTCCGGGTCTCTCTGCCCGAAGCCGCGGCTTTTCGCGTCCGCCGTCACGGTCAGCGCTTTCTTCGCGATCGTGATTTCCAGGGCGCGCTTCGCCGTGGCCGTGGTGTAGTTCGGCTTCCCGATCGTCAGATCGACCGTAAACGAACCGGTCTGCGTCGGCGTGCCGGTGATCGCACCGGTGCTGGGGTTGATGCTGAGCCCCGCCGGCAGCCCCGTCGCACTGAACGTCGTCGGTACTCCGCTGCCGACGACTTGGTAGCTGAAGGCCGTGCCGTAGGTACCGCTCGCACTGACCGCACTCGTGATCGCCAAGGCTGTCGGCGCCATCACGTCTCTGGCGGTCGAGGCCGTGCCCGATCCGGCCGTGGTCACCGCGCGCACTTTGACTTGGTAGATCACTCCGGGCGTCAGGCCCGTGATCGTCAGCGGCGAGGCCGTCGCCGCCGGGCTCATCGCCTGCCACGTCGAACCGTTGTCTAGACTCACTTCGTAGTTCGAGATCGCGACTCCGCCGTTGCCCCCCGGCGTGAAGCTCAACCGCGCCGAGGTCCCGCTCACGTCGGCCGTCAGCCCCGTCGGGGCAGCGGGCGGCGTAGCCGCGCTGCGGGTCCACAGAATGAAAGCAGGGTTTCCGATTTGCGTACCAACGCTGTTGGTCGCGTAAGCACCGACCTCATATTGAGTTGCCGGCGTCAGGCCGGTCAGAGTGACCGTAAATGTGCCGGTCGTGCCACTCACTGTTTGCGTCGCATAAGCACCGGTTGAGCCATAGAGGCGGTAGCGCACGCCCGTCTCCGTGATGGGGGAGCCGCCGTCGGAGGTCACCGTGTAGCGCATCGCCAGCGTCGTTTCAGTCGGTGCCCCAAAAATGAATTGAGTTTCACTCGTACTGAAGGCCGCGATCGTGGGCTTAGCCAGCGCCGTGGTCGTGAAAGTCCCGGCCGTCGTCGCCGCCGTGCCATCCACGTTGGTCGCCGTCAGGCGGTAGTAGTAGGTCGTGCCCGCGGTCAGGCCCGTGAGCGGCGCCGACACGGTCTGCGCCGTCGTGCCATTGGTGGGCGAGAGCGTGATCGCAGCCGTCGAGCCATAGGTAGTGGTCAGGCCATACTCAAACCGCGCCGTCGTGATGAAGCCGTTGGGATTGACCGTGCCGTTGAGCGTCGCGCCACCGCCGGTGACCGCGGTCGCCGCAGTGGTCGTCAGGATCGGCCGAGCATCGCCCGGGGTGATTTTGCGGATCGCCTGACTATTATTATCCGCCACATACACGGAGCCGTCGACGCCGACCGCGACTCCATAGGGGAAGGCAAACCTCGCCACCGCGCCCGGGCCGTCGGCGCTCCCGTACTGACCGGAGCCCGCCAGCGTCGTCACCACGCCCGCCGCCGTGATCTTCCGGATCCTCATATTTCCCATATCCGCCACATACACCGTGCCATCGGCCGCTACGGCGATTCCATTCGGATTACTAAAACTCGCCGCGGTGCCGGTGGCATTTGCACTGCCTAGTGAGCCGGTGCCCGCCAGCGTCGTCACGACGCCCGCGGCCGTGATCTTCCGGATCGCGTGGTTCAACGAATCCGCCACATACACCGTGCCGTCGGCTCCGACCGCGACCCCCTCGGGAGTGTTAAACGTCGCTGCCACGACCGTGCCGTCCGCCCTGCCCGCCAAACCGGAGCCCGCCAGCGTCGTCACCACGCCTGCCGATGTGATCTTCCGAATCTTGTGGTTTTTCGAATCCGCCACATAGACCGTGCCATTCGCTCCCACCGCGACTCCTGCGGGGCCATAAAAACTCGCCGCCGTGCCCGTGGCGTTGGCGCTGCCGGCAAAACCAGTGCCTGCGAGGGTCGATACCACCCCTCCGGTCGAGATCTTCCGAATCGTATTATTGTTGTAGTCCGCCACATACACCGCGCCGTCGATCCCGACCGCAACTCCGATGGGATAATAAAACCTCGCCGCGGTGCCTTGACCGTTCACCAAGCCAGGCACGGTAGCCGTGCCCGCCAAGGTCGTCACTACCCCCGCCGAGGTGATTTTGCGGATAGTGTGATTAAAGGTATCCGCTCCATACACCGTGCCATCGGCTGCAACGCCAACTCCCCGAGGGTAATTAAACCTCGCCGCCGCACCCGTGCCATTCGTGCTGCCCAAGCCACCCTCCGCGCCCGCGAGCGTGGTGACATTCGCTTCGCCTTCGATCTGCCCGGTCCCGAGGACGCGGGTCAGGATGACATCGTTGCCCGTGCCGCCCACGTAGCTGAGGGCAAAGGTGAAGGTGTCGCCGTTATACGTGGCCGTGACCGTCCCGCCTTCCGCGATGC
Source organism: Pirellulales bacterium (assembly GCA_032117045.1). GTDB lineage: Bacteria > Planctomycetota > Planctomycetia > Pirellulales > UBA1268 > QWPN01. The sequence goes on along the minus strand of JAUMAF010000038.1, from coordinate 2,908 downwards.
CGGTGAACCGGCCGGTCGACGCCGCCGCGCTCGTGTTCTCCAGGAGCGTAAGCCTCTGCCCCGGCCGCGGGGCAAAGCCCAAGGTGATCGAGCCGAGCGTCACGCCACTCTCCGTGAAGGAGCCGCGGCTCAGGCCGATATCGGTGCCCGCCGCGAAGGTGGGGCTCAGGTTGCTCAGCGGGCCGTTGGCCAGGGTGACGTCGCGCACCGTGGCGCCGAAGGCATTGGTCGCCACGAGGGTGATCGGGTAGTTCGCCACGGCCGAGTTGGTGAGCGTGCCGGAGAGCCTGCCCGTCACGGGATCAAGCGCGAGCCCCGCCGGTAGGCCGCGGGGGCGTGCGATCGAGAAATTCCGCAGGCTGTGCTTGTTGGTGGACCCGCCGGTCTTGGAGCCGAAGGCAAACTGCCAGGCCGTCTTCGTGGCCGAAAGATAGCCCGCAGGCAGCGTCGCCGAGACTGCCACGGTGCCGTTGACACTCACGGCGATCGCGCCGTCGGCCGCCACGTCGATCGACACGCGCCGGAAGGGGCCGCTCAGATTCACGTTACCCGTCGCCAGGGTCGTGCCGTCGTATTTGATCAGGATCCGGTCGGTGCCAAACTCGGTCATCTGCACGATGAGGCCGGACGTGGCGATGCCCTGATCGGAGCCCGTGGGGCTCGCGGGGATCACCCCGTAGTTAAAGCTGGTGCCATCGGCGCCACTGCCATCCGCAGCCCGGTAATCAAATTGCGCCGAGAAGGCCGTCGGGGTCGTCGCGCCCAGCGCGGGCAGCACGAGGGCGCCGGCCCTGGAACCCGCATTCGGGGTCAAAATGAATTCATTATTCGCCGTATCCAACGAGGCGCCGTTGCCAAACAGGTTCCAGCCCGTGGGCAGCGCGGCGCCGAAGGTCGAGTCGACGTAGTTCGCGGTGGTGCCGTAGGCGATCTGGAGCGCATCGATCGTGAGATCGTCGATCGCATGCTGGCTGTTCGACCCGCCGGTGCGGGCGGCAAAGGCAAACTGCCACGTGCTCTTCGCCGCCGCCACGTAGTCCGCGCCGAGGTTCACGGTGGTGATGGTCACGCCATCCACGGTGAGCGTGAGCAGGCCGAGGGGCGTCACGGTCACATCGACCGGCTTGCCCGCGGCGCTGGCGAAGGAAACATACACTTGGGAGAGGATCTTGTTGTTATATCGGACTTCCATCCGGTCGTCGCCGAATTCCCCAAAGGTGACCACCAGCCCCGCCGAGACCATGCCGGTCTCCAGCGCCGCGGTGTTCGTGAGCGGCGTACCGGTCAGGAGCGCACCGTAGTTGAAGCTGAGGCCGTCCGCGCCGCCGGCGTTGCTCACGATCAGTTTGAACCGGGCCGAGAATCCCGTGGGGCTCGTGGCGCCGACCGCAGGCAACGTCACGATGCCGCGGGAGTTATTCGATGCCGGTGTCAGCTGGAGGATGCCGCCCGTCACGGACGCGACGCCCGATGGGGCCCAGCTGGTCGGCAGCGCGGCGGAAAAATCGTTGGTGAAGAGGTTCGCGTTGGTCTCCGCCGGGAAGCCGGCGGCGCCGACTTGCACCGAGACCGGCGAACCGGCCACCGCGTTGAGGGTCGCACTCCCGGAGAACACCGGGGGGCTCGTCACCACGAGGGTGAAGCTCCGCGTGGCCGGGCCGCCGATCCCGTTGCTGGCGGAGACGGTGATCGGGTAGTTGCCACCCGTGCCCGCCGCCGCCGTGCCGGCGAGGAGACCGCTCGAGGAGAGCGTCACGCCCGCGGGCAACGTGCCCGCCATCGTGAAGGTCGGGGCCGGAAAGCCCGTCGAGGCAAATTGGAACGAGCCGGCGCTGCCGGGCGTAAACGTCGTGGTCGCCACCGTGCCGGGCAGCGTCGGAGCGCGATTGACCGTGAGGGCGACCGCCGTGCTGGTTGAGCCCGAGGGGTCGGGCTGAGTGCCCCCCGAGCGAGCGTCGTAGCGCGCGGTCAGGCTGGAGCTACCCTCAGCCAAGGTGGCCGAATCCACCGCGAGGGTGGCCACACCGGAGCCGTTGAGAGTCCCCGTGCCGAGCGTCGTCGTGCCGGCCTGAAAGGTCACCGTGCCCGTGGGCGTCACCGCACTGCCCATGGGCGGCTGGTACGTGACCGTGGCCGTGAGCGTGACCGTGGCCCCGCTCGTGACCGTCGCCGCCGAGGCCGTCAGCACCGTCACTGAAGTTGGCGCGGAAACCGCGACAGAGCGGGTGGCCGCTGCGCTGCCCGAAGAGCCGTTCGTGACTGTAAACGCGATGGTCCGACTTGAACTTAGTCCACCGTTGGTCGCGTCCGTTGCAGTCGATCGAAATCCAACTGTCCGCAAAACAGCCTGATAGGCCGACAGCGTATCAGTGCCGCTCAAAGTAAGAACCCCCGTCGCATTATCGTAGCTTGAAGTCACAGCACCGCTGGTCGTCACGCTCAAGACATCGCCCGCCACGAAACCCGCACTCACGGAAATCCGAGCGCTGGCTAGCGTCGCACTAAACGGGTCGTCGACCGTCAGGGCATTATCGATCGCCAGAGCCGGAGCCCCAGAGGAATAGCTGAGTACGGCAACACTGGAAACCGTCACTGAAGGCGCGGGTAATCGGAACACCGCCACCGCCCCGACAGTCTGACCTGCCGCGTAAAGATTCCGGCTCTGAGCGTCTGCCATCATTCCGGACACGCTACCGAGGCCGTCGACCCCGCCGACGCCCTGACTGGCTACTGTTTCGAGAGTCAGCAATCCCGTCGTATCATCACGACTGAAGGCGGTTACGGAATTCGATACGATTGCACTGACATAGAGGGTTTTACCATCCGGGGATACCGCCAGACTCCGCGCACCGTCGAGACGCGTGATCCCAGGATCGTTCTGCGTAACCTTGCCGATATAGGTCAGCGC
>JAUMAF010000037.1:0-15754 GCA_032117045.1 Pirellulales bacterium | reverse complement strand
GCCACGATGTCGGTGGCCGTGTAGCCTTCGGGGTGGCCGACATGCAGGCCGTCGCCGCTGGGGTACGGGAACATGTCGAGGATGTAGGCCTTGCGACCCGTCGGCAGCCGGGGCGTGGCAAACGTGTCGTTCGTCTGCCACCAATCCTGCCATTTCGGCTCGATTCGCGAGGGTTGGTACCGGGGCATCCGCTGGGGTTCCGTGGGGCCGCCGGGTCGCCCGGACACGCGACAGGTGTCCGTGGGGCGGATGCGGCCGCATGCCCCGCAGGGCGGGACTTTTGGCTGTTCACGCCGGCACGACGCGATTCTAATGGCCCCGCGGAACGGGGCAACGAGCCTCGGCGAAACCCGTCCCCGGCGAGTTCCAGCGACCATGGCAGCGACCACGGAAGTCAGCGGTTCATCCACAGCGGGCAGGCCGCTCGTCCTGCAGCGGCTCATGCTCCGGGCCTGCCGCAGCGCGGGCAAGCGGATGAAGATGGCCGACTCGCTCGGCACGCGGGTTACGGGCAACGACCTCCTGCTTCGTATCCTCGTCGCGAAGCGGGTGCTTGATCGCGTCCTCGGCCCGGATGAGAAGATGGTGGGCGTGCTCCTGCCGCCGACCGTCGGCGCCGCGATCGTCAACGCGGCCCTCGCCCTCTCGGGCCGGGTCGCCGTCAACCTCAACTACACGTCGTCGCAGTCGATTCTCGACGTCTGCATGGAGCGGGCCCACCTCCGGCATGTGATCTCGAGCCCCGTCTTTCTTGCCCGGGTGAAGCTCGAAGTGGGTGACCGACTCCTCGATGCCGGGGCTCTCCGCACGCAGGCCACCGCGGTCGACAAGGCGGTGGCCTTCGTCCAGTCGCGGATCATGCCGCTCGGAATGCTGGAGCGGACTTTCGGCCTCGACCGCATCGGGCCCGACGATACGCTGACGGTGATCTTCACGTCGGGCTCGACCGGCGATCCGAAGGGGGTGGTGCTCACAAACGAGAATGTCGGCTCGAACGTGCGGGCGATCGATTCGATGCTCCACATGTCTCCGAGCGACGTCGCCCTCGGCGTGCTCCCCTTCTTTCATTCCTACGGCTACACGACCACCCTCTGGACGCCGCTCACCCTCGAACCGGCCGTCGCCTACCATGCCGATCCCCGCGACGCGCAGGTGGTCGGCAAGCTCGCGCGGGAATACCACGCGACGATCCTGATGGCGACACCCACCTTTCTCCGCATCTACACCCGGCGAACGCCCGCCGAGGATTTCTCGTCGCTGGAGTGCGTGTTCGGGGCGGCCGAGAAACTGCCCGGAGAGGTCTGCGACGCCTTTGAAAAGAAGTTTGGCCAGCGGCCGAGCGAGGCCTACGGCGCCACGGAACTCTCGCCGCTCGTGGCCTTCAACGTGCCTGCATCGCGGCATGTGCCCGGCCGCCCCGCCGACGCCCGCGAGGGCACGGTGGGCAAGCCGATCCTGGGCAGCCGCGCGAGGATCACGGATCGCGATGGTGGCCACGAACTTCCCGTCGGCGCCGAGGGACTGCTCTGGATCGCCGGCCCGAACGTGATGCAGGGCTATCTGGACCGTCCCGACCTTACATCGAAGGTGGTCAAGGACGGCTGGTACTGCACCGGCGACATTGCGAAGCTCGATACCGATGGATTCATCACGATCACCGGCCGCGAGAGCCGGTTCTCGAAGATCGGCGGTGAGATGGTGCCCCACCTCTCCGTTGAAGAGGCGATCAACGCGGAACTCGGTGCAGCCGAGGGGGATTTGGTCGCCGTTGTCACCGCAGTGCCGGACCGCGCCAAGGGAGAGAGGCTGATCGTCTTTCACCTGCCGACGCAGTGCGAACCGAAGGAGGTCGTCCGTCGGCTTGCCGAGCACGGGCTCCCGAATCTCTGGGTGCCCGGGGCCGATGCCTTTGCGGAGATCGCGGAACTGCCCATGCTCGGTTCGGGCAAACTCGACCTCAAGCGGCTCTCCGATATGGCGAAGGAAAAGTTCGGCGAGGCACCACGCTCGTGACCGTCTCCAGCAGTTTCGCAATCGGACTTGAACTGGGACGATGCGACGAGATGCGGGCCGAGGTCTTCCTAAGGCTCGTGGATCCCACCATAGACTCGACGGCAGGCGGCGAGGCAGCCTCAGAAGCAAGCCCGAAAGCAGTCGGGTACCGACTGGTCGGCACGATCACCGGACCACGCCGTGGCCGCGATACGACATTGCCGACGACCGCTCGTCTGCTCTCGTTGCCGACGGAGGGCATGGGCTGCAGGCCGGGCAATCCGATTGCGCGGGCGATCCTCACGGAGCCGGCCTACTGGACACCCGATCTGCCCAATCTCTATCGCGTCGAGTGCCGTCTCGAGGCTGCGAGCGACCAGACGCCGCCGGCTGGCTCGCCGGCGAAGCCGCACGATGGCTCGCTTTGCATCGACGCGACCGTTGGCCTGCGACGCCTGGGCACGCGGGGCCGTTCGTTCTGGCTCGACGGTCGGCGGTGGGTGCCGCGGGCGGTTGTGGCTGCCAGCCTGCCGGATCTGCCAGCCTTGAAGGCTGTGTCGCTGGGGGCGGCGGTGAGCGGCCAGAGTGAGACCCTGCTCGCCGCTGCCGACGAGAAGGGGATCGCGATGCTGCCGCTTCTGGCATCGACCGATCTGACGCCGGACCGGATTGGCATGCTCGCCCGCCATCCCGCCGCGATGCTCGCCATCGTCTCCACCGAGGCAGCTTCCGACATGGCTCCCGTCGTCGCAGACCGGATCGCGGTGCTTCGCCGCATCAAGGGCACCCTGCTGCTCGGCCTGACGGCTGACGGCAGCCAGCCGCCACCCCCGACGGTCGCCGGTGTCGACTTTCTCGCGGTGCGGCTGCCAGCCGGTGGTCTGCCACACGCCTCCTGGCGCGTCGGGTCGCCCTGCCCGCTCGTTGCGTGGCGGTGCGATCCAGCGGCTGTCGCCAGCGGTCGCGCGGGGTGCGACGCCCTGCAACGCGACCTCGCCATGTGGGGAATGGCCGCGGGCGGCGACCGGCTCGCCTGGGACTGGGCCGGCTATCTGGTGGGGTAGGATTCAATCATGACCGCTTTCGATGCCGATCGCTATTCGCGACAGACCCGGTTTGCTCCGATCGGTCTCGAGGGGCAGACGCGGCTCACCGCCGGCCGTGTGGCGATCGTCGGCTGCGGGGCGCTGGGGAGCGCGGCCGCGATGACGCTCGCCCGGGCCGGCGTGGGGAGCATCAGACTCATCGACCGCGATGTGCCGGAACGATCCAACCTGCCGCGGCAGATCCTCTTCGACGAGTCTGACATCGCTGCCGGTCTGCCGAAGGCGGTGGTGGCTGCCGCGCACCTCACGAGGATCAACTCGCACTGCACGATCGAGCCGGTGGTCGTGGATCTCACGGCAGGGAACGCCGAGCGACTCCTCGCCAACGTCGACGTGATCGTCGATGGCACCGACAACTTCGAAGCCCGCTTTCTGGTCAACGAGGTGGCCTGCCGGCAGGGCGTGCCCTGGGTGCACGGGGGGGCGATCGGCGGTGAGGGACGCGTGATGACGATCGTGCCCGGCCGCACCGCCTGCCTGCGGTGCCTGATCCCCGAGCCGCCCGCTCCGGGAGCGCTGCCTACCTGCGACACGGCAGGCATCGTCGGTTCGGCGGCGGTCGTCGTCGGAGCCGTCGAAGCCGTCGAGGCCATCAAACTGCTCGTGGGAGCGGCCGACAAGGCGGGTGGAAAACTGCTCGTCTGCGACCTCTGGGAGAACGTCTGGCGCACGGTCGATCTCACCCCGTTGGCCGTCACGGGATGCGGCACGTGCAGGGGGAGCGACTTCCCGTGGCTGGAGGGCCGCCTCGGAGCGCAGGCCACGGCCTTATGCGGCCGCGATGCCGTGCAGGTGCAGGCAGCCGGTGGTGCGGTCGATCTGGCCGCGATCGCCGAGCGGCTCGCCGCGGTGGGCACCGTCGTGGTCAATCGATGGATCGTACGGGCCGAGGTGGAGGACGGCATCCAACTCTCGGTCTTCGCCGACGGCCGCGCGATCGTGTCGGGTACCCGCGAGGAGGCGAAGGCCCGAGGCATCGTGGCACGATATCTCGGGGCGTAGCCCGGAACATCAGGTGCCCGTGGCGGCTTCCATGATGTTCTGCTCGGTGGCCTCGGCCCTGGGAAACTCGGCGGTGAGCCGGCCTTCGGCGAGCACGATGATGCGGTCGGCCAGCGTCAGAAGCTCAGGGAGTTCGCTCGAGGTGAGAATCACGGCGAGCCCGTCGCGACAGAGGCGGTCGATGATCTGGTAGAGCTCGGCCTTGGCGCCCACGTCGATGCCCCGGGTCGGATCGTCGAGCAGGAGAATCCGCGGCTTCACGAGCAGCCAGCGGGCGATGATGCACTTCTGCTGGTTGCCCCCGGAGAGTCCGGTGATCGCCGCGTGTGGCCCGGCCGCCTTCACCGCGGTGGCCCGCAGCGGCGGCGCGACGAGCGCCTCCTCGCGGCCACGGAAGACAAGACCGCCACGGACCGCCTCGCCCAGACTGCAGATGCTGACGTTGGCCGCCACGTCGAGATCCGGAAACAGGCCGAGCCGCTTGCGATCTTCCGTGACCATGGCCACGCCGGCGGCGCACGCCTCCTCGGGATGCGCGAACCGGACCGCCCGGCCGTCGAGCCGGATCTCACCGGTCCAGGCCGTGTCGGTGGCACCGAAGAGCGTTTCCAGCAGTTCCGTGCGGCCGGCACCCATGAGTCCGGCCACGCCGAGGATCTCGCCGGCGTGGAGCTCGAGCGACACATCCTGCAGTCGGTGGCCCCGCGGGTGGTCCGGCCACGGGAGCGTGAGCCCGCGTACCTCCAGCAGCTTTGGGCCACGGGAGCGTGGGCCGTGGAAGTGGTGGCCGGCGATGTCACGGCCCACCATCCAGCCCGTGATCTCCCGGGGCGTCGTGGCGGCGCGATCGATCGTCTTCACGACACGTCCGTCTCGCAGCACCGTGATCCGGTCCGCAAGCCGGAAGACCTCGTCCATCTTGTGCGTGATGAAGAGGATCGTGACACCCCGCGTGCGAAGCCGCGCGATCACGCGGTCGAGTCGCGCCACCTCCGCTTCCGTCAGGGCGCTGGTCGGCTCGTCCATGATCAGGATGTCACTCGCGAGCGACAGGGCCTTGGCGATTTCGAGAAGCTGTTGGTCGCCCACCCGGAGCGATCCCGCCGGCACTCGCGGACTGATCGGGCACTCGAGCCCGGCGAGCAGGTCCGCGGCCTCGCGTTCCATGGCCGCATCGTCGATCAAGCCGAGCGGCGTTCGCCGCTCACGTCCGAGGAAGATATTGGCCGCGGCCGAGAGCTGTTCGACGAGGTTCAGCTCCTGGTGGATGATCGCGATTCCCGCTCGCTCGGCATCTCGCGTGCCGCGGAACCGGGCCGGCTTTCCGCGCACGAGCACCTCGCCGTCGTAGTCGGTGATCACGCCCGAGAGGATCTTCATGAGCGTGCTCTTGCCGGCGCCGTTCTCACCGCAGATGGCGTGGCACTCGCCCGGCAGCAGATCGAACGAGACGTCGGCGAGCGCGACGACGCCTGGAAACCACTTGCCGACCCCGCGGAAGGCGATGATGGGGGTCATGACGCACGTTGGCCTTCGAGCCAGCGGACGGTGGCGAGCAGCAGGAGCATGCCGCCGGCCACGGCCCCGCCCAGCAGCCCGGTCCGGCCGGCAAAGGCGTCGACGTTGGCCGCCCCCATCATGGCGAGCAAACCGGCAAACGCGGCGATGGTCGGAATCGCCGCCAGCCCTCGGCCGCCGGGGAACAGCCTGCGGGCCCCTTGGCCTGAATGGCCGAACTGGGTCAGCGTCACGGCGAGGGCCACGATGATGCCCACGATCATGCCCTCATACACGTCGGCGCTCGCCTTGATGAGCTTCGACACGGCGTCGATCACGACCCGCAGGAAGAGGGCCCCGAGCACGGTGCCCGTCACCGTGCCGACACCCCCCTGCAGGCTGCAGCCGCCGACGACCGCCGCTGCGATCGCGTTGAGTTCGTAGCCACGAGCCAGATTGCCCGGCTGGGCCACGCTGCTGTCAGCCATCAGGAAGATGCCTGCCAGCGAGGCGGTGAGGCTCCCGAAGCAGTAGGCGAACCACTTCACGTTGTCGGTGCGGATGCCGCTGAGCCGCGCCGCCTGCTCGTTGCCGCCGAGCGCGTACAGGTGGCGGCCCAGCACCGTGCGGGACAGGATCAGCCACGTGAGCAGGGCGAGCACGAGGAACGTGCACGTCATGATCACGACGTTGTGTTCCTTGAGCCAGGCGAAGAAGGGGGTGTTGACGTTGATTTGCTGCGACTCGCTGCCCCAGCGCTGCTTGGTGACGAACAGGCACATCGCCCGGGCGAAGCTCCGCAGGCCGACGAGCGTGGCCAGCGTGGCCACGAACGGCGGCAGGCGGATAGCGGTGATCAGCCAGGTGTGGAGCGTGCCCACGAGCAGGCCTGAGAGCAGGCTGCCACCGATGGCGACGCCGATCCCGAGCGGCCCCACCGTCACGAGCCGCCGATCGTCCGGCGCCGCAAAGAGCGCGAGCAACAAGGCGCAGGTCGTGGCGCTGAACGCCACCATCGAGCCAGCGGAGAGGTCGATGCCTCCGGCGATGATCACGACGGCGGCCCCCAGGGCGATGATGCCGAGGATCGCCGTATTGCGGAGGATGATGTCGCGGCTCTCGGCCCAGGTGGCGAAGTAGGTGTGATTCGGATCGAGCCAGCCCGTGATCACGAACACGGCCACCATCGCCGCCACGAGGGCCAGCTCGTGCCTGGGAAGTCGCCAGCCGCTGCCGCCGGAGGAACCGAGGGGTGCCATGGTCAGGAGCCGGTGAGGTGATACTTCGCCAGCCAGGCCGTGAAGTCGGGCAGCGTGAGGAACTCCACGACCTGCGAGTCGAACAGCCCGTCCTTCACGGGAGAGGAGCGATCGGGCACGACCACCCGCAGGCCGGTCGTGTGAACGTCGCCGTCGGGCATGCCCGCCCGCGGAAACATCTCGTTGATGACCGCTTCGTCGTCGTCGACCATCGCCTTCAGCAGCCGCACGGTGCGCACGCCCATCTCGAATGGATTCTGCACCACCATGACGTCGATGTTGCCCTTCTGCATCTGGCCGATGGCGAGCGGGGCTGCATCGAACGTGGCAATGACGTACTTGTCACGGCTGCCCGATTCGGTCACGACGTCGGCGATCGCCGGGGCATCGTACGACCAGATGCCGATGAGCGCCGCGAGGTCCTTGTGATTCTGCGTGGCATTGCGGACGTTGTCACGGGCCCGCTGGAGGTCCATTTCGTCTGCCATCCGGTCACGCTCGACATAGCGGTCGCCGATCGCCTCCTTGACACCGTTCATCCGGCTTCGGGCGTTGTCGTTGTCGGTGAAGCCGGCGAACTGCACGTAGCCCCCCGAGGTCAACCCCTTCGCATCGAGGAGGGCTTTGGCGGCGGTGCCGAGCGTGCGACCGCCGACCACGTTGTCGGTGCCGATGTAATAGGAGCGGGCTTCCCGGTACAGTTCCCGATTGACGTCGCCGTCGACCGTGATCACCTTCACGCCCTTGGCCTGGAGTTTCTTCATCTCATCGACGATCGCCTGATTGTCGGCCTGGATGACGCTGAGGGCGATGCCGGCCACGTCAGGCTGCGTCGCATATTGCCGGAGCCGCTCGATCTGCCCTTCGGCGGAGGCATTGTTGACGTCGCGAGAAACGGTGATGCCAGCGGCGGCACAGCCGAATCGTTTTGCCCCCTCCTCGAGGCCGCTGAGGCAGGCGTCCCAGAAGGGGTCGTCTCCATTGGTGATAAACACGAATCGCTTCGCCACCCCGGGAGCCTTCGCGGCCGCTGCCGGTCCGCCCGCCATCGGCGTCGCAGTCCCGGCGTTGCCGGAGCAGCCCGCCACGAGGCAGGCGACGAAGGCCGTGGTGATCAACGTGTGCATGCGGGGAACAACTGTTCCATCGACCACGACAACTCTCCTCAGGAGGTCAGTACCGGAGTCCATTCCGCCGAATGTGCACGAGTGGTTCCAGGTCGCCACCGCCCGCTGCCGTCACCTCGGCGAGCACGACCACATGATCACCGTGTGGGGCCGATGCCACGCGGCGGCACTCGAGCCAGGCGGCGGCGTCCGCGAGCGCGGCCGATCCCGCCGGCGTTCGAAGCACGGCCAGGCCTTCGAAGGCGTCGGGCGTGGGCTTGCCGAACCGGCTGAGCAGAGGCCGCTGCGATTCCCCGAGCACGCTGACGGCAACCATCTCGCCGCGGTCGAGCACGGCGAGCAGGTCGCGCGAGGCCGCTACGGCGATGCTCACGAGAGGCGGCGAAAACCCCGCTTGCATCACCCAACTAGCCAGCATGGTGCGGTCCGAATTCGCCTCCCGCCAACTGACCACGAAGAGGCCGCTGGGGATCCTGCCGAGCGCAGCGGCGATGGCGGGCTGGTTTTCGGCGGGTACCGGCGACGGCGTGTGAGTTTGGGAGATCGGCTGCATGTGCGTGGTGGCGGCAGAACGGGTGGCGGCGGCAGGCTGGCGACTTCACGGCTTCTCGATTCTGCGCCGCTTTCCCCGCTGATGATGGAAAAAAAGAGACCGGGTTTGACTCTTTTGGAAATGCGTTGCCGGAGCCGATCACTCTGTGGAGGGCGTGACCGAAGACCCTAGAGTGTCGCCGCAGTGGCGCTGGTCCGCAAGCCTTGGCCGAATGTCAGTTTGCACGCGGTGTTCCCGGTTGAAGCCCATCCATGCCGTCTCCCGCCACCTCATTCGCTTGTCCGGCCAGCCGCCGGTCGCTCGTCAGGCGAACGGTTCCGCCGAGCTGGGTGGCCATCATGGTTCTGTGCTGCGCGACGGCAGGCTCGATGGTGCGGGCTCAGGATGGAGTGCCAGGCACCGTTGAGACGCTGCCGCCCCTGACCCTGCCCTCGGATGAGTTCTACGCTGGTCCGCCCACGATTCATGAGTTGCCCTCCACTCGGTCGCACGGGCCGGTGCTTCTTGACGGTGAGTATCCCGGCGGGTCGTGTTGCCCCGAGGCGTGTCCCGATCCGCACGCGGCCTACCCCGACTGTTTCGACGACCTCTGGGCGGCGCGGCCGTGGGGCTGGCACATTCTTCCCAATAACCTGATCTACACGAGCTACCTGGCGGGGCCGAAAGAGCCGCGGTTTGCCACGGTCTGGTACGACGACACGGCGGCCGATCCGTTCGATCCCGGGGTCAAGAACGGCTGGATGTGGGACATGACCGCCGGCGGCCGGGTGTCACTTCTGCGATACGGCACCGACTCCGTTCTCCACCCGCAGGGCTTTGAAGTCCAGGTCGAGGGCGCCGCGTTCGTGCGACTCGACCAGCAGGACGAACTCGATCTGCGTTCATCGGACTACCGATTCGGGCTGCCGCTCGTCTACGGAATCGGTCGTTGGCAGACCAAAGTCGCCTACTACCATCTCAGCGCCCACCTTGGGGACGAGGCGATGCTCAAGCACCCCGATTTCACGCGGGTGAATTACCTCCGCGACGCGATCGTCTGGGGCAACTCCTACTACCTGCTCGACTGGATGCGGGTCTACGGAGACATCGGCTACTCCTTTCACAACAGCGGTGGCTCGGAACCGTGGGAGTTTCAGGCGGGTGTCGAACTCGTGCAGGCGCGGGCGACGGGGCCGCGGGGCGCACCGTTTTTCGCGATCAACGGCATGTCGAGGGAGGAGTTGGATTGGGGGGGCAACGTCTGCGTCCAGACGGGCTGGGCCTGGCGGGGTGACCGCAGCGAGAAACTGCTGCGTGTGGGCTTCGAGTATCTCTATGGGTCGGATCCGCAATACGAGTTCGTGTTCTACAACCAAAACCGGGCTGGCATCGGCATGTGGTATGACTTCTGATCCCGTGCCTGCACGGCCATCACTCACGCCCAACCACTGTTCATGCCCCTGCTCGCGATCGAGACCACGTGCGACGAGACCGCTGCCGCGGTGATCACCCGGCAGCGGGAGGTGCTGTCGAGCGTTGTCGCTTCCCAGGAGGCGCTTCACGCCAAGTGGCGGGGTGTGGTGCCCGAGATCGCCTCGCGGGCCCATGTCGAACGGATCATGCCCGTGATCGACGAGGCGATGACACGGGCCGGCGTCGCCACGCGTGAACTCGAGGCCATCGCCGTGGCCGTCCGACCCGGGCTTGTCGGTTCGCTCCTCGTGGGGTTGTCGGCCGCCAAGGCCATCGCGGCGACGGTCGGCATTCCGATCGTGGGCTACGACCACGTGCTCGCGCATCTCTACGCCTGCCAACTCGCGCACGGGGAGCCGTTGCCCTCGCCCTGTGTCGGCCTCGTGGCCAGCGGGGGCCATACCTCCCTGTTTCTCGTGCGCGGGCCCCTCGATGCCGACCGCCTTGGTGGCACGATCGACGACGCGGCCGGCGAGGCCTTCGACAAGGTCGCCAACCTGCTCGGGCTTGGTTATCCCGGAGGCCCCCACATCGAGAACGCCGCCATCGGGGGCAATCCGAAGGCCCATCGGCTCCCGCGGCCGTTGGCGAATGACCGCGATCGGCTCGACATGAGTTTCAGCGGCCTCAAGACGGCGGTGCGATATCTCGTGCGGCCTCCCGGAAGCCCGGGCGAACGACCGCCTCCGCAGGGCCGCGAACTGGCGGATCTCGCCGCCTCGTTCCAGCAGGCCGCCGTCGACACGATCCTCGCCAAGGTCGAACTCGCCGTGATTCGCTCGGGCTGCAAGGCCGTGGCAATGGGCGGAGGCGTGGCCGCCAACACGAGGCTCCGTGAAGCGATCGAGGCCCTGGGCCGCAAGCGGGGGCTGCGGGTGTTCATCCCTCCCCGGTCGCTCTGCACCGACAATGCGGCGATGGGGGCGATCGCCTGGGAGCGGCTGGAACGTGGCGAGGACGATGGCTTCGATCTTGACGTCAGGCCCGGCACCGACCGTGCCGCCGCGAACCGCTGCTGACCAAGCCCTCCCGGGCCACGATGGCCGGGAGGGCGGACCACGGACAAGCGGCAGGATGCCGCGGCCCGCTGCTGACCAAGCCCTCCCGGGCCACGATGGCCGGGAGGGCGTGATTAAAACCCGCCGCCGCCGAACTGTTCGAACTCGTCGTAGGGTCGATGCTCAAGGTTGACGAACCGCGTGAAGTCGTGCTGCCAGAGGAGCTTGATATCACCGATTGGGCCGTTTCGCTGCTTGGCGACGATGATTTCCGCCTGTCCACGGACCCGCTCCCGGTCTTCGTCGTTGGTCTGGTAATACTCCTCGCGGTGCACGAACATCACCACGTCGGCGTCTTGCTCGATGGCGCCCGACTCCCGGAGGTGATTGAGTCGCGGCCGGTTGTCGCGCGATGCCTCTGCCTGCCGGTTGAGCTGGGCGAGGCAGACCACGGGAATGTCGAGTTCGCGAGACATCCCCTTGAGCCGCCGCGCGATGCGAGCCACCTGCTCCTGCCGCGGATCGCGAGGATTGTCGGGCTCGATGAGCTGCAGATAGTCGATGACGATGATCGCCAGCCCCTGCTTTCGCTTGAGCCTGCGGGCGACTGCGGCGATTTCTGTGAGCGTGCGGCTCGGCGTGTCATCGATGAAGAGGGGCGCGGTACCGATCTCCGATGACTTCTGTACCAGACGGCGGCGGTCTTCCTGGGAGATCGTGCCATTGCGAAGGCGGTGCCCGTTGACCTGGGCCGCCGAGCAGAGCAGACGGTCGGCGAGTTCGAGGCAGGCCATTTCCAGGCTCACGAAGAGCACGGGTTGCTTCAGATTGATCGCGACGTGCTCGGCAATGTTCATGGCGAAGGCCGTCTTCCCCATGCTGGGCCGGGCCGCCAAGATCACCAGTTCAGAGTTGTGGAGTCCACCGCAGAGCGAGTCGAGATCCGTGAAACCCGTCTCGACGCCGCCGATCGTGTGCTCCTGCTTCATCCGCGCATCCATGCGGACCATCACCTCCTCGAGGACGGTCTGGATCGGCTTGGCCTCGGCCGAGCTCCGTCGTTCGAGAATCGAGAAGATTTTTTCTTCCGCCCGGGAAAGCAGTTGTCGTGGCTCGTCGGAGGCGTCGTAGGCATCGCGGAGGATGTCCGTGCCGGCGTCGATCAGCGACCGCAGGAGCGCCTTGTCGCGGACGATCGTCGCATAGTGCGTGGCATGGGCGGCATGGGGCACAGCCTGCACGACGTCTGCGAGAGCCGCCGCGCCGCCGATGCGATCGAAATCGCCCTGCGTTCGCAGGCGCTCGATCACGATCGTCGTGTCGATGCGCTTTCCGGAATCGTGTAGATCCAGAAGGTGCGTATACAGCAACTGATACGACTCGTCGGAGAAATCCTCCGGTCGCAGAACGAGAGCGACGTCGTCACACACATCCGGCTTGAGCAGGATGCTGCCGAGCACGGCTTTTTCAGCATCGACATTGGCGGGCCGATCACGGGAATCGATCAGTGTGGCCGCGGCCGATGTCGTCGAGCCGCCATCGCCGTCGCGCCGTGATCGCCGCCGTGCGTCGCGTGAACCACCATCACGACCGGCGTCTCGGGATGCAGCCATCGTCGAGCCTCCGTGCCCTGATGAAAACGTCGAGCCTCACACGCCAGGACTCGAAGATCGGTCTCCCTCGCGCCTCCGTCGAACCTACTTCGCGCCGGATTCGCTGCTGCTCGGTACGACCCACACCTTCAATTCGCCTTCGACTTCGGCTGCGAGCTTCACCTTCACCGTGTACAGCCCGACCTCCTTCAGAGGACCCTGAAGGATGATCTGATCGGCGGTCACCATGAGATCCTGCTGCTTGAGCGAACGGGAGATTTCGGCTGCCCCGACGGATCCGTAGAGATGGCCTTCGTCGTTGGCGTTGGCCTCGATCGTGACGCTCGTGCGGACGAGCTCCTGGAGCACGCTGCGCAGGCCGGCGAGCCGTTCGCGGGCGATTTCCTCCAGCTTGGCGCGGTGCTTCTCAACCATCCGCTTGTGGTGGTCGGTGGCAACTGTGGCCAAGCCCTGAGGGAGCAGGAAGTTGTAGGCATAGCCACGCTTCACCTCGACAACCTCGCCCTGCTTGCCGAGGTGCTCGACATTGTGGACGAGGAGCAACTCGACGCCACCGCGAGGACCCTTGGGCAGACGGCGGCCAGTGGCTTTGACGAGAGGGGCTTCTTTGGTGGGCATGGATCAACTCCTGGAACAGTCAGAGAAAGCAGTCAGAGAATGAAAAAGTGGGTGGTGGTCACTGACAAAGCGGGCCTGTGAGCCAGCCTGTTCGACACGTTCAGAACGGAATATCGTCATCGGCACCGACAGATCCGCCGGACGGAACCTGCGGGCCATCATCATAACTCCCCGAATCCTGCGAAAAATCCTCACCGCCAACCGGTGTGCCATGGCCTGCAGGTCGCGAACGGCCGGATCCGCCGCCCCGGGAACCCTCGCCCCGAGGGCCATCCCCCTTCGAGCCGAGCAACTGCATCCGCTCGCCGACCACGCGGAGCTTCGAGTTCTTTTTTCCGTCTTTTTCCCACGTATCGAGCTTCAGTCGGCCCTCGATCAGGAGCGGAGAACCCTTGGTCACATATTCGCCCGCCACTTCAGCCGTCCGACCCCAGAGCGTGACATCGACGAAGGTGGTCTCATCGACCCATTCGCCGGTGGCCGTCTTGCGGCGGTCGTTGACAGCCAGGCCGATATCGGTGACGGCCGTCCCGCTTGCGATGTAGCGGAGTTCGGGATCGCGGGTCACGTTTCCCAGCAGCACAACCCTGTTGAAACTCGCCATAGCTCAATCCTCCCTACCTCGTGGCCTGCCGAATGGCACTGAACACCTGTACAACTTCGGTCAGGATAGCCCCCCTGCCGGAAGGTTGCAAGCAGGTTTTTGAGAATCACTCGGTTGCCGGTCCTGCCGCGGGGGCGGCTGCCGCCGCGGCCGCCGGGGGAGCACGTCGGGCGGCGGTGTCGCCGGCCAGAGCATGCTGTACCAACGCGTCGGCAATGCGGTCGTCGACCTTCAGGACCAGTTTGCGGATGATCTCTTCGGTGATTTCGCACTGCCGCTCGAGGGCCGTAAGCGTGCTCCCTGCCGGCATCTTGAAGTACGTCAGCCAGTAGACGCCCTTCTTGTGGCCCTTGATGGGGTACGCAAGCTTCCGCTCGTCCCACATGCGGGCAGCCAGCACGGTGCCGCCGTGCTGCGTGATCATATCCGCCACCTGCTGGGCCGCGGCTCCGGGATCCCGGGCAAACTTGGTCGGATCCAGGATGAACATGCCTTCGTACACCGCCATATCGCTCTTACTCCTCTGAAATGTGGCCTGAAGTGTTCTTCGTGACTCGAAATACGCTGATGTTGTGCTGACGTTTCAGTTCGTCGGTTGCTGCCGTCGCGTTAGGTGTGGGTCGCGTTGGGTGTGGGTCGCGTTCTGTGCCAGTCAGTTGTATTTGTTCATTGCGGCCTGGATCCCGAGGGCGATCCATTCCTCGGCCGCGTCAGCCGCCCGCTCTACCATCACCCCGACACGGTCCCGGTCCGGCTTCGGGAACTTGCCAAGGACGAAATCAGCAGGCTTCCAGCCCGCGGGCACCGGACCGATGCCCAGACGCAACCGCGGAACCTTCGGCGTACCAACCCGGGCGAGCACGTCAGCCAGCCCGTTTTGCCCACCGGCCGATCCCGCCGGCCGGAGCCGGAGGGTGTCGAGCGGCAGGTTGAAGTCGTCACACACCACGATCATGTCAGAATCCGGAATCTTGTAGAAGTCCCTTGCCGCAAGCACGCTGGAACCGCTGAGATTCATCCAGGTGAGGGGCCAGAGGAGGAGGACAGGAACACCCCGGATCGTGGCCTGGGCCGTCTCTCCCTGGAACCGCTGCCTGCGGGCCGGCGAGCCGGCCCGGCGAGCAAGTACCTCAAGAACCTCGAAGCCGACATTGTGCCGCGTGTCGTGGTAGGCATGCCCGGGATTTCCGAGGCCGACAAGGAGCTTCACGGTCGCCCGGCGGTCTCCGGGGGGCTCGGATGGCTCGGTCGGCGGTCACGCTTTCCCATGCCAGGTCACTCCTTCCCCGCTTCCGCCTCTCCTTCCTCGCCAGCCTTGCGGCCGATGACTTCGGGCTCTGCGGTGCCCGTCGCGGAGACTTCCTCGGCCTTCTTGCCGGGCAGCATGCACGTGACGACCGAATCTTCATGATCGGCAACAGCCTTCGAGCCATGCAGCAACTCGAGGTCCTTGACCTTGATGGCGTGGCCGAGTTCCAGGTGGCCGATGTTCACGTGCACCATTTCCGGCACATGATCCGCGGTGCACTCGAGCTCGATCTCGTGGAGCACGACATTCACGACACCACCGGCCCGCTGGCCCGGGCATTCGCCCTTGAGGTGCACAGGCACCTTCACGCGGACGCGGTCGGAGGCGCTGACGCGGACAAAGTCGACGTGGAGCGGCTCGACGCCGTAGGTATCCCACTGGAGTTCCCGGACGAGGGCGCTCGTCTTCACCGCCCCCGTGAGGTTGACGACGCGGCTACCGTGGCGAACGGCCGCCTGGATCGCCTCGCGGGTGGCGGAAAGGCCGACGCACTTCTCACCGTGGCCGTAGAGGATGGCGGGCACCAGGCCCTGCCTGCGGAGCCGGCGGCTCTCGCGGGAACCAGTGCCCTTGCGGAGGCTGACTTCGAACGTGTCGCTCATGGGAAAACTCTGAGGGAGGAGG
>JAUMAF010000036.1:0-12604 GCA_032117045.1 Pirellulales bacterium | reverse complement strand
CTTGCGGCCGACCTCGAGGGCCGCCTCCGCCCCCTTCCGCTCCGCGTAGACGAGCACCACCACATCGCCCCGCATCCGCAGCGTCTCGTGCCGGTTCTTGAACTGGTCCTGCATCGCGATGTTGACGACGCGGTCGCCCTCCTCGGCGACACTCTGCGCCGACATCGCGCCGAAGATCGGCACGAACAGAACCGCGATCGGCAGCAATCCGAGGAGCAAGCGTGGCATGATGCACCCGCGAGGACAGAAGGTTGGGGGTCGGGGAAGTACCGCGCCGGGGCAACCCGGCACAAGCGGGCTTTCACATCTTTGCGGTCTGTCTCCGGGCAAGCCCAACGCCGTGAGGCGTGGGGTGAACCGTACAAGCCCCCGGGACCAAACGCAGGACGTCCGCGGCCTTACGGCCGGTCGGCTTGTACCGGGCAAAAACTCAGCGAGGGGCTGCCCGTGCCCCGTGAGCCGGCGTATGACGCCAAGCGGAGGCAGGATGCCGAAGTGAAGGCGGCATCCGAGTGAGCGAAGGACAGGATGTCCGAAGCGAACGTCCGGCGACGGGGCATGGGCAGCCCCGAGCCGCGTACCGGTCCAGCCCGCGGCGTCACGGCCGGTCGGCTTGCACGTGCGGCCGAGGATGAAACGTGATCGGGATTACGCCACGAGGATCTCCTCCTCTTCGGGCACGTCTTCGGCGGTCGGCAGGTCGTTCTCGTCATCCTCCGTGTCCGGCTCGCGAGGAATCGGCTGCAGAAATGCGATCAGGGCCGGCAGGAACACCAGCGACGTGATGGTGCACATGGTGACCCCCAGCGTGAGCACGCGGCCGAGGCTCTCAAGGCCGCGATGGCTCGCCACCATCAGGGCGCCGAAACCGAGGATCGTCGTCAGGGCATCGACGAGCACCGAGTTGGCCGTCGAGGGACTGATGCGGTACGGCGCCGGTCGCTCCAGGGCATCGTGGACGATGTGCACCCCGTAGTCGACGGCGATGCCCAGAATGAGCGGGATGCCGATCAGATTGGCGGGGTTGAGATCAATGCCCACGAGCCCCATCAGGCCAAGCGTCTGCAGCATGCCGAGCGCCAGCGGCAGCGCGGCCAGGAGCGCGTGGCGGATCGAACGGAAGTCGAGCCAGAGCACGACGAGGATCACCGCCAATGCCGAGAGACCGGCCTGTTCGTAACTCCGTTTCATCTCGAGGGAGGCCTCATAGGCCTGCAGGGGGTTGCCCGTGGCCCGCGGATCGACGCTGCGAACATCCCGGACGAACTTTTCGAGCGACTCGAAGTTCCAAATGTCGCCCCGGCCGTAGATCTTCAGCAGGTGCCGGCCACTCGAACCGACGAACCGCTCGACGAGGCTCGGCGGCAGGTCGGCGAGCGCGGGGGCCTCGGGATCGGCCACGCCGGCGAGCGCATGCAGACGACTGAGCAGGTCGCCAGCCGCCCGCTGCTGGAAGGTCGCGATCGAGCGATAGCACTCCTCGGGACCCTTGCGGCGGAGGCTGTCGCGGGCCCGTTCGAGGTGCCAGGCGGTCCGGAGGCCGCCCGGCCGCTTCGATGCCTCGCCTTGGGCCCAGGCCAGCGTCTCGCCGAGCGCGTCGAGCCGATCAACGGGAATCTCGGGCGGCCGCTCCGGCAGCGTGGCGAGCCGGCTGCGGATCCGTTCGATGAGCGGCCGCTTGAGTTCCTCGTCGACCGGCAGGAGCGACGCGATCTCGTCGACCCGCTCCACGCAGGGCAGGGCCACGAGCTTCGCCTTCCGCTCGAGCAACTGCTCCCGCGAGTCGGCGATCGAGAGGGCATACCAGACGCTCTGGTCGCACTCCTCAAGCAGCTTCTTCTCGACGGCCACGCTCTCCAGCCCGTCGGCCTGCAGGTTGAGCAGGTTGTGGTCATAGCGGAGTTCGTGCAGGCCGCCGGCGAGCACCATCGTGCCGGCCACGCCCGCGAGGATCACGATCCGGGGATGCCGAAACACCGGCTGCAGCCAGGCATGCACCGGCACGGGCTCGGGGATCCGCCGGCCAAGCCGGCTCCGATCGATCCACGCCACCACGGCCGGCAGCACGAGCAGTTCGGCCAGGCAACAGAGCAGGATGCCCCCGCCGGCGATCATGCCAAGCTCCGCGACACCGACAAAACTCGTGAGAGCCGCCGCGAAGAACGCGACCGATGTGGTGATCGCGCCGGTGAGAATACCTGGTCCCACCTTGCCACTCGTCTCGAGGAGAGCCTCGTCGCAGCTCATTCCCCGCCGCCGCTGCTCGAGGTAGCGGCCAACGTAGTAGGTGCCGTAGTCGATGCCGACACCGATCATCGTCACGGTGAACGTGACACTGAGAATGTTGAGGTGCCCCACGCTGGCGGTCGCCCAGGCAAAGGCCCAGGCCATGCCGATCATGAGCACCCCATTGGCCATCAACGCGTGCCGAACTCCACCGAAGCCCGCGATGATCACGATCACCACCGCCGCCATGGAGAGGCCGCTGGCCCAGACCATCGACTGTTGGCTCGTCCGCATCTCGTCGTCTTCCATCACCGGCAGGCCGGTGAGGCCGATCGAGGTGCCCGGATGCCGCCCGCTCACCCGGGCGATGATGCTGCGGAGCTCGTCGGTGGCCGCCGAGGCGCCGGCAAAGCCCCCCTGCTCCTTCGTCAGCCGCAAGAGCACGAAGCCCAGCCGCCCCTCTTTGGCCAGGAGGTGTTCGCTCGACAGATCGCGGAGCGTCGACAGCGACTCGGGCATGCTCGGCCAGGGAGACACGTAGTCGCCCCCGCGGGGATCGGCCGTGGGCGGGGCGTCGATGCCCGCGACGAGACTCTCGACGTAGCGTTCCAGCGCGACCGATGAGGGCTCGTCGCGCGGCTCCTGCGGTGGTCCGCCGGCCACCATCTGGCCAGCGAGTCCGCCCACCATGGTGCCCACCTTCAGCTGCGCCCAGCCACCGTCGAGGATCGGCTGCGTCCGCTCGATGAATCGATCGATATCGGCCAGATCGGCCGGCGAAAGATAATGAAGCCCCTTCGAGCGGATCTTCGAGAGATCGACCTCGTGGAGCACCGACCGGAAGAGCGACTCCTCGCGGGCGACCTCCCGCGACACCTCCTCGAGCACGGCGATCACGTCTTCCCGCGACGGCCCCTCGACCACGACGACGGCATCGTCGTCCTCGCCAAACTCCTGGATGTAATCGATCCAGAGCTTGTTGTATTCGCTTTCGGGATCGAGCAGGTCGACGCGGCTCACCTTGTAGCCGAGGTGACCGGCCGTCCATCCGCCCGCCGCGACGGCCGAGAGCATCGCCAGCAGGACGACGGCCAGCGGATGCCGCAGGCAGACTCTGGTCCAGGCCACGAGCGCCCGCCCAATCAGCCCGGCCGCGTGGGGCGGCCGGTCGGCGGGGCGGCCGAGTTCGGCAGCCGGTCGATCTCGTTGGTGGGGCATCGCATACGGTCCCGGCGGTCCACGAAGCAGGCGGAAGATCGCCCGGACCGGGGCGGGATGGTAGGGAACCTGCGTCCCCGGGCCAAGCCCCGCTCGGCCGGTGCTGGGAAGGCTGGGAAGGCCGGGCAACCCGCCGAAAACACCTGCTGGAATCACTGGCCCAAAGCCTCCCCGCAGACCGAAAAACCTTCCCAGGCGGCACCGCATGCGGTGTCGGGGAGGGTGAGTCCGGGGGGATTCGACATGACCGTGCGTGTCTTCGCGCTTGGATGCCTGGGTTGGCTGGCCGGGTCCGGGATCATCCCGACGGCCGCCCGAGCCGCAGGTGAACCGTTTCAGCCTGCAGCTCTCACTGCGGCCGTCGCCGATGCCGGCTCGTCGAGCCGCGAGGCCCGGCGACTGGCCACCGAGGCCGTGCCGCTGGCCCACATGCCGCAGCCCGAGCGGCAGATTGCCGAGCAGGCCATCAAGCAGACGACGCTGTATCGCCACCTGCCCGCGGCCAGCATCACCTGCGATGCCGCGCTGATCGACTTCATTCTCACCAAGCCGGAAACGCTCGTGGATGTCTGGCGGGTGCTCGGCATCAGTCGGCTCGCATTGGATCCGGTTGGCCCCGGGCAGTGGCGGCTCTCCGATGGCTACGGCACCACTGGCACCGTGCGCTTACTCCATCAGGAGCGGAACGACCGCGGCGGGGTGTATGTGTTTCACGGCCGCGGGGGCTACAACGGTCCGCTCTCGCCCAAGCAGTTGTCGGGATCGTGCCTCGTGGTGGTGCGACACTCGGTCGATGCCGCGCCGGTGGCGGGCCGGCCACGGCAGACGATGCGAATCGATGCCTTCCTCGACGTGGATGGGGTCGGTCTGGAGATCGTGACCCGCACCCTCCAGCCGCTCATCGTGCGTTCGGCCGCCGCGAACCTGCACGAGATCAGCCTCTTCGTGTCGCAGTTTGCGGCCGCCGCCTCCCGCAATCCGGCTGCCGTGGCACGGCTCACCGATCGCATGTCGCGGACAAACCCCGAAGATCGGCGCACGCTCGTCACGCTCGCCTCAGGACGGCATGGATCAGGCTCGCCGACGGTCGCGCGGCAGCCCGTCGATGCCGACGTGCAGACCGAACTGGCTGCCCGCTGGATGACGGCGGAACAGCTCGACGGCATGCAGCGGTGACGATGGCCCGCGGCCTCACGACTACTGCGTGGTGTCGGGCTTCGCCGTCGACGAGGGCACCGATGCGATCCGCATCCTGGCCTCCGAGGCGACGAGGTAGGGACGCTTGTACTCCGGCATGTAGCCTCGGGATCCGCGCACCGAGACCTGCTGGCCGACGAGCGATCCGAGGTTGACGCCGGGGCTCGGCGTCACGAACGCGAGCACGTTGTTGCTGTCGTCGACGACGGCCCACCGTGGGGCGTCGGGCCGGCGCGAGATCACGGTCGCCAGCCTTCCGGTCGTCTCCATCTGATCGGGAGGAGTCCAGGTCGGCTGACCACCGGCCGGCCGGCCACCAGGCATCACGCCGGGCCGCACGGGCCGCGAGCCCAGTGCCGAGAGGCTCGACCACATGCCACCGAGGTGCAGCGGCTCCGCGTCGGGCGTCGGGGCGGCCGCGATGCTCCGCTGCCGGCCCTGAATCGTCTCGAACCGCGAGAGCCGGGCGTCGATGGCCTGGGCCCGCGTGCGATCCGACTGCGAAGTGGCCCGCGTGGACGCCAGCCGGAGTCGTTCCCTGAGGGGTTCGAGGTTCCACGACTCGCTGGCGCCGGTCACGGCCAGCGAGAGGGCCAGATCGATGTCGGCCAGCTCGTCACCGGAGGCTGCGGCAGCCCCCGCGCTGACGGCCGGCGGTGGCGTCGGCGCGGCGCGATCGAAGACATTCGTGCCGCGTGGCAGCCAGCCCGACAGGAGTCTGGCCATGCCGCTCGGGGCCTCCGTGGGAATCGGCGATCCCTGCCCGGGAGGAGCCGCGTCGAACTCGGCCACGGCCTGCGTGACGGCCGTGCCCGCATCACGAATCGCCTCGAGCGCGTCACCGGCTGCGGCCATTCCCGCGCCGCCGGTTGCATCGGCTGCCGGCAGCGGAGGCGCCAGGGCGGCGGGCAGCGCAAGATCCTCGCCACGGGCCCAGCGAAACTCGCCCGATGGCGGTTCGATTCTCAGCCAGTCGCCAGCATGTCGGCCCTCGGCGATCCGTACCGACTCGATGATCGTCACCCGCTCGCCGGCCTCGAGCGCGACCTGTGTGACATGCCGCAGGTCGTTGAGCTGCGACCCGACCCGTGCCACGGCGGCATCGGTGACGATCACTCCCGTGGTCGCGCCGGCATGCGCTGCGGCGTCCGCCACCGTCGACTCTCGCTGCACATCACGACTCAAGACCCAGCTATAGCTTCCGCGCACCGGCCGTACGGCGCAATATCCAGAGGCGTCGACCGACCAGACCTCGACCTCCGCTCCGGCGACGAGCCGCTCGGTCGGATAGAAATCGTCGCCCGGACCACAGCGGAGATAGGCATGGGCTGCGGCGACCGGCACCGTGATCGGCAGCGTGGGTTCGGCATCCGAAGGCACGTCGGCCCGCACCGTCATCGCGACCACACTCAGAAGGGGCATGACCCAGCGACGGGCCGAGCGACCTGCGATCCGTGGCCATCCATGGATCGCGGGTGCAGTGGGCGTGAGAGTGTGCATGTCTGCCGCATCCATCCTTGGACACAGGCCACGGTTCGCCACTGGAAAAAGCGGCGAAAAAGCGGCAAAAAAGCGCGTAGACGAGGCTTGGGCGTCCTCGTCTACGCGCTGCGTTCGGATCGCCTGAGCAATCCTGCCGGACCTCTTGTAGACCAGCCGGGGCGGCCACTCAAGCCTCGAATTCGGCACCTCTTGGAAGAGCGGAAAACAAGGCTTCCGGCCCTCGCCAAAGCCCCTCTTCGGCGGTGTTTTCCGCATCGCCGCGGCAGCCCGGGAAACCTGCGGCGGGGATGGCGACGGGGTCGGGCCGTGACAGCATGGGGATGCCAGCATCCGGCCGTGGCTATCGTCGATCGGTCGTGCTGTGCAAGCCGACCGGCCGAAAGGCCGCGGGCATTGTCCAGCGAGTCACCAGCGATCGACGGGGCGGTCGAGCACTTCGTGGAGCAGAATCAACTGCCGCAGCGTGGCCGGGTTTCGGAGGGCCGTGGCGAGTTCGGCCGCGGCGGTCGCAGGCCGCCGGATGGACGCGCCGTCGATGTTGTGTTCATGCTCCGCGAGCGGCGATTCGAGATGGCGAAGATCGTGGGCGAAGGCATCGTGCACGTGCCTGCCAATGTCGGAGCCATCCTGCGGCATTCCACCCATCGGCCGCTGGGCGGTTGATGCGTCTCGCGGCGCAGGTGCCAACGGCGGCGTGCCACCCCGGGGCGTGGCGTCGAGCCTCGGCACCCGCGCCGGCCGCGGCGCAGGACGGGGCTTGGGCGGCGCTGCCGGCTGTGGTCGCTGCGCGGTCGGCTGACCGCTCCGGGACTGCCGGAGAAACTCGCCGATCTGCCGCTCGAGTTCGATCCGCGCGTCGCCAGGGGCCGCGGCGGGATCTCCGTCAGCGTTCGGCCGCAGGCGGGGCGGCCTTGGCCGGACGGGCTCAGGCGGCTTCGGCTCGCCGGCCCCCGACGCCTTGCGGATCACGTTGACGACCTGTGAGACGACCCAGAAGAGCAGAAACACGAGCGGCAGGAGCCCCTCGAGCCAGTCGAGGCCGGCGGCGAAGACTGCTGGTGAAAAGCCTTCGATCATCACGAGCCCCATTTCCGCGTTCTGGTGAGGTGTGCTGCCGGGGAACGTCGCCGCAGACTACTGCTGGCCGCCGATGGTTCCCGGGCCGGCACCCGACGCGATCGTTCGCCGCATCTCCGTGTCGGCCTGCAGATTTCGGAGCTTGTAATAGTCGAAGACGCCAATCTGGCCCTCCGTGAGCGATTCTGCCACCGCCTTGGGCACCGCCGCCTCGGCCTCGACGAGTCCTGCGCGGCTCTCCTCGATGGCGGCGATCATTTCCTGCTCCTTTGCCACTGCCATCGCCCGGCGTCCCTCGGCGTTGGCTCGGGCGACCCGCGTGTCGGCCTCGGCCTGGTCGGCCTGCAGGCGGGCGCCGATGTTGGCGCCCACGTCGATGTCGGCGATGTCGATCGACACGATCTCGAAGGCGGTATTGGCGTCGAGCCGTCGGGCCAGCACGGTCTTGGAAATCACGTCGGGATTCTCGAGCACGTCGGTATGCCGCTCCGCGGACCCGATCGCGGAGACGATGCCCTCGCCCACGCGGGCGATGATCGTCTCTTCGGTGGCTCCACCGATGAGCTGGTAGAGATTTGTCCGCACCGTGACACGGGCCTTGACCTTCAACTGGATGCCGTTCTTGGCCACGGCATCAAGCGACTCGCGGCCGCTGTTCTTGCCCGGGCAGTCGATCACCTTCGGATAGACGCTCGTCTGCACGGCCTCGCGAACGTTGCGGCCGGCGAGGTCGATGGCGGCGGCCCGCTTGAAGTCGAGCTCGGTGATCTTCGCCTTGTTGGCGGCAATCAGGGCCTGCACCACCAGCGGCACGCGGCCCCCGGCGAGGTAATGGGCCTCGAGCGCCTGCGCGGTCAGGCCGGTGGAGTCGCCCAGCCCCGCCTGCACCGCCATGATCTTGCTCCGCACGATGATGCTCGGGTTCACCTTGCGAAAGCTCATCGCGACCAGATCGAACAGGCCGATCCCGGCGCCCGAGGCGATCGACTGCACCCAGAGCCGGAGATACTTCGCGAGCACGGCGAAGATGACGAGGAGGGCGAGCACGCCCGCCCCGAGGATGACGAGGGTCAGCAGGGGCATCGATCAGCTCCGGGACGCGGCGTGAACAACGGGGGTCAGGCCGGGGAAATGCGGCCGGCCTCCGCACCGCTCAAGCCTGTTTCGGCGGAGGTGCGGAGTCAAGTTTTCCGGTGGTGGCCGGGTTTTGGCCCTGATGTCCGCGGTCGAGCGCATCGAAGTCGAATGCCTCGAGCGATTCCTCCAGCTGCCGGGGCACGGGTTCCGCGAGGGGCCCGCGGGCCGGCGTCGACTCGACGGGCTGGTCAGCAGGCGGTTCGAGCAACCCTCCCGTGGCACCCCGCACGACGATCGCCGTCGCCTGCACGCCCACGGCCTGGACCGCCGCGCCGATCGCGATCGGCCCGCTCTCGCTCACGGCATCGTGGGCGACGCCGTCGATCACAACCGTGCCCCAGGGAAGGAGGTCGCTCGTCGCGCTGCCCGATCGGCCCACCATGCTGCGAAGCATCTGCCGGCGGCCGGCATCCGGCACCACGTCGTCCGACCGCGGCGGCTGGGGCAGCACGCGACGGCCGAGCGGTGTTTCGGGAAACAGTCGAAACGCGAAGCCCAGCGCGAGCGGCACGGCAACGCAGGCCACCGCCAGCACCGCCATGCCGAGCCCCGGCCCCTGCTCGACGAAGGCCGTCGCCACGGCCGCGATGAGCGCCATCACGCTCAAGAATCCGAGCACGCCTCCGGAAGGCACGAAGACCTCGAGCACCATCATCGCGAGGCCCACCATGAGCAGGGCCGCGATCCAGGCGAGGACGGTCATACAGGCTCCACGGGGCGGACGATCACGCGTCCGGCGCGGACCTGCACCACCTCGATGGCAGCGCCTGGCTCGATCAGGTTGCCGTCAATGAAGACATCCCGAATCTCACCACCGATCCGTGCCTTGCCGGCGGGGGCGAGGCGGGTTGTTGTCATGCCGGCCGCACCCACGAGGTCGTCGAGTGGGGCGGCGAACGTGTCGCCATCCTCCGCGGGCGGCGCGAGCAGCACATGTTTCAGGAACGGCGCGGACGGGAGCCACTTCCCCACGAACACTCCCAGCATGGTCACGCCAGCCGCCGCACCGATGATGCCCAGCAGCGACCACTGCATCTGCCGGATCTGGTAGGCGTTGACCGGCAGCACGAACGACTGGCTGGCCAGCACGATCGAGGCGATCACGAGGAGTCCGCCGCCGAGCCCGAGCACGCCGAATCCCGGCAGCACGAATATCTCGGCAGCCACGCAGATGATGCCCGCCAGAAACAGCATCACCTCCAGCCAGCCCGACGTGCCGTTGAGATGCTGGCTCCAGAAGTAGACGATGAAGGCCACCATCGAGACAAAGCCGCCGAAGCCGACGCCCGGGGTCTTGAGCTCGATGTAGAGGCCGGCGCCCCCGATGAGCAGCAGGAGCCAGGCGAGGCTCGGGCTGGCGAGCGCCTCGAGCAGCGTGTCAGACCAGCCGGGCTCGGCCATGGCGATCTCGCCGTCGAGGCCATACGCCTTGCGGACGCCCTCCGCGTCATCGACGAGATGGGCGACGAGCCCGAGATCCTCCGCGCGGCGGCCGTCGAGCTGGAGCGGCCCCACGCCGATCTTCGGCCCCATCTGCCAGCTCTCGCGATCATCCCGCGACTGCAGCTCGGCGTCGGTGAAGTAGTCGATCCGGCCCGACCCCTGCTCTTCGGCGCGGTGCACTTCGAGGCCCGGTGCCACCAGGGCTGCCGGCAGCGACCAGCTGCGATCGCGGAGCTTCGCCACGCCGCCCCGCCAAGCGGCCACGACCGATTCGGCCTTGCGGCCGCTGATCTCCGCGGCTCCGTCGCCGCCGAGCACCGCCCCCGGATGCATCACGAGCTCATCGCAGGCCAGGGCCACGAGGGCCGCATCGCCCCGGGCCTCTCGGGGCACGTAGGCCACGGTTCGCACGCTCGCCCCATCGAGCCCCGCCAGCCAGTTGGCGAGCACCAGGCTCTGCTCCGCCGCGCCTCCAGCGCTGTCGATTCGCAGCCAGATGAAGTTCGACCCGTCGGTGATCGCCCGTTCGATGCGGCCGCGGAGCCGGGCCACGGCCTCGGGAGTGACGGCGCCTGCGAGCGTGACCCGCGTCGGTCGCCAGCCGTCTGCGAGCGAAGGATCGCCTGCGACCGAAGGCTCCGGCACACCGAGCCCGCGGGCGAGTTCGGCAGGCGACCGGGCGAGGAGTCGCACGAAGCCGAGCTGCCGGCCACGGCGGCCATCGAGGGAGACTAGCATCGGCTGGAGTTCTTCGACCGCGAGCACCGTCGCCTTCTTCCGGAGCGCTTCGAGCGCTCGCTCTTCGATGAACTGTTCACCGTCGTCGGTGGAGACTCGGACCACACGGGCCGCCGGATCGACGAGCGCCAGCGCCACTGCGGGAGGCACCGTCCTGCGGCGGGCGGCGATCTCCACGTAGGCCGCCCGCATCGCCTCATCAACGCTGGTCTCGGCAGAGTTGGCCGGGCCGAGCACGGCATCGGGGGCCATCGCGATCTCGTCGCAGGCAAGGGCCACGAGCACCGCGTGGCCGCTGGCCCCCTCCGGCAGCCAGGCCACCGTCTTGACGCCGGCGAGCCGCTGGTCGGTGAGAAACCGCGCCAACTCGAACGAGCGGCCGAAGTCGCTGCCGCCCGCCGTCTCGACATCGACCGCGTCGAACCGCAGCACGAGCGTGCCCCGCTCAGGTGCCCCGCGGAGGCGACCGAGTTGGCGGAGAATGGCCGCTTCGATCTGGGTGTCGCGGGTGCCGGTGATCGGCAGTTGCACGGGGATCAGCAGCGTCTCCGCGCCGGCCGCCGTCGACAGGGAGAGAGACAGGAGGCCCAGAGGCAGGGAAAGACTCCCTCCAGCCGCCCACGAGACAGCCCACAGGGCGACGGCGACGTGCCTGCTGAAGGCGGAACCGTGCCGCATGGATGCACTCCGGCTGGATCGAAACCGCCGAATTCTAAGACGCCCTCCGCAGGAGTCAAAAAAACGGTCGCCGCCTCTATACTCCCTTCCATGAAGATCCCCTCCAACGCCACCGCCGCCTCGACGTCTGATCTGACTCGTGAACTTGTCCACTTGGTCGGCAGCCGAGCCCTGAAGCGAGGCACCTTTCGCCTGGCCTCCGGCCGGGAGGCGAGTTTTTACCTCGACGCCAAGCAGGTGGTGCTCGACGCCCACGGCTCGATGCTCGTCGGCCGAGCGATCCTCGAGCGGCTTCGGAGCCACGGGGCCCTGCCCCATGCCGTGGGTGGGATGTCGATCGGTGCCGATCCGGTGACCGGGGCGGTGGTCACCATGGCCGGCGTGGAGGGGGTGCCGCTCAAGGGCTTCATGGTCCGCAAAGAAGCCAAGGGGCACGGCCTGCAGAAATACATCGAGGGCCCGGTCGAGCCGGGCCAGCGGGTGGTGATCGTGGAAGACGTGGTCACCACCGGCGGCTCGTCGCTGTTGGCGATCGACCGGGCTGTGGAGTTTGGCCTCGTCGTCGAGCGGCTCATCGCCGTCATCGACCGCCTCGCCGGAGCCCGCGAGGCGCTCGCCGCCCGCGGCATTCCTCTCGAGTCGCTGGTGACGATCCGCGACCTGGGCATCGAGCCCGACGCGTCGTAAACGCCGACCGGCCGTAAGGCTGCGGCGTACAGCGTCCGCGTGAGAAATGGGGCGGGCCACGCTTGCCCCGGGCTGATGGCCGGACATAGTCTTGACTCATGCGGCTTCTTTTCCGCGACTCGCCGGCTGCCGTGTTGTGGTGCCTCGTGGCGACCGTGGCCTGCGGGCCCGTCGCCGAGGCCACGACCGACGACGAGGTCGCCGCGCTCATTCGGCAGTTGGGCGACGACGACTTTGCCCTCCGCGAGTCGGCCGCCGCGGCGCTGGCGACCCTCGGCGGCGACGCCTCCGATGCGCTCCTTGCGGCGGCGGAGTCGAGCGACGACCTCGAGGTGGCGCTCAAGGCCCGGTGGCTCGTCGAATCGTTGCCGCTGGCGAGCGCCGATGATCCTCCTGAAGTGGCCGCCCTGCTCGATCGCTTCTCCCGCAGCGACTACGACGCCCGCGTGCAGCTCATGCACCGCCTGCTGCGGCTCGACGACGACGCGGGCATCGAGCCGCTCGCGCGAATCGTCCGGCTGGAGCGCACCGCCACCGGATCGCGGATTGCCGCGGCCCTGCTCGTGCGGGAATGGCAGCCCGACGATCCCTTTTGGCCGGGCGTCGCGGCCCGCATCGAGGCCGGACTGGGGCCGAGCAGCCGGCCCGCGGCCCGGTTTCTCCGCGGCGTCGTCGACGCCTCCCTGGCTGCATCACCTCC
>JAUMAF010000035.1:0-13841 GCA_032117045.1 Pirellulales bacterium | reverse complement strand
GGCCGATGGCGATGCTCGCGGCGATCGTGCTCTTGCCCACGCCCCCCTTGCCGGAGCCGACCGCGATCACGCTCTTGGCTTCGAGGCCGATCTGGCCGAGCTTCGTCGGCGGCCGGTCGTGCGGCACGACGGCGACGGAGACACCGCCCACATCGGGGAACTTCGTCCTCACGAGTTCCTCGATCCGGGCCCGCGTGGCATTCCAGCGGATGGCGGAGTGCGTGGTGAGGCCAACGGTGACGGCGATCGCCGCCGGATCAGCAGCCACCGACACGACCTGCCCCATGACGGTGAGCGGCCGGCCGGTTTCGGGATCGGCGACATCGGCAAGGATCGCCTCGACGGCCGCGGGGGTGGGCGTGGTGCTCATCAGGGTGTGGTGGCGATCGATTCGGGGGTGAGGGAAACCTGTGCGGCGGGGGCGGCTGCCGGAGGGACGACGCTTTCGCCGGCCCGCGAGGCGGCGGTGAACAGGCCACGGGGCTGGATCGTAACCAGGCCCACGAGCACGAGGCAGGCGAGCATCGCCAGCCCGCCCGCGAGGCCGCCGTCGGCCTGCACGCCCCGCTTCGTGGTCTTGAAGTACATCGCGGCGATGACCCGCAGATAGTAGGCGGCGGCGATCGCGGCGTTGATCACGAGCACGGCGGCCAGGCCCACGAACCAGCAGCGGCGGCTGCCCAGCGTGATCGGCGAGTTCCAATCGACTTCGAGGGTCGAGACGGCGAGGGAGAGCTTGCCCCAGAAGCCCGGCAGCGGCGGGATGCCGGCGAGAGAGAGCAGGAACACGGCCAGCGCGAAGGCGGCGACCGGGTTGGTGGAGGAGAGGCCGTCGAGATCATCGACCGTGGTGATCTCCTCGCGGGGTGGTCGCGGGCCGCTGCCGCTGGTCCACTCGGGCCACCGATGGCCGAGGTAGGCGATCCCGCCGAACAGGCCGATCGTCGCCAGCGCATAGGTCGTGAGATAGAAGAGTGTGGCCGAGAGGCCCCCCGCAGCGAACAGCCACGACGACCGATCGTCGGCTGCTCCCGGCGCGGACGCTGCCGCGGCGACCGCGATCCCGACGAGCAGATAGCCCGCGTGGGCGATGGATGAGCAGGCGAGCAGCCGGCGCAGATTTTTCTGCCAGAGGGCCATCACGTTGCCGACCGTCATCGTGACCGCGGCCAGCACCACGGCCACCCGCCAGAAGAGTTCGGGCGAGCTGCCGGAGCCGACCAGGGCGACGAGCCGGGCGAGGATCACGATGCCGGCCACCTTCGGCAGCGTGGAGAGCAGGGCGGCGTTTCCGGGGCTCGTGCCTTCGTAGACGTCGGGGGCATAGAAGTGCATCGGGACTGCGGCCAGCCGGAAGGCCGCGCCGACGATCGCCATGCCGATGGCCAGCGGGAGGAGCACCTGCACCGTGCGGCTCGTGGCGGCCTCGGTCTGCAGCCGGGAAGCGATCGCCTGCAGGTCAGTTGAGCCGCCGATGCCGTAGAGGCAGACGAGGGCGTAGAGGAAGATGGCCGAGGCGACCAGCGAAAGAAAGAAATACTTGAGGCTCGCCTCTTGGCCGTGGGCATCGGTCCGCTTGAGGCCGAGCAGGATGTAGGTGGGGATCGAGACCAACTCGAGGCCGGCGAAGAGGAGGACGAGGTCGCCGGCCACGCCCACCAGCGAGAGGCCCGCGAGCAACAGGAGAAACGTGCCCGCCTCCTCGCAGGTGCCGCCCCGATGAAGCCCCGGCCCCCGGCTCACGGCCGAGACGAAGAGATCGCCCGACTGCACCAGGCAGAGCAGGAATCCCAGGGCGAGGACGGTCCAGCGGATGAATCCTGAAAATGCATCGACCGTCACGCCGGCCGAGAAGACCGGATCGGCGGCCTGACCGCGGGTGACGGCCATCGCCGCCACGATACCGGCGGCGGCCACGAGCCAGCCGAAGCGGAGGCCCGCGAACGCCCCGCCGAGGTAGGCGACGAGGGCCGCCAGCACGAGCACGATCTCGGGGGCGAGCAGACGGAAGGTTTCGAGCGACGTGGCATTCATGGTGTCGGGGCCTGGGCGACGTGGGCGGCGGGATCGGTGAGCCGCATCCGGGCGGCGAATGCCTCACTGGAGGCCTGGGTCGACTCGCGGACCGCCTGGGCGGCGGGCCTGAGAAAGGTGGCCGGGGTGAGGCCGATCCAGAGTGTGAACACCGCCAGCGGTAGCACCGCCGCCAGTTCGTGCCAGCGGAGATCGCAGCGGTCGTGCGGGACATCGTGGCCGCCATGCGAGCCATGCGATGCGTGCCCGGCATCGGCACCAGGCGACGCATGGGCACCGTGGCCATGGACCCGCGGCGGCTCCCGCGAACCACCGAAGAAGACCCGCTCCACTGCCCAGAGCATGTACCACGCTCCAAGCACGACCCCGACCACCGCGAGCAGCGACATCGCGAGGTAGGCCGTCTGCCAGACGGGTGACACGCCCGACCAGGCCCGCTGGAACGAGCCGGCGAGGATCATGAACTCGCCCACGAAACCGTTGAGGCCCGGCAGACCGATGCTCGAGAACGTGAACAGCATGAACATCACCGTGAGCCACGGCGCCTTCGAGGCGATCCCGCCGAGGCTGGCGATGTTGCGGGTATGAAACCGCTCGTAGATCATGCCGACGAGCGCGAAGAGGCCGGCCGAGGAGAGGCCGTGATTGATCAGCTGCAGATTCGCTCCCTCGGTCGCCACCGGCGTGAGGGCGAAGAGGCCCATCACGATGTAGCCCATGTGGCTCACCGACGAATAGGCGATCAGCCGCTTGAGGTCGGTCTGCACGAGCGCCACCAGCGCCCCGTAGATGATCCCCGCCACGCCGAGTCCGAAGAGCCACGGGGCCGCGACGGCCGTGGCCTCGGGCAGCATGGGCATCGAAAACCGCAGGAAGCCGTAGATGCCGAGCTTGAGCAGCACGCCGGCGAGATCGACGCTGCCGCCGGTCGGCGCCTCGACGTGGGCCAGTGGCAGCCAGGTGTGGAAGGGCACGATCGGCACCTTCACTGCGAAGCCGGCGAGCAGCGCCAGAAACACGATCATCTGCAGCCAGCCCCCCTCGGCCGACATCGGCATCGGGTTGATCCGCATGGCGTCGGTGAGCGTCTCGATGTCGAACGTCACGGTGCCGGTGTGTGAGGCATTCCAGAGCACGATCGCCAGGAGCCCGAGGAACGTGAACACGCTGCCGGTGAGCGTGTAGATGAAAAACTTGGCGGCGGCCCGCCGGCGGTCGTCGTGGCCCCAGATGCCGATCAGGAAGAACAGCGGCACGAGCGTGAACTCGAAGCAGGTGTAGAAGAGGATCACGTCGCGGGCCGCGAACACCCCGAGCATCGCCGCTTCGAGTACCAGCAGGAGTACGTAGAAGCCGACCGGTCGGTCCTTGACGGCGTCCCAACTCACGAACACGGCCGTGACCGAGAGCAGCGCCGCCAGGCCGAACATCCAGAGCGAGAGGCCATCGAGGCCGAGCGACAACTTCACATCGAAGATGCCCTCGGTGAGCCACGGCATCTCGATGAGCCCGAAGGGGAGGCCCGACACGGCCGCCGGGTCGCCCAGGTAGCGGACGATCAGCCAGCCGGCGAGCCCGAGGGTCACCACCGCGGAGACCGCGGCGCTTTGCCGCACGGCCGAGACGCCTCGGGATCCGAGGGACCAGGCGACGATGGCGCCGACGAGCGGCGCCGCGATCGTGAGCAGGAGGTGGGAGGATGGACTGAAGCCGTTCATGCCAACGAGAGGTCCCTTCTAACCCATGGCCCGCGCGACGAGCGCGAGGACGATCAGGAGCATGCCGATCACGCCGGCGAGTGCATAGCGTTGGACGAGGCCCGACTGGAGGTGCCGGATGACGGCTCCCAGGGCGAGTGGCAGCCGGGCGACCAGATCGACCGTTCCGTCGATGAGATACCGGTCGATGACCGCTGCGAGCGTGGCGACGAACTCCAACGGTCTGACGATCAGACCCGCGTAGATCTGGTCGAAGTAAAACCGGTTGGCGAACAGCGTCCCGAGGGGCCCAAGAAAGCGTTCCATCTGCGGGCCGTCGCTCCGCTTGCCGAGATGACCGAGGGCGGCGACCACGATCCCGGCCGCGGCGGCGAGCGTGCCCTGAATGGCGAGATCCCAGTGGAAGGCGGGCGGCGTGGCCGTCGAGGCGACCGACGGCGCCGTGAAGGAGGGCGTCGCGGCGAGGAAGGTGGCCAACGCATGGGTGTTGAACAGCAGCCAGCCGCTCGCCGCGGAGGCGATGGCGAGGATCACCAGCGGGATCGTCATCACGGGGGGCGACTCGTGCGCGTGATGCCCAGCCTCCTCGGGCACCCGCGTCGGGCCGGTGAACGTCATGAACACGGCGCGGAACGTGTAGAAGGCGGTGAGGCCCGCCGTCACGAGCGACATCCAGAAGAGCAGCCGCCAGGTGGAAGAATGGTTGAGCGCGTCGAGTCGTGAGCCGCGGCCGCCGCCGGCGAGCTGGCCCGCATCAGGAGTGACGCTCACGAGATGGAACGAGCCCGCGGTCAGCGCGTGGCCGCCTGCCGGAACGGCCTCATGGTGCTCGCCATGGGCGTCGGGCCAGCCCCGCGAGTGGAGCGAGGCGAGAATCTCGTCCTTGCTGAAGAAGCCGGCAAACGGCGCCACGCCCGCAAGGGCGAGCGACCCGATCAGGAACGTGGCCGCGGTGACCGGCATGATCCGCCTCAGCCCGCCGAACCGCCGCATGTCGATCACGCCTCCCATTGAGTGCATCACCGAGCCTGCGCCGAGAAACAGGAGCGCCTTGAAAAAGGCATGGGTCACGAGGTGGAAGATCGCGGCGGTGAAGCCGAGCAGCGTGCCCGTGCCGAGGCTGGCGAACATGTAGCCCAGCTGGCTGATCGTGGAGTAGGCGAGCACCCGTTTGAGGTCGTTCTGCACCGTGCCGATGAGCGCGGCGACGAGCGCCGTCGTGGCGCCCACGATCGAGACCATCGTGAGGGCGCCGGGGCAGGCGACGAACAGAGGCGCGGAGCGGGCCACGAGATAGATGCCCGCCGTGACCATCGTCGCGGCGTGGATCAGGGCGCTGGCCGGCGTGGGGCCTTCCATCGCGTCGGGAAGCCAGACGTGCAGCGGCAGCTGGGCACTCTTGCCGCAGGCGGCCAGGAGCAACAGCAGGCAGATCGCGGTGCCAACCGCGCCGCCGACGTAGCCCGAGGCGTCGGCCAGCCGCGTGACGCCCAGGATGCCCGGCATGGTCGTGCCATCGGCCAGCACCGTGTCGTGGAAGTTGAGCGTGCCGTAGGTCATCCAGAGCAGGAAGGTCGCCACGGCGAGGCCGAAGTCGCCCACGCGATTGACGAGGAAGGCCTTCTTGGCCGCCTTCGCCGCCTCTGGCTTCGTAAACCAGAACCCGATCAGCAGGTAGCTGCACGCCCCCACCGCCTCCCAGAAGACGTAGACGAGGAGGAAGTTGCTGGCCGCGACGAGCATCGTCATCGAAAAGACGAACATCGACACCAGCGCGAAGAATCGCGGATAGCCAGGGTCGCCGTGCATGTAGCCGATCGAATAGATGGCCACGAGCAGGCCGACGCACGTGATGATCACCAGGAGCGTCGATGTGAGCGGGTCGAGCCGCAGGGCGACCGGGATCGACAGGCTCGTCGCGGTCGCGGCGCCGTCGGCCTGGGCGTCGGGGATGCTCGCCCACTCCCAGAGCGTGGTCACCATCTCGACGGGCTTGACCGAGTGGGCCGACTGGTCGTGAGCCGAGGTGCCGACGCCGACCTCCCGGGCCATGCCGACGAGAAGCGTGATCGCGACGGCCGCCGAGGCGGCGATGCCCGCGATCGCGGGGAGGTGTGCCCGGGAGCCGAGCGTGCGGCCGAGGGCCACCGTGAGGATGGCAGCCACGAGCGGCAGGAGCGGCACGAGGACGAGCAGCGTGGCGGGAGAGATGTCTTGCATGGGGTGTGGTGCTGGGTCGGCTGCGAACCGGCCGCGTGAAGGGATGGCCTAAACGTGCTCGCGTTCGAGCAGCACGTCATGGTCAACCGGCGGCTCGACGCCCGCCGGGGTGAGTTTTGGAAACTTCAGCGGCAGCATGTCGACGGCGGGCAGTTCATGATCGACCGTTCGCGGCAGGTGTGACTCGCGAAGCGACTGCCAGGCAGCCGAATCGAGCCGGCCGGTGCGGGCGAAGGCCTGCAGCACGAAGACGAGGGCCACCGCCGCCTCGCAGGCGGCGACCGTGAGCACGAAGATCACGAGCACGTGGCCGCCCCAGTCGCCGTGATGGCGGCTCCAGGCGACGAGGCTCACGGAGATTCCCTGCAGCATCAGTTCGGCGCAGAGGAACATCACGATCAGGTTGCGGCGGGCGAGGATGCCGACGAGGCCGAGCGCGAACAGGATCGCACCCACGACGAGGCCGTCGAGAACGAGGGGAGCGGGTGTCATGGCACGGCCCTCCGGGCTGGGGCGACGGTGCCATCGGCCGAGGCCCCGCGGGACACGATCGCGATCGAACCGATCAGCGCCACCAGCAGGAGCACCCCGGCCACCTCGACCGCGAGGAGATGACGTCCGAAGAGTTCGCCGCCAAGGCGGGCCACATGGTTGTCGGCGAGCAGATCGACGCTCGGATCGGGAGCGGCAGCCGTGTCGGTGCCGTTGCCTGCGAGCAGGGCGGCCTTCGCAGAGGGCATCAGGCAGCAGGCGGGCGGCGTGGTCGAGAGCCGGCCGATCGAGAGCGAAAGGATGCCGAGCAGCACGGCCCCCGCCACCGCCGAGAGCAGCGGTTCGTTGCAGACGCGGTCGTAGGAGGCAAGCCCGGCGGGCTGCGCGAGCATGAGCACGAACAGAAACATCACGAGGATCGCGCCGGCGTAGACCACGATCGTGGCCACGCCCAGAAACTGGCCGCCGAGCACGAGCAGCACTCCCGCCACACCGGCCAGCGCCATCGCAAACCAGATCGCGGCGTAGACCGGGGATCGCGTCACGACCGTGGCGGCGCCGGAGACGATCGCCACGAGCGACACGAGCAGAAACACCGCCTCCTCGCCGAGTCCCCCGAGGCGGTGGCCGGTGGCGATGAAGCAGGCGAGCGCGGCGAGGCCGAGCAGGGTGCCGAGCCGTCGGCTCATCTGCTCCGCGGCGGCCGACTGGCCGCGAGGCAGGAGCAGCCAGAGGCTTGCTGCCGTGGCGGTTACGGCGACGGCGAGGAGCGTGCCCGGGGAGATGGCGGGCAGAACGGAGGCGATCACAGCGTGCCCCCCATCGCGGCCGACTTCATCGGCTCGGCGTCTTTCGTCATGTCGTAGACGCTCAGCAGCTTTTCCTTGTCGAAGATCATCTCCTCGCGGCTCTTGCCGGTGAGGTCGAGCAGACTCGTGAGCTCGATCGCATCGACAGGGCAGGCCTCCTCGCACATACCGCAGAAGATGCACCGCAGTTCGTCGATCTGGAAACTCTCCGGATACTTCTCGCGATCGGGCCAGGGGCTCTCAGTGGCCACGATGTCGATGCAATGTGCCGGGCAGGCGGTCGCACAGAGGAAGCAGGCCACGCACTTCACGCGGCCCTCGGGGTCGCGATTGAGCCGGTGGACGCCGCGGTAGATCAGCGGATTGCCCACCTTCGGCCGCTGCTCGGGATAGCTCACCGTGACCTTCGGGCTCACGAGATGCCGGGCGGTGGTCGCGAGCCCCTGCACGAAGAGCGGCAGGTAGAGCCGCTCAGTCAGGCCCAGCGGCCGTTCCTCGAGCCAGGTGATCGCCGGATCGTTGGGCTTCATGTCAGACCTCCACCAGTTCGCGTTGCGAGCCGCCCAGCGCGTGCTCGGCGTCGAGCGGGCCAGGTGTGCGGATCGGCGTGTTGTCGGTGCCGGATGGGGTGAAGATGCCGGCGGCGATCCAGCCGACGAAGAACACAACCCAGGGAATCGCGATCGCCGCCGACTTCGCCCAGCCCTCGCCGAGCGCGGAGACCAGCTGCGGCCGGAATTCCTCGACGGCTGCCACGGTCACGAGGTTGGCGATCCCCAGGGGAAGCATCACCTTCCAGGCGAGGTTCATAAGTTGATCGAAGCGGAATCGCGGCCAGCTCCAGCGGACCAGCATGAAGAACAGGATCACTCCCAGGATCTTCGCCGAGAGCACCGCGAAACGAATCAGC
The DNA here is from genome assembly GCA_032117045.1 of Pirellulales bacterium. Lineage (GTDB taxonomy): Bacteria > Planctomycetota > Planctomycetia > Pirellulales > UBA1268 > QWPN01. The sequence continues at coordinate 5,658 of JAUMAF010000035.1, read as the reverse complement.
GCCACCAGCCAGGTCTCGACCGGCCCCGCACCCGTCACGCCCCAGAGGTGCCAGCCGCCCAGGAACATGATCACGATCAGGAAGGCCGCCGTGACCATGTGGAGAAACTCGGCCACGAGGAAGAGCAGGAGTTTGATGCCCGAATATTCGGTGTGATAGCCGCCGACGAGTTCCTGTTCGGCCTCCGGCAGGTCGAACGGCAGCCGGGCCGCCTCCGCGAAGCTCGCCACCAGAAACACGAGGAAGCCGAGCGGCTGGGCGAACGCATACCAGACGCCGGTCGAGGCCTGAGCATCCATGATCGTGTCGAGCTTGAGCGATCCGGCGGCGAGCACGACGCCCAGAAGCCCGAGGCCGAGCGGGATCTCGTAGGCGACGAGCTGGGCGCTGCTCCGCAGCCCTCCGAGGAAGCCATACTTGTTGTTACTCGCCCACCCGCCGAGCAGCACGCCGTAGACCGCGATGCTCGAGAGCGCAAACACCCAGAGCACGCCCACATCGAGGCCGGGGGCCACGAGCAGCGGCTCCTCGCCGGTCAGGCCGAGCGCGGGGATCGCGGGGAGCGAACTGCCGAACGGGATCGCCGCGAAAATAGCGAGCGACGCGGCGAGGATCACCACCGGCGCCGCCGTGTAAAGCACCTTGTCGACGTGCCGCGGCGTGAAGTCTTCCTTGAGGATGATCTTGAGCCCGTCGGCGAGCGGCTGTCCGAGCCCGAAAAGCCGGATCTTGGTGAGCGGGATGCCGACGCGATTGGGGCCCTTGCGGTCCTGCACCCAGGCGGCCATCCACCGCTCGACGAGCACAAGATACGCCGCCGCCGTCATCAGGCCGCCGACGAGCAGGCCGATCTTCACCAGGGCGACGATCGTGGGCAGCGAAGGGAGGAGTGCGTTCATGCGTGTGGGATTCGAAAGCGCGGTCAGGCGAGTTGGTGGATGCGGAGATCGACGCCGGTGGCGGGCATCTCGCCGGCAAGCGCGGCCAGCGCCGCCGCCGAGCCGGCGATCTGCTGCCGGACGGAAACGGGGTCGTAGAGGCCCCGACGGCCGAGCATGTTCCAGAACAGACGACCCTCCGGCCAGACGCCCGCGGGAGGACGAATGGCCTGGCCGAAGCTCTGCGCCCGATGGGCCACGTTGACCCAGGTACCGGCCCGTTCGGCGAAGCCGGAAGCCGGCAGTCGCCACGAGGCGAGTCGCATCAGCGGCGAGTCGAAGAGATCCTGCACCACGAGTTGTGTGAGACCGGCAAATGACTCGGCCGTCGCCGTGTCGATCCACGGGCCCGGATAGCCGCCGGTGATCCAGGCGGCATCTGCATGGCCGGCGGCCACATGCGCCATGAGATCATTCCACGAACGGCCGCCGGCGCCGTAAAGGGCGAGCACCTCCTCGACGCCACGGCGGTTGGGGCATTTCTCGGCGCGGATCGTGAAGCCGCCGGGGAACGATTCGTCGGTGCCGGTCACGGGCACGAAGCCCGGAGCGAGCCAGGCCTCCGGGTCGATCGATCGGGCGACGGCGCAGAGCATCCACGCCTCCTCGACGGTGAGCATCGGGGAGACGGCCACGGCCAGCCGGCCGGCGGCCTTGAGGTCGTCGCGGAGCTTCGTCACCACGTCGGCCCATTCGATCGTCTCGACGGCGGGCGTGATCGACTCGTTGTCGCGGTGCGCCGGGGCCGCGGCCATCCGCGACGCCTCGAGGATGCGGGACGAGTCGTGGAGGTGATGCCAGCCATACCGGCCGTCGTCGCAGATCCACCACTTGTTGACATGCGGGTTTTCGCGGGGCTTGAGCCGGTAGACGGCATCCTGGTTGTGCTCGGTCGAGATCGAGCAGCCGGCGGAGCAGCCGCCGCAGACGTTGGCCTCCCGCTTGAGAAACCAGACCCGCTGCTGGTAGAGAAAGTCCTTGTCGCCGAGCGCTCCCACCGGGCAGAGGTCGACCACGTTGCCGGAGAGCTTGTTGTCGAGCGGATGGCCAGGGAAGACGTCGATCTCCTCCTTGGCACCACGGGAAGTGACCATCAACTCCGACGTTCCCGAGATCTCGCGGGTAAACCGCACGCACCGCGTGCACATGATGCAGCGGTCCACGAACAGCGTGACGGTGGGCCCCATGTCTCGCTTGCGGCTGGTGAACGCATGCAGGTCGGCCCGTCGCTCGGCCTGGCCGTGCTCGAAGTGGTAGTCCTGCAGAAGGCACTCGCCCGCCTTGTCGCAGATCGGGCAGTCGATCGGGTGGTCGATGAGCAGCGCCTCCTCGACGCGGGCCCGGCTCTCCTTCACGAGCGGGCTTTCCGTGACGATCACGGTGCCGTCCTTGACCGGCGTCTGGCAGCCGGGCACGAGCTTCGGCACCATCGAGATCTTGCCGGTGGCGGCGTCCCGCTGGCCCGTCTCGATCAGGCACATTCGGCAGCTGGCCACGACCGACAGGCCGGGATGCCAGCAGTAGTGCGGGATCTCTTTGCCGGCGCGGCGTGCCGCTTCGATGCAGTTGAGCCGCTCGTCGGCCCCGATCTCGATCTCTTGTCCGTCAACGATCACGACCGGCATCAGTGGGCTCCGACGATCTGGAGGGCGGGAACGGGATCAGTGACCATCCAGCCGGATGGATTCGTCCGCTTGATGTAATCCTCGAACTCGCCGCGGAACTTCTTGATCGCATTCTTGATCGGCCAGGCGGCGCCGTCGGCGAGGCCGCAGATCGTGCTGCCGGGCATCATGCCCATCGTGTTGCCGATCTCGAGCAGGATGTCGAGATCCCGAAGGCGGCCCTTGCCCGCCTTGATCCGCTCGAGCATCCGCAGCGACCAGCTCGTGCCCTCGCGGCAGGGCGTGCACTGACCGCACGACTCGTGGGCGAAGAATCGGCAGGAGTTGTGGAGGAAGTCGACGATGCTCGTCTGGTCGTCGATCACGACCACGGCCGCGGTGCCGAGGCCGAGGCAGCCCACCTTGCCCGGGCCGGCGAAGTCGAGCGGCGTGTCGAGTTCGCTCGCAGTCATCAGGCCCATGGAGATGCCGCCGGGAATCACCGCCTTGGCCTTGCGACCCTTCCAGACACCGCCGCCGAAACGATCGATCAGCTCCCGGGCCGTGATCCCGAGCGGGGCCTCGTAGCAGCCCGGCTTCTCGACGTGGCCCGAGAGGCAGTAGAGCTTCGGTCCGTAGGAGCCTGGATCCCGAGGATTGGCGGGATCAGCCGGCACGCCGATCGACTTGAACCACTCGACGCCGCGGCGAGCGATCTGGGCGACGCAGGCCATCGTCTCGATGTTGTTGACGACCGTCGGCTTGCGGAAGAGCCCCTCGATCGCCGGGAACGGCGGCTTGATCCGCGGCCAGGCCCGCTTCCCCTCGAGGCTCTCGATGAGGCCGGTCTCCTCGCCGCAGATGTAGGCGGCCGCGCCGCGATGCAGGTAGATGTCGAGCGAGAAGCTCGTGCCGCGGATGTTCTTGCCGAGGTAGCCGGCGGCATACGCCTCGTCGATCGCCCCCTGGAGCCTGTGCCAGCTCTGGGGATACTCGTAGCGAAGATAGAGGTAGGCCGTGGAGGCCCGCGTGGCGTAGGCCGAGAGAATGATCCCTTCGATCACCTGATGCGGGTCGTCTTCCATCAGGATCCGATTGTTGAACGTGCCCGGCTCGCTCTCGTCGGCATTGATGCAGAGGTAGATCGGCCCCGGATGGTCTTTGGGCAGGAACGTCCACTTGAGCCCGGTGGAGAAGCCGGCGCCGCCGCGGCCGCGGAGGCCCGACGACTTCACCATCTCGACGACGTCGGCCGGCTGCTTCTCGGCCAGCAGTTGTTCGAGCGGCGCATAGCCGCCGCGGCTCTTGTAACTGGCCAGCGTGTAGCCGTCGGGCACGCCGACGGCCTCGAGCAGGACGGGTTTGAAAGGGTGCATGTCAGGTGGCCCTCGCGCGGGGCTTCTTGAGCTCGGCCTCGGCGGCCTCGGGGGTCATGTTCTTGAGCAGGTCGTCGTTGGCCAGGATGCAGGGCGCGAAGTCGCAGGCTCCGAGGCATTCGGCCGGTTCGATCGTCAGGCTGCCGTCGGCCGTCGTGCCGTAGGGCGGGATGCCGTTCGTGTGGCAGAGGTGCTCGAGCAAGTGGTCGCCACCCCGCAGGGCGCACGACACCGACCGGCAGACAAATGCCCGCACCGTGCCGTGCGGCTTCTCCTGGTGGAAGAACTGATAGAAGGTGAGCGTGTCCTGCACCTCGGCCGGCGCGAGGCCGAGCACCGCCGCGATCTCGGCCACGGCCTGGAGTGGCACATGCCGCAGCTCGGCGTTGACGAGATGCAGCGCCGGCAGGGTGAGCGCACGGCGGTTGGGATACCGGGGCGCGAGCGCCTCGATCGTGGCCACCATCTCATCGGTCAGGATTTTTCGGGCGGCGATCATCGGTCGAGCTCCGCGGCGATGATATTGAGGCTGCCGAGCACGGCTACGACGTCGGAGAGCGTGTGGCCGCGGATCAGGTGCGGGAACATGGCGAAGTGGAGCACCGACGGCGGCCGGCAGCGGGCCCGGTAGGCGGTCTCGGTTCCGTCGCCCACGATGTAGAAGCCGAGCTCACCGTTGGGAGCCTCGGTCGCGGCGTACGTCTCCTCGTGAGGAACCTCGAAGCCCCGATTGCTCATCGAGAGCTCGAAGTGGGAGATCGTGCCCTCGATCGTGGAATAGACCTGCTGCTTGGTGGGCAGCGCCGTCCGCTGGTCGATGCCCACGTTGACGGGGCCCGCGGGCAGGTTCTCGAGGGCCTGGGCCACGATCTTGAGGCTCTCCCGCATCTCCTGCATCCGGATGAGATACCGGGCGTAGCAGTCGCCGGCGCTGGCACAGCAGATCTGGAAGTCGAGGTCGCCGTAGGCGAGGTAGGGCTCGTCCTTGCGGAGGTCGCGGGTCACGCCGCTGCCGCGAGCGACCGGCCCCGTGGCACCGCGGTTGATCGCCTCCTCCTTCGTGAGCACGCCCACGCCCTTCGTGCGGTCCACGAAGATGCGGTTGCGGGTGAGGAGCCGCTCCATGTCGTCGAGCGTCTTGGGAAACGTCTTGAGGAAGCTGCGGATCTTCTCGATCACCAGCGGCGTGAAATCCTGCGACACGCCGCCGACGCGGGTGTAGGAGTTGGTGAACCGCGCCCCGCAGAGCGTCTCGAAGATGTCGTAGATCACCTCTCGCTGATAGAAGGCGTAGAGGAAGAAGGTAAACGCCCCCGTGTCGAGCCCGACGGCGCCGTTGCTGAGCAGGTGATCGCTGATTCGGGCCAGCTCCGCGATGACCGTGCGAATGTAGGCACACCGCGGAGTGAGCTCGATGCCCAGGAGCTTCTCGACCGCGTGGTGCCAGGCCACGTTGTTGGCCATCGGGGAGATGTAGTTCATCCGGTCGGTCACCGTCACGTACTGATTGAACGTGAGGTGCTCGCCGAGTTTCTCGAACCCGGAATGCAGATAGCCCATCTCCGGCATCGCATCGACCACCCGCTCGCCGTCGAGCTTGAGCACGATCCGGAGGGTCGTGTGGGTGGCAGGGTGCTGCGGACCGAAGTTGAGCGTCCAGAGGTAGTCCTCGGAACGTGCACCCGCCTGCGGGCCGGAGGTGCCGAACTCAGCCGTGGCGATGGACATGGGCGTGCTCAG
>JAUMAF010000034.1:0-5288 GCA_032117045.1 Pirellulales bacterium | reverse complement strand
TCGCTAGTTTTCACATCGTACACCCGGGCCACCCCGTCGCGACAGGCGGTGACGATGCTGTGACCATCCGGTGAGAACCGACAGGCATAGATCCAGTTGGGGTGCGACGAAAACGCAGCGAGGACCTTGCCCGATGCGATGTCCCAGATTCGGGGAATGCGGTCGCTGCCTGCTGCCACGAGCTTCGACCCATCTGGTGATGCCGCGAGCCCGTGAATGACCGGTGGTTGAACTTCGACATTCGCCGAGTCGAGTTCACGAAGGAGTCGTTCGCCCTTGATGTCGATGATTGCGATGGTCGCGCCGCAGGCCACTGCGGCCGTGGCATCAGACACCGGCGCGATCGCCTCGATCTCCGGAAGGGCGTCGCGGACCGGCGGAAACACGTGGACGTCGTGCGGGGGCTCGGCACCCGAGACCGACACGAGTCGCAGCACGCGATCTTCGCCACCGTAGAGAAGCCTCTCCCCATCCGTCATGAAGCTGACCGCATACAGCGGCCCGAGCACGCGCGGAGCCTCACCGACGGGCTCGATCCCTGCTCCTGCCTCAACGCATCGCCACCACCGCAGCCGCCCGTCTTGACCGACGCTCGCAATGAGCCGGCCGTCTGGAGAAAAACAGACATCGTTGATCTCGTCGTGAGCCTGGAGCATTGAGATCGAGGGCTTCGTTTCGAGGTCCTGAAGGATCCACAGGCGACCGTCCGCGCCGCCGATCGCCGCCGTGTCGCCGGACGGTGAGACGGCGATGCTATGCAGGTCAGACGGCCTTCCCGGGGCGGCCGCTGCGGTCAGGAGAATGTCGCGCTCGCCATGCGTGCGCCGCTCGAGCCAGCGGCCGGCAAACGAGGAGGCGAGCCCCGGATCGATGCCGCGGGTGCGCGCGAGTTTTTCGACCGCGGCCGCGATGTTGCCCGCACGAACGGCATCGAAGCCCTGCAGAAGCTCCGCAGCCGCCCGCTGCTTGGCCAGCGCATGCTCGCGGGCCAGGGCTCGGATCCGCTCTGCCGACTGCTCCCGCACGGCCCAGACGGCGGCGGCGGTGGCTGCCAAGGCCGCCAGGGTGAGCACCGCCACTCGCGGATGCCGCACGATGCTCCGGCTGAGCCGCGCCAGAGCGGACACAGGCCGAGTTTTCGTGGGCACGCCGGCCAGCCAGCGATCGAGGTCATCGGCGAGGTCAGCCGCCGTCGCATAGCGATGCTCCGGACGCTTCGCGAGGCAACGGCTGCAGACGGCTGCGAGGTCGGCGGGGATGCCTCGCACCAGCCGGTTGGCCGCCGCAGGCTCGTCGAGAAGCACCTCCCGGTAGGTCTCGACTTCGGTTCTGCCGCCCCGCAACGGCCGTCCCGTGAGCATCCGGTGGAGAAGGAGGCCGATTCCATGAACGTCTGTCGCCGGCCCGACGTCACCAAACGAGCGGTCGATCTGCTCGGGCGCCATCCAGGCGGGCGTGCCGAGCCTGGCACCTGATGCCGTGAGCTGGGTAAGCGGGTCTTCGCCGTCAGACGAGCTCTCCTGGCGACCGAGGCCGAAGTCGCCGAGCTTGATCGTCATGCCAGGGGTGGCGGCTGCCGAGTCGGGAGGAACGAGCGTCGCGACGAGATCACCGGCGGCGGTCGGCACGAGCATCACATTGGCCGGTTTGATATCGCGATGAATGATGCCCGCATCGTGGGCATAACCTGCTGCACGGGCGATGGCCAGTGCGATGCGGGCGACCACCCCGGGCGGCACGGGTCCCGGATGCCGGGCCAGCCAGTCGGCGAGCGTTCCCCCCTCACAGAACTCGGTCACGATGAACGGCTGACCGCGTTCCTCGCCAACCTCGTGAATCGTGACGATGTGGGGATGAACGAGCCGGGATGCGAGTTCGGCCTCGCGGCGAAAACGGCGACACGACGACTGGGAAAGAACCGCGTCGGGGGTGCAGACCTTCACCGCCACGCGGCGGCGGAGCAGCGGGTCGTAGGCCTGCCAGACGACCGAAAATCCGCCCCGGCCGGCGAGCCCCAGGATACGGTAGCGGCCGATCGCCTCGGGAATCGCAGGCGCGGTGTCGAGCGGGGCCGATCCCGCAGCCGCCTGCCGAAGCAGGAGCATCAGGTCGAGCACGCCCGAGAATGGACCATCATCGCGGAGATCACCGAGCGATTCAGGAGGCACATCGGCGGCAAGTCCGCCGATATAATCGTCGAGCGCCGCCGCCTTCTCGATGACCCTCTCGGTCGCTTCGTCGATCACTTCGCCTGGAGACACGTCGTCGCGGGCGTGCGGGCCGCGTGGCTCCAGTGGCATGGCAAAGCCTCCGCGGGTGCTACACACCCAACTTTTCGAGGCTCCCGGAATCGGACGAACTCGAGGCCTCTTCGAGTCCACTCGCCGCCTGGGTCATCTCCGCCTGCAATCGTCCGATGGCCCGATACCAGAGCTTGCGAACCGCATCGGGCGACCGGCCGAGCCGCCCCGCGATCTCCACGAACGACAGGCCCTCCCAGTAACGAAGGTGGAGCACATCGCGATAGTTGGGAGGCAGACCGGCAATCACCCCGGCGAGCGTGGCGGCATCTTCGCGGCGGATCGCCGAGCCGTCAGGCTCGCCGCGGCGGATCGGGAGGAGGCGACCGAGCCGGAGTCCTGATTCCGAACCGAGGCTGATCTCTCTCATGGCCTGCCGCTTCTGCGACGTTTCATAGCGACGCACCGCGTCTATGACGTTGTTCCGCAGGATCGCGCGGAGCCAGGCATAACACTCCTCGGCGGTGCCGCCGCGAAAGCCCGTGAAATCACGCCGGGCATCGACGGCAGTCTCCTGCACGACGTCGGACGGACCGAGTTTGCCGCGAAGCCCTTGCGGAAGTTCCCGCTGGGCGAGAACGAGAAGATGCCGCCGGAAGATTTCGAACAGCCGACCAAAGGCTTCGTCATCACCCCCCCTCGCGGCAGCCAGCGTCCGCTGCACGGCGTCGCCAGCGGCATCGGCTCCACGGGGGAATTCGGCGGGTGTCATGGGTCGGCCTCGGCACGGTATCCGGCGCACACCTCGGCAAAACGGAGTGTATCCGATGCCGGCGGAAACGCACGGCCCCGCGAACATCCGGGGTCTGCCCAGCGCGGGCAGTGATTTCGGGCCGTGGCGGGTAGCCAACTCTCCAGGGGGGGTTGCCTGTTTTTTTCGTGAAAAGATGGGGTGATCCTTTCCTGCTGTGCTCGTTTTCGTTAGCCTCTTGGGAGCGGTGCGCGACACCGCACTTCTTTGGAACTGCTCGTGAGCGCGTTGGTCATGCCGGGTGCCTCCCCGGGTGGCCGCTGAAAACGTCGCGGTGGCGGCCTCTGACGGGGTCGGACCGCCGTCGTTCCTGCTCGTGGAACCGTTTTCCTCGCTCGCCTTCTGCCGGTGATCCTGCCGGCTTCCCTGCCTGACTGACGCGTCATTCCCCTTGGCATAAGGTGTGATCGCATGGTCGCGTTTGCCTATCCCGGTGATTCACTTTGTCGTGATCTGGCCCGGGCCGTCGCAGTCGGCATCGTGTTCGGCACGCTCGCTGCCGGGTCGTCTGCCGCCGCCGTCATCGGCAACTGGGATTTCGCGACGGGCTCTTTCACGCCGGTGTCTGGCATGCCCGGCATGCAGCTGACCTGGCTTCCGGACACGCCGTATTACGCTGCCTTTGGCGGCACGCCGAATCCGCCGCTTCTCTCCTACGCCACGACCGGATCGTTCGGCGTGGCGTCGCTCGGCAGCAGCACTGAGAGCACGGTCCTGCGGGTGCCCGACATGCGGGGCCGAGGCGCGGCGGTGGGAATGATGGCCTCGTTTCCGCTCCTCGCCAACGGCACCGCGAACGGCGGCGAGCCGCTGACCAAGCTCAACCGCTACACGCTCGTCACCGACGTGCTCGTTCCCGAGTCGACTCTCACGAGCCTGCCCAATTATCTCGATCTCTTTCAGCCCCGGGGCAACGGCGACGGATCGCTCTTCGTGCGGAAACCCAGCCAGCAACTCGGGGCCGCGGTGTCGTATGGCGGCCAGATCGCCGCCAACACCTGGTATCGGATCGCGATGGTGATGCAGCTCGACGCCGCGACGTCGGCTCCGCGATATGAGACGTATATCGACGGCCAGCCGATCGGCCAGATCGTCTGGGACCAGATCGTGGTCGACTCCAACCGCAACGCCCAACTCAAGGATTTCGATCTCGTGCCCGATGGCCTGTGGTCGATCGCCGCCCTGTCTGAGACCCAGAGTTCCCTGCCCGCAAACGCCTCCGGCTTCTTCGCCTTCAACGACGACAGCGGCGAGGTGGGCGAACTCTACGTCGCCAACATGCAGTTTCGGGACGACGCCCTCTCGGCAGCCAGCGTGGCGGCCCTCGGCGGCGCGGCCGCGGGGCCCATCGCGGTGCCCGAGCCGGCAGGGTGGCTGCTCGTCGCGGCCGGGGTTGCTTGTGCCTGTCGCTTCCCGCGGCGCTGCTGCCACACCCCGCTTGATTCCCCGCTACACTGACTTCGGTCATGCCGCCGAGGGAAGCTGTCACCATGAACGGACGACGCCGGAGGGAGTGCCCGCTGTCACGGCGAGGCTTCGTGGCAGGGTGCACCGGGGGCGTCGCCATAGCCGCGCTTGGATCTCGCGGAGGCGCCGCCGACCTTGCCACGATCGCTCCGGCCGATATGCTCGCCGACTACGTGGCGACGCCCGACGCCTCCACGGCCATCGTGCCGCTCGGCAGCGGTGAGGCCCTCGGTGGACGCTGGCATACGTGCCGGCTCACGAGCCAGACCTGGAAAGACTGCCTCTGGACGCACGAGCTCTCGCTGTTCCTTCCGGCCAACGCCCAGGACACGAGCCGGATGCTCCTCTGGATCGACGGCGGCAACGACACGAAGGTGCCGCAGGATGGGATCGCCGAGCCCACCGATGCGGTGAGAGTCCTCGCCGCCGTGGCCACTGCCGCAGGGCTGCCGGCGGCGGTCGTGCGGCAGGTGCCGTTTCAGCCGATGTTTGGGGATCTCCACGAGGACGGTCTGATCGCGCATACCTTCGTGGAATACACGAAGACGGGTGATCCCACCTGGCCGCTGCTCCTGCCGATGGTGAAGTCGGCCGTCGAGGCGATGAACGCGGCAGCCTCGCAGGCGAAGGAGCAATGGGGCGCAGAGATCGACGAGTTTGTGGTGACGGGCGCGAGCAAACGTGGCTGGACGACCTGGCTGTCGGCGGCGGTTGATGATCGCGTGAAGGGCATCGTGCCGATGGTGATCGACATGCTCTCGCTCGGTGAT
>JAUMAF010000033.1:0-2988 GCA_032117045.1 Pirellulales bacterium | reverse complement strand
GCCGTTCAGATCCATGAGTTCACCGTGATCGAGCCGCTCCACCAGCCGAAGGTCGCAGGCGGCAAGGGCGGCCATGCACCGGTTCTGTTTGCCGATCTCCACGTGGAGAAGGTGCAGGATACGGCCACCGCAGCTGGTGCCACCGGTGGTGACGGGTATCTTGGCAACAAGGCTGCTGAGACTGCCACAGAGTTGAGCTTCGAAGAAGTCGCCGACCAGATGTGGACCCGCCGTCTGCGGAACTCCACGTCCGGCATCGAGTGACTGACTCTGGCTCGGATCGAAACGCATCATGCCGCGGCCGCCTTCGGGCGGCCGCGGTTTTTGTTTGACCGCTCGGGATCGCGGCGTGCCAGATTGGTTCGCCGGCGGTGCCTTGCTCCGAGGAAGCCCCCTGATCGTGAGATCGGGGGCTTCGGAGCGACGGGCTGGAACTCAGCGAGGGGCTGCCCGTGCCCCAGAGCCGGCGTATGCCGACAAGCGGAGCCAGGATGGCGAAGCGCAGGCGGCATCCGAGTGAGTGGAGCCCAGGATGGGCGGAACGAACGTCCGGCGACGGGGCATGGGCAGCCCCAAGCCACGCGAACGCCTCTGACTCCAGTGTGAGCCGCATGAGGCCATGCTGGCCACACCCCCGGAAAAAGCCGTTCGACGCTCTATTCCTTTGGCTATAGTTGGCCCATGGCTCCGGCGACGGCTTCCATCGACGATCCTTCCGGCACGTCCGAGCAACGCGGCACCGCCGCCGATGTGGCTGCCGACGCAACCGCGGGGAGGGCGCTGCGGTATCAGATCATCGCGACGCTCGTCGGGGCGACGTTTCTGGTCTGCTCGCTTGTAGCCCAAATTCTCTGGACGAAGGATTTCTATCCCGCCGTGCCCGCCGCGCTGGCGACGCTCCTGCTCGGAGGGCCGCTGGTCGCGGCCGCCATCAGGGATCTTTTTCAGGGCCAAGCGGGCATGAACGCGCTGGTGGCCCTGGCCGTCGTCGGGGCGGCGGCGACGGGCAAGTATCAGGAGAGTGCCGCCGTGGCCCTCTTCATGATCGTCTCCGGATTGATCGAGAAGCGGACTGCGATCGGTGCCCAGGCGAGCATCGAGTCGCTGGTCAGACTCGCGCCCACCAAGGCCCAGCGGCTTCTCCGCTTCGGCGGAGCGGACGAGCACGAGGAGACGGTCGAGGCCCAGGATCTCAGGCCCGGGGAGTTCGTTCGCGTGCGTCCCGGCGACACGATCCCTGCCGACGGCCGCATTCTCGCGGGGCTCAGCACCGTCAATCAGGCGAGCATCACCGGCGAGTCGTTGCCGGCCGACAAGGTCCCGGGTGATGAGGTCTTCGGCGGCACGATCAACCTGACAGGCGTGCTCGACGTCGAGGTGACCAAGGCCGGTGCCGACACGCTTCTCGGCCGCGTCAAGGACTTGATCCTCCAGGCCGAGCGGACCCGAACCCCGGTCATGCGGCTCGTTGATCAATATGCGGTGTGGTACACGCCGACGGTGCTGATGATGGTGGGGGTCGTGCTCTTCTTCGCCCTGCGGAGCGATCCCAACACGGCCTTCAGCCGCGCGATTGCGATGCTCGTGGTTGCCTGCCCCAGCGCGCTGATTCTTGCCACGCCCACGGCCATGGTGGCGGCGCTCTCGGCGGCCGCGCGGCTGGGGGTGCTCGTCAAGAGCGTGGTGACCCTCGAGGCGGCCCGGAATCTCACGGCCATCGTCTTCGACAAGACCGGCACCCTCACCACGGGCGTGCTCTCGGTCACACGGTTGGCACCCGCCGAGGGCGTTGAGGGGGCGGAACTCCTGCGGCTTGCGGCGATCGCCGAGCAGGACAGCAAGCATCCCGTGGCCCGGGCCGTCACGGAGATGGCGCGGCGAGCCAACCTGTCGCTGCCCCGGCCAGACACGTTCGCCGAAGTGGCGGGCCGCGGCGTCACGGCTACCGTCGCCGGCGGGCGGGTGATGGTGGGCCGGGCCGGCTGGCTGACGGGGGAAGGCACGGGAATCGACCGGCGCGCTGCGGCTGAAATCGACCGGATTCAGGCGAGCGAGGAGGCCGACGGCCTGAGTGTGCTGTATGTCGTCCAGGACGGCCGGCTGATCGGCTGGATCGGGCTGGAAGACAATGCGCGGCCCGAGGCGGCCGAAGCGGTCGATCGACTGCGGATGCTCGGGCTCAAGCGGCTCGTGATCCTCACCGGGGATCGGCAGAGCGTGGCCCGGCGGGTGGCCGAGCAGATGCACTTCAGCGAGTACAAGGCGGAGGTCCTGCCGCACGAGAAACTCGAGATGGTCGATGAGCTCAAGGCCCGGGGGCACCGGGTGGCCGTGATCGGCGATGGCGTCAACGATGCGCCTGCGCTGGCCGCCGGCGACATTTCGATCGCGATGGGCGCGGCGGGCAGCGACGTGGCCATCCACTCGGCCACCATCGCGCTGCTCAACAGCAACCTCAACAGGATTCCGTTCTTGATCGAGCTCTCCCGACGCACGATCGGCGTGATCCGCCAGAACATGATCATCGGGATCGTGTTCATCGTCGCCTTTCTCGCGTTGGCGGGTGCCGGGTATGTGTCGCCGGTGATGGCGGCGCTCCTGCACATCGCGAGCGGCCTGATCGTGGTGTTCAACTCCGCCCGGCTGGTGCGGTGCGGCGAGGAGATCGAACAGGAAGAGGCATCCCGGCCCACGGGCCCCGCGCTGATTTCCGCTCGGTCGGCTTTCACGCACCACAGATGGGAGCCTGAGAATCAAATGTGATCCGGGAGCATCGAAGTCGGTCAGGCACTCCCGCGTCCCCGAGGAGCTCCCGAATCGCCCTCGCCGGCATCCGCTCAGCGGGGCCTATCCAGGCGGTATGCAGGACGGATACGATTTTCCTGCGGAAATTCAGGCCCACGCGGAAACCCGAAAAAAATTGTTTTCACCCTCTTGCAATTGAAAAAGGGCTGGTTTATAGTGCCCTTGTGGACGGGAGATCCGTGT
>JAUMAF010000032.1:0-58797 GCA_032117045.1 Pirellulales bacterium | reverse complement strand
CAGGAACAACGAGATGAGCGATGGTGCCGTGAAGACGCTGCCGGCCCGGAAAGACGTGGCCGTCGGGGATACGTGGGATCTGGCGAGCCTGTTTCGCTCCGATGCGGAATGGGAAGCGGCGCTGGCGGCGTGGGAGGCACGGATTCCTGAGTTCGCGGCCTTCGTCGGCACGCTCGGGTCGTCGGTGGAACGCCTGGCCGAGTGTCTCGCGCACGATCTTGCCTACGACCGCGAAGGAGATCGGCTCGCGACGTATGCCCAGCTGCGGGCAAGCGAGGACCAGGGGGCGGCCGAGCCGCAGCGGATGGTCGGGCGGTTTCAGCACGTGTCGACGCGGGCGGGCGAGGCGGCGAGTTTTCTGCGGCCCGAGATCATGGCGATTCCCTCCGCCACGCTCGCCGGCTGGCTGGATCTGCCGCTACTTGCCCCCTATCGGCTCCTGCTCGAACGGATCGTTCGCACGCGGGCTCACACCCTCTCGGAACCCGAGGAAAAGCTGCTGGCGATGCAGGGCACGTTTGCGGGCACGGCCGCGAAGGTGTTTCGGCAACTCACCGATGCCGATCTGAGGTTTGGGAGCGTGACGAACGGCGAGGGCGAGCAGATCGAACTCTCGAACGCGAACTTCACGACCTTCCTGCACGACACGTCGCGGGACGTGCGAAAGAAGGCATTCCACCAGTTCTACGACCAGTACGAGGCCCACGCCAACGCCCTGGCGGCCACGCTCTCCGGTTCGAACGAGCGCGATGTCTACGCGGCGCGGGTGAGAAACTATCCATCGGCCGTCGAATCGGCCCTGTTCGCCGATCACGTGCCGCTGGCCGTCTATGACCAGTTGGTGCAGGCGGTCCGCGACCATCTGCCGGCGGTGCATCGTTACTACGACCTGCGGAAGCGGATCCTCGGCCTCGACGAGATCCACCACTACGACTGCTATGTGCCCCTCGTGCCGGAGCTCGAGAAGCGGCATACCTGGGAGCAGGCCGTCGACGTGGTGGTTGAGTCGCTGGCGCCGCTGGGCAGCGACTATTGCAGCCGACTGGAGCAGGGGCTCCGTGGCCGGTGGTGCGACCGCTACCCCAATGCCGGCAAGCGATCGGGTGCCTTCAGTTCGGGCACGTACGACTCGGATCCCTACATCCTCATGAACTTCCAGGAAGACGTGATCGAGCATGTCTTCACGCTCACGCATGAGGCGGGCCACTCGATGCACACGCGGTGTTCTGCCGAGGCCCAGCCCTATCAATACTCGGGCTACACGATCTTCGTGGCCGAGGTGGCCAGCACGTTCAACGAGCAACTCCTGACCCGGCTCTTGCTCCAGCGGGCCTCGTCGCCCAAGGAGCGGGCCGCGATCATTTCCCGCGAGATCGACTCGATTCGGGCCACGATCGTGCGGCAGACGATGTTTGCCGAGTTCGAGCGCAAGAGTCACGCCTCGGCGGAAGCGGGCGAGCCGCTGACGCTCGAGCGGCTGCGGAGCATCCATCGGGAGTTGCTCGACGCTTATTTCGGCCCGAGGTTCGCGATCGACACGCAACTCGAGCTCGAATGCCTCCGTATTCCGCACTTCTACAACGCTTTCTACGTCTACAAGTATGCGACGGGCCTGGCGGCCGCGATCACGCTGGCAAAGAAGGTGGCCGAGGGCGAGCCCGGGGCGCTGGCCGCCTACCTCGCCTTTCTCCGGGGGGGCTCGTCGAAATGGCCACTCGATCTCCTCCGCGACGCGGGCGTGGATCTCGAGAAACCTGAGCCCGTCGCCACGGCCCTCACCCGGTTCGGGGAGCTCGTCGACGAACTCGGCACGATCCTCTGAGCCAGACGACAGAGCCCGCGGCCTCACGGCCGGTCGGCTTGTACGGGCATAAACTCAGCGAGGGGCTGCCCGTGCCCGCGAGCCGGCGTATGACGCCAAACGAAGCCAGGATGGCGAAGTGCAGGCGGCATCCGAGTGAGCGGATGCCACGATGGCATCCGCGAACGTCCAGCGATAGGGCATGGGCAGACCCGCGCCTTGATCCGTCATGTTCAACCACCCGCGCGGGCGAGTTCGACGAGCGGCCGCACCATGGAGCCCGTCGCCCCGCCATCCGTCCACGGCCGGCTCTTCTCTGAGAAGGCCGGGCCGGCGATGTCGACGTGGGTCCAGGGGATGCCCCCCACGAATCGCTCCAGGAATTTTGCCGCAGTGATCGCGCCCCCCCAGCGGCCGTCGCCCACGTTCTTGATGTCGGCGACCTCGCTCTTGATCTGCTCGTCGTAGTCGGCATACATCGGCAGTTGCCAGACGTACTCGCCCATCTCGCGGGCAGCTGCCGCGACGGCGTCGCAGCAGGGTTGGTTATTGGTGAACAGCCCGGCGACATCCTGGCCGAGGGCCACGACACAGGCTCCGGTGAGCGTGGCGAGATCGACGATCTGTCGCGGATGCTCCCCCTTGATCACGTCGAGCACGTCGGCCAGCACGATCCGGCCCTCGGCGTCGGTGTTGTGCACCTCGATCGTCGTTCCGCTTCGGGCCGTGATCACGTCGCCGAGCTTGTAGGCCGCCGGACCGGTCATGTTTTCAACGAGGCCGATGCCGGCCACGATGTCGATTGGCAGCTTGAGCGACGCGATCGTGGCGGCCGCGCCGAGCACGGCTGCGGCGCCCGACATGTCGCACTTCATCGTCAGCATGCCCTCCGAGGGCTTGAGCGAGAGGCCGCCGGAGTCGAAGGTCACGCCCTTGCCTACGAGGGCGAGCGACGGCGGCTCCGAGGAAGAAGGAAGTCGCTGCCCCGTTCGTCCCATGCCGCGATAGCGGAGGATCACGATTCGCGGTGGCCGCGAACTGCCACGGCCGACGGCCAGGATCGCCTGGCAGCGTTCGCGGGCCAGCCGTTCCTCGTCCCAGATCTCGATCTCGAGGCCGGTGCGGCCCGCAATGGTGGCGCACTCGTCGGCGAACGACTGTGGGTAGATGTCGTCGGGCGACGTGTTGACCAGCCGCCTGGCAAGATTGACGCCGTCAGCGATGATCGTGCCCCGCTCGACTGCCTCGACCGGCGCGCCGGCCCAGATGGTTGTGCCGAATCGCGTGCGCTTGGGCTCGGCGCGGTAGAGATCCTGGCCGACCATCCCCACCGCGGCCCCTGCCACCGCCTGCTCCATCTGCCGAGTGGTCCACGAGCCATCGGCTACGAAGACGACTCGGCTCCGCGGCCGGCCCGCAAGATGCCGGGCTGCGGTGGCCGCGGCGCGATACAGCACACCCGCGTCGACCGTCTCCCGTTTGCCGAGGCCAACCACGACCAGTTGCCCGGCACGCAGCCCCGGGGCGGCGAGCACCGGCACGCACTCGTATCGTCGGCCGCTGATCTCGCCGGCTGCGGCGAGCCGACCGAGCAGCCCGCTGGTGGCGGCATCGAGTTCGGCGGCTGCTCCTGAGCCGATGCCTCCCTCTGCAAGGAACAATACGACGGCATCGGCCTCGATCGCGTGGGGGCGGGCGGACGGTTCGCAGACGATGCCGGTAGTGGCGGCGGGGAGAAACTCGCGGGTCATGGGTGGGGGCTCCGAGGGAGGCGATGTTGTACCTGTTTCGCAGCTGCTGCGGAGGCGGGGGCGAGCGATCCGGCCAGCAGGGCCAGCAGCACCGGCAGCACCACGAGGTTGCCGACGAGCCCGCCGAGCAGGGTGAGGCAGGAGAGCCAGCCGAAGGAAACGGTCGGCATGAATCCGCTCGTGGTAAGCGCCAGGAATCCGATCGCCAGCGCGAGCGTTGAGAAGATCATCGCGCGGCCTGCCGTCTGGTGGGCGACCTCGAGGGCGGCCGTGGTCGATCCCACCCCGAGCCGGCGGCGAAACGCGGTGATGTAATGGATGGAGCTGTCGACCGACAGTCCCATGGATACGGCCGCGATCATCGCCGTTCCCATGTTGATCCGCTCCCCTGCCCAGCCCATCAGCCCCAGCACGACGAAGATCGGCAGGCCGTTGGGAATGATCGCGATGGCTGCCAGGAGCGGACTCTGAAAGGCGACGGCCAGAAGGAGAAAGATCCCGGCGGCGGCGATCAGAAACGTGAGCCACTGATCCGAGAGCATGCGGTCCACGAGTTGTGACAGGAGTACGAAGAAGCCGGTGACCTCCGCCCCGGGGGTGCCGGCGCTGGCGGGATACGCCTCGGCGGCCATCTGCCGGACCTGGCGGATGATGGCCTGCTTGGCGGCGGCAGGCTGCCGCTCGCGGGCGCGGAGCATCACCCGTAACCAGGTCGTGTCGTCCTGAGGGTCATGGCCGACGAGGGCTCGCACAAAGGCCGGCTGATCGGTGCCATCCTTCCGGAGCATGGCATTCACCATCAAGGCCTGCAGCCGGCGCGGCACGAGTGGAGCGGCCGAGAGCACGTCGGCGATGCTCATCACCTTCGTGAGCGCCGGCACCATGCGGCCATCGGCAGCGGGCACCAAGACCTCGTGTCGCAGCCGTTCGGCCAGGTGATCGACAGCCTCGAGTTGCGCTGCGTCGATCGGCTCTCGGGCGGGCACGAGCACGTCCCACACGCCGGCGCCTCCGAGCCGCGACTCAACCATGTCATACGAGGCCACGGTGGGGCTCGAATCGCGAAAGTTCTTGGTGAAATCGGTCTCGACGGTGAGCCACCGCATGCCCGTCATCGCCGCCACGACGCCCGCGGTCGTGAGGGCGAGAATGGGGAGCGGATGTCGCACGATCCGCTGCACGAGCTGGTCGAGGCCCAGTTCGAGCGACCCCTCGCCCCAGGCCATCTGC
This sequence comes from Pirellulales bacterium, assembly GCA_032117045.1. Lineage (GTDB taxonomy): Bacteria > Planctomycetota > Planctomycetia > Pirellulales > UBA1268 > QWPN01. The sequence continues at coordinate 54,015 of JAUMAF010000032.1, read as the reverse complement.
GGGTCGGAATCGAAGCGTCCGGCGAGCGCCAGAAACGGCACCACGAGCGCCGCCGACACGAGCACCATTCCGGCGCCGAGCGACGTCATGATGCCGAAATCGTGGACCGGCCCGACGCTGCTGGCCGCGAGCGAGCCGAACCCGATCACATCGGTCGCGATCGCCCCGAGGATGGGCCAGAAGAGCAGGGTGATCGCCTCCCGCAACGCCTCGGTGGGGTTGAGGCCTGCCGCCCGCTGTCGCCGGAACTCCACGATCACGTGGGTCACCGTGGCGATCCCGACCACGGTCACCATCGCGGAGAGCATGGTCGAGACCATCGTGAGCTTGAGCCCGGCGACGGCGAGCAGGCCACGGGTGGTCCAGAGGGCGAGGAGCACCACCGCCAGCGGCACGACCAGCCACCGAAGGCTACGGAACGAGGCGAGCAGTACGCCGCCGGCAAGGAGGCCGCTGCCTGTGCCCAGGAGGTTGCCGTCGCGCGTGAGCATCGTGAATCCGTCATGGAGCATGGCCGGCTCGCCGGCCACGGTGCCCATCGGGAGGATCTTCATGCGGGCCCGCAGTTGCTCGATCGTGCCGCCGCGGGAGACCGCCTGTGCCCGGGGCGTGGAGATGTCGGCGGCATGCGGCGCGAGGGCGCAGGCGATGCCAGCCGTGCGATGGTCGGCCCCTACGACATATCCCTCCAGCAGCGAGACCAGCCGCCGCGCCCAGCCGGCGGTGAAGCCGTCGTCGAGGTCGATGATCGAGTCGCCCAGCGGTGTGCTGGCGAGGCTGGTCGTGGAGGCGATGCCGGGCAGCGAACCGAGTTCGGCGGTGAGCCCTCGGAGCCGGGCGATCCCGGCCGGCGTGAACAGCTCCGGATCGTCATAGGCGGCGAGCACCACTTCGTTGGAGCCGAAGGCACGCGTCATCCGCTCGTAGGGGGCGAGCGCGGGGTCGCTGCGATCGAACATGGTGTCGATCGACCGGGAGAACTGGAGGTGCTGCGACCGCTCGACAGAGACGGCGGTCAGGATCAAGGCCACCGCGGCGAGTCTGGTGCGGTGGAAAATCAGCCAGTTCGTGATCCGAGCGGCAAACGACGAGGCCGCAGGGCTTTGGGCGGTTGAAGCGGTCTGTGGCGGAACGGACAAGGTCGGCGACTCGCTCGGAGGGCGGGGGCTGCGCGATGCGACCACACAAAAGACGCCATCTTACCGAGCCTTCCATGTCGGGGCGGCATTTTTCCCGGTCTGCCGTGGCGGATCCTTCCCCGGTTGCTCGGACCTCCCCGACTGCTTTCGAGGCGTCGCGCGTCAGTGGCGTTCTGCCTCCCAAGATCATGGCCTTCGGCCGCATCGGTAACCCCCCGCGCCGCCATGACTTGCAGACGCAACCCGGCGGTCGCGATGCCTTGACCCGCGTTCGCGAACACCCCTATAAACCCGCGATTTTCCCGGTCCCGAGAGCATTCCCGCCCCGAGCGGACAGCCCGAGTGCAGCACCGCGCCACCCTATCGGCACGTCATCACCGCAGTCCGCGCCTTCGCGCGGGCCCCGTGAGCCCTTCTGCGCGCGGCTCGTCGCCGAGGCTCCTTGCCGCGATGCTCGCGCTGGTGATCGCAGGTGGAGTGATGGCATGGCCCACGTGGGCAGATGACACGGTCTTCACCCCAGAGGCGAGCGCCGGCGCGCTCGTAGCGCTGCCGGCTCGCGGCCTGGCCGCGGCGATCGCCGAAGCAGGTCGCATCGAGGTGCCGGCGGCCGATCCCGCCGAGCCGCTGACCGTGCGGGCGACGCAGGCGGCGCGATGGACCGAAGGCGCCTATGAGGTCTGGCATCTCACGGGAGGAGTCACGATCGTGCAGGGATCGACCGAAGCAGCGGCTCATGAAGCCGTCGTTTGGATCGAGCAGCCGTCGCCGACGGACGCTGAAACAGGAGAGAGCGAGGGCGACGCCCCCTCAGCGCCACGCGTGCGGAGCATGCTTGTCCGCATGGCCGGCGACGTGACGGTGACGTCGCGGGCCGTCGGCGACTCCGCAGCCGGGACCGTTCGTGGGCCGCGATGGGCGGGCCGCTTCTGGACGCTCCGCGATCCGCGGCTCGACTTCGCCAGCGTGGTCGGCACCACCGGCACCCCTCCGCTCTACGAGCAGCCTGTCGAGCCGTCAGCCATCGGGGTCAAGGCCCAGGCGGCAGAGGCTTCGGGAGTCGAACAGGCGGCCTTCGAGGAGTCGCCGATCGAGCAGACTCAGTTCAGCGAGTTCGGCGCGCCGGCCGCGCCGCCGGTGACCGCCGCAGCGCCGGTCCGCCGGCTGCGTGCCTTCCCGCGGTCGAGTGTGCCCCTCGACATCAAGTGGCTGCCGAGCCCGTCGGGCAACGAGTGGATTGCCGTGATCACCTCGGGCGTGAATCTCGTGATCGACGGCGTCGACCCGGCCGGGCCGCTCGACATCTCCTCCGACCGGCTCGTGATCTGGACCCGTGGCTCGGCCCAGCCCGATCTCGACGGCACCGCGGGCCAGGCCGCCGACGTGCCGCTCGAACTCTACATGGAGGGCAACGTCGTCTTCCGTCAGGGGCAGCGGGTCGTCGAGGCGGCGAATATGTTTTACGACGTGCCCAGGTCGAGCGGTGTGATCACCGGCGCGACCGTGCTCACGCCGGTCGACAACTACTCCGGAGCCGTGCGGCTTCGCGCCGACGTGCTCCGCCAGGTGGATCGCAGCCGGTTCGTCGCCCAGAAGACGGGCCTGACGTCGAGCCGGTTGGGAGTGCCGACGTGGGAGTTCCGGTCGCGCGAGCTCGAGTTCACCGACGAGCAGGTTCCCCTCGCCGGCCCCTTCGGTCAGCCCGCGATCGATCCAGCGACCGGTGAGCCCTCGGTCGAACACCAGCAGTTCATCACCAGCCGTGGCAACACGGTCACGCTCGGTGGGGTGCCCGTGCTCTGGTGGCCGATCCTGGCCACGAATGCCAAGAAGCCGACTTTCTATATCAACGACCTGCAGCTCAAGAACGACCAGATCTTCGGCACTCAGATCCTCACCGGCTGGGACGCCTTCCAGGTCTTCGGCTGGCAGCGGCCACCCGACGGCGTCGATTGGGATTTCGATGTCGACTACCTGAGCCTTCGCGGCCCGGGCGGGGGCACGTCGTTGCTCTACAACCGCCCCTCGTTCCTGGGGCTCGGCACTCCCGCCAGCGGCGACCTCGACGCCTGGTTCATCGGCGACGTGGGCAAGGACAACCTCGGCTACGAGCGGCGCGACTTCACCTACCCCGGCTATCCGGACCGCACCTTCCGCGGCCGTTCCTTCTGGCGGCATCGCCAGGATCTCGGGGGCACCACCGACAGCATCTTCGGCGGCTGGCAGGCCCGCGGCACCGCCGGCTGGATCAGCGACATGAACTTCCTCGAGGAATACTACGAGGCCGAATGGGAGGAAGGCTACGAGCAGCGGACGTGGCTCGATCTCAGGCGGCCGGTTGAAAACCGCGAACTGCGACTGCTCTCCAGCGTGCGGCTGAATCCCTTCCTGACGCAGACTGAGTGGTGGCCCAGGCTCGACCACTACTTCATGGGTCAGCCGCTGCTCCGCGACGCGGTCTCGTGGTACGAGCACTCGAGCCTCGCTTATGCGCGGCAGAGCGTGCCCCAGACGCCGACGAAAGGCCAAGGCCGAAACATCTGGACGCTGCTTCCCTACGAGAGCAACGTGCTCGGCGAGCGGGTGGCCACTCGGCAGGAGCTCGATCTGCCGTTCCAGGCGGGGGCGGTCAAGGTTGTTCCCTACGCGCTCGGCGAACTCGCGCACTGGGGCGAGGCCCTCGACGGCTCTCCCCTCGACCGTGCCTACGGCCAGGTGGGCATCCGGTCGAGTATGCCGATGTGGTCCGCCGACAACACGGTCGAGAGCCAGCTCTGGAACCTCCACGGGCTCGCCCACAAGGTCGTGTTTGAGGCCGAGTTCTCCTACGCCAACTCCACGCAGAACATCGACGAGTTGCCGCTCTACGATCAGATCGACGACGACGCGATCAACCAGTATCGCCGCAACATTCCCTACTGGGATTTCAATGCTCCACGGGGGGGCGGGTATCCGACTCCCCTGTCGGCGCCCTTCATTTTTGGACCCGACAACAAATATGACCCCAGGAGCTATGCGGTTCGCCGCGGCCTCGGTAGCTGGGTGACCGGACCCACCGAAATCGCCAACGACCTGTCGGTGTTTCGGCTGGCGGCGCGGCAGCGGTGGCAGACGAAGCGGGGTCCGATCGGCAACCGCAGGATCATTGACTGGATCACGCTCGACATCGACGGCGAACTGTTTCCGGTCGACAGCCAAAACTTCGGCCAGGCGATGGGCCTCTGGCAGTACGACTTCCGCTGGCACGTTGGCGACCGCACGGCGGTGCTCTCCACGGCTGACGTCGATTTCTTCAACGGCGGCCAGCAGCTCTACACGCTTGGCGCACTCCTCAATCGCACACCGCGGGGCAGCTTCTACATCGGCTTCAACCAGTTTGGCGGGCCGATCAGCGCCTCGGTTTTGACCGGCTCCTACACCTATCGCATGAGCCCAAAGTGGGCGAGCTCCTTCGGATCGGCGATCGACCTGACCGGCCGCAACATCGGCCAGAACTTTCAGCTGGTGCGGATCGGCGAGGCCTTCTTGATGACGTTTGGCTTCAACGTCGATTACAGCCGCAACAACGTCGGCGTGACCTTCAACCTCGAGCCGCGGTTCCTCTCGCGGACGCAGTTCGCCAGCCGCTCCGGCATCGACATCCCGGTCGCCGGCGCCTACGGACTCGAGTAGCGGCAGCCGCGCCGCCGGAGCAGGGCGCTCCAGCCAAAGGCCAGGCCCAGGACTGCCGTCGTGAGCGTCGAGGGCTCTGGAACAACGTAGGTGACGAGCACGTCGGAGCCGCTGCGGTCGATCTCGAACGAGGCGAGCGGCCGCACCGAGAGCAGCGACTGCCCGACGGCATCGTTGCCGATCATTCCCAGCGTGAAGTCGCCCGTGCTCGACGCCGAGCCCGAGATGTCGATGATCGTCCAAGAATGGCCGGCGTTCCAGAAGGGATCGTTCCAAGCAACACTCGAGCCGCCGCCATCGAAGACGAGGTCCAGCGTCGCTCCGTCTGCGATCGACAGGCTTCCCCCGGTGACGCTCAGGAAGTCGTAATTCGTGCCGGCCCCCGTGCCGGAGTTGGCGACCAGTTCCCAGGTGAGGATCGATCCGGCGTCGTAGGAGAGTCCGGACGTGAAGCTCTGGGTGCCCGGTGAAGTTCCCGGGGAATGCCGCGCCCCGGCCGCCAGCGACACCGGGCCGTTAAACACGGTCTGGTTGCCTTTGAGTTCACCAGCAGCCGTGACGGTCACCGTCCCCCCGATCGTGCCGGTTATCGAGACGGTGCCCGTCACTGACTGGCTCCCGCCGTACGCGGCGGCATTGACAATCGATCCGCCGGCGTTGGTGATCACGTTGGTCACCGCATATCCGCCAAGATCGAGCGTGCCCGCGCCGGATACGATGATTCCACTGCTGCCAAATGCGCCGGCGGCGCCGGCGACGAGCGTGCCCTGCGTGATCGTGGTCCCGCCGCTGTAGCTCTTGTTGCCAGCCAGGGTGAGCGAGCCAAGCCCCGTCTTCGTCACCCCGCCGGTGCCGGAGAGGGCCAAGGCATTCGAGACGGTGAAACCGTTGGTGTCGAAGGTGCCGCCGCTGCCGCTCAGGGTGGCGGCGCGGAGATCGTTGAACGCCGCGCCGTAGCGGATGCCACCGCCGGTGAGCGTGAGCGTGCTCGCACCGAGTCTCGAGTCGGCGTCGATCTGCAACAGACCGGCCGAGACCGTCGTGGTGCCCGTGAAGGTGTTAATGCCGCTCAGGGTCGTCGTGCCGGGACCGGCCTTGGTGACGGCAAGCGTGCCGATCATCGCCGGTGCGAAGGTGGTGTCGCCCGTGTGGTTGAAGTTCACGGCCGCCCCGGCTCGGGAGCCCGTGACGATCCCCGCGGTGAGCGTGCCTGCCGCGCCGCCGGTTCCTATGTTCAGCGTGGCACTGGCTCCCGAGTAGCGGGCAAGCGTCACGGTCCCGCTCCCGGCGCCCACGGTCACCGCGCCGCTCCCCGTGAGGTTGAGCGTGCCGTTGGTGGCAAGCCCGATGAAGAGCGCGGTACTGTTCGCCCAGGTGCCGCCGCTGATCGTCGCCGTGCTGGCCCCGCCGCTGCCGACGTATCCGGTGGTGTTGGTCACGCTCCCGCCACTGACGACCAGGGAGCCGTTGCCGCTCGATCCAACCTCGAGGTTCCCGCTGTTGGCCCAGGTGCCGCTCGTGACCGTGACGGATCCGCTGGAGCCCGCGTTGTTGGCCACGAAGCCATGCACGTTGGACACGCGGCCTCCGTCGATGACCAGCGCGCCCGTGCCCGAATACCCGACATACAGATCGCTCACGCTGGCCCAGGTGCCGCTTGTGACCGTGGCACCGCCGCTCGAGCCCGCGGCAGCGCCCAGAAATCCGGTGCTGGAGGTCACGCTGCCTCCTGAAATCCCGAGGGCGGCCGCGTCCGTCGAACCGAAGGCGATCGTCACGGCATTGGCGGCGTGGTTGATCGAACCGCCGCTGGTCACCGTCACCTTGCCGGTGGTGATGGTGGTGCCCCCGCTGTAACTGTTCGACGCCGAAAGCGTGAGACCCCCGAACCCCGTTTTCGTCAGGCCGCCGCTACCGGTGATCACCGACGAGGAGGCTACGGAGAATCCGTTCGTATCGAGCGTGCCGCTGTTCGTGCCAAGCGTGATCGCACGCAGGTCGTTGAAGGCCGCTCCGAAGCGGAATCTACCGCCGTTGAGCGTCAGCGCGCTCGAGCCCATGCGGGCATTCGAGTCGACCTGCAGAGAGCCCGCGGTCACGCTGGTGGTGCCAGCGTAGGTGTTGCTGCCGCGGAGGATCATGATGCCGCTGCCGGCCTGGTTCACCGCGAGCGTGCCGGTGAGCGGCGTCGATAGAGTGTAGGTGCCCGGGACGTTGACGTTCACCGTGCCGGTGCCCGCGCCGCCCGTGATCGTGCTCGTGACGAGCGTGCCCACCGTCGTGCCGGTTCCGAGGTTCAGCGTGCCGACTGACCCGGCCGCCGAAGCCAGCGTGAGGATTCCCGTGCCGCTGTTCACCCGCACCGCACCACCGGTGAGGGTCATCGTCGCGCTGCCGGAGCCACCGACGACCATGCTGCCGGCCGTGGCCCACGTGCCTCCCGTGATCGTGGCGCTGCCGCTGGAGCCCTGCAGGTGGGCGATGATGCCGTTGGCATTGGTCACGTTGCCGCCGTTGACGGTGAGCGATCCCACGCCCGACCAGCCCACGTAGAGGTCGCCTGTATTGGCCCAGGTGCCGCCGGTGACGGTCGCGCTTCCTCTGGACTGTGCTCCAACGGTCACGTAGTAGTTGCCGAGGTAGCCGGTGGCATTGCTCACCCTGCCGCCGGAGATCTGCATCGTCGCGGTGCCGGAACGGCCAAGCTCGAGATCGCCGCTGTTCGTCCAGGAGCCGCTGCTGATGGTCACGGTGCCGTTCGACCCTTGGCTCATGCCCACGATGCTCGAAGTGGCCGTCAACTGCCCGCCGGAGAGGCTCATCGTGCCGGTGGAGGTGTTCGCGACGATGGCCCTGGACGCCGTGCCGACGCCGCCGCTCCCCAGCAGCGCCGTCCGGCCGCCATCGATGATCGCGGTGCCGCTGGCGAAGGGCGTGAGTCCACCCGACCAGTTGCTGCCCACATTCCAGTTGCCCGAGGGGACGTTCCAGGTGACGTCTCCGGCTGCCGGCTCGGGCACGGCGGTGACCTGCATGCCGAGCGCCGGCACGCTGACATTCGACCATTGGGGAGTGGTATAGAAGTTGAACCTCGCCGCGGACGTGGGGTTCGGCGACACGTAGGCGCTGGAGCCGGTGCCGCCGAGGCCCCAGTACATCCCACTGCCGACGACGCCGGAACTGTTCTCCACCACGATCCAGTAGGAGGTGGTGGGCGTCAGGCCGAGGCTCAGGCCGCTGAAGGTGGTGGAAGTCAGGGTCCCAGGGGCTGCGGCATAGATTGTGGAAAGGTCGCGGGTGCCCAGGGTGGCAACTCTCGTGCCAACGGCGTTCGAGCTGTCGGAGTAGAGGCTGACCGTGAATGTTCCCGCGTTGGGGAGTCCGGTCCAGAGATTCACCTTGACGTCGGTGATGACGTTGCCGCCCACCTGGGTGACGAACCGCTCGGCCAGCGCCTCACGGTTGTCTCGGAAGTCGTAGGCGTTGTAGGTGTAGCCGGAGCCGGTGAAGCTTGCCGTGCTGTTCTGCAGGTAGTTGTAGAGAAGAACCTCGGCGTGAGAGCGAGATCCCACGAGGGCGGCGAGGGCCAGCACGATCACAACACGAACAGCGGCCCCGCGATCGGCGGGCCGCCTCCGGTGGCAGCAAGTCATGAGCAGATTTTCCGTGGGGCTTGCACGGCTGCCGAACCGATCATCAACGGATCCCCATCACGGCCTCAGGCCTCGACTCGGCGCGCAGAATCGCCTCGCATGAGAAGACGAAAAAAATCCTCTGATGTGCCCCGGCCTGCATCAGGCCGGGGCCATCCAGGAATCCGCGCTGCCGAGAGAGGGCCATCGAGCCGTGATGGCGCCGACGACGGGTGCGAGCAGCAGCGGATCCTTGAAAATGAAGGAGAGAATCGAAGTTCGAAACCTACCGTGTGGCACACGGTCTGTCAAAGAATGGGCATCGAATTAGCCTTGGTCGGCAGCGCCGAAAGTGTCAGCGACGGCGATCATTGGCCGGCTCATAGCAGCAGATGGCCCGCATCCTTTGGATCAGGGCCTTGGTGCAGCGTCCTCACGAGAAGCTCACACGGCTGCTGGCACAAGGAGGATCAGGCGCTGCATGGCGCCGGTCAGCGGCGGCAGGCTCTGGCCATGAGGCCGCCGAGACCGGCCGCTGCCACGAGCGCGAGCGTGGTCGGTTCCGGCACGGGCACGGCGAAGTTGAAGCCCAGGCTGTTGGCTGCCGAACCCATGTCGATCGTGTATTCGACGCTGCTGATCGGCTGGGCCGACTGGAGCGTGGCTACCGGATTCGAGAACCCGAACGGGGTGCCGCTGAGCAGGAGCCCGGAATAACCCGCTTCCACGTTCCATGTGGTGTTCACGCTCGTGCCGCTCGACGAGTTGCCGTTCCACTTGGTGAACGCCAGGTCGGCGAAGGAGATCAGGCTCGCCCCGTTGTAGGCCTTCACGTAGATCTTCTCGCCGAACTCAACGTCGGTGAACACGAGATAGGCGCTGGTCTGCAGCGGCGACGTGAACGAGCTCGTGAACGTGACCACAGGGCTCGACCCGGTGCCGCTGTCGACGAGCCCGTAGAAGCGCCGCGTGCCGGTGATCCAGTCGGGATTGTTGAAGGGCGCCGAACCCGAGTAGGTGACCGTCCTCGTGGTGAGCGAGATGCCCGTGCCCACGGTCGTGGTGCGGGTCATGTCGATCGGCCCACCGGCGGCCGGAAAGGCGAACTGCTTGGGAGTGGTGCCGCTTGGAAAGAGCGAAATCGTGAAGTCGGTCGTGTCGGCGTAGTCATAGGTTTGGCCCATGGCGACGGCCGAGGCGACCAGGCAGGCCAGGAGTGCCGGGAGGACCGAAGGACAACGGGACACGGGTTTTCTCCGGGAAGACGGAAGACGAGAGTCTACGGCGTCAAAGCGGTTTCGTCACGGCTGTGGAAGCGACCGATCGGTCCCGGCCTGGCCAACTCCCGACGGTCGCGGCAGGCGTCGCTGTGGTCGGCATGAATGCCGAGGAGCGGGCGCGGCGATGTGTGCCTGGATGCGGGTTGTCAGCCTGCACGTGAATCGTGCGTGCGGACATCTCGACGGCGCTGCGGCCTCATGGCCGGTCGGCTTTCACGGTCAGCCGCGTCGGGCGCGGGCGAGCGTGGCGGAGGGCGACTCTCCAAACCGCTGCGTGTAGGCGGCGGCGAAGGTACTGGGTCGGGTGAAGCCGCTCGCCAGGGTCACCTGGGCGACCGTCGTTTTATTGCCAGCAGCGAGGAGTCGTTCACGGGCCACCAGGAGCCGCCGCCGCCGGATCCACTCCCGGGGCGAACATCCATGGAGCCTGCGAAACGCAACCTGCAGCGTGCGAGCCGAAAGCCCGCTCACCCGCTCCAGGTCGCTGAGCGTGATCGGCTGGTCGAGATGGCCGACGATGTACTCCGTCACCCGGCTGATGGCGGTGGACGAGGCGGTCTCTGGGCCTTTCGCGAACGACGGCGCAAGAGCCTCCGGCGCGAGCATCACGGCGACGAGCCGGTAGAGCATGTCGTCGACGCCGAGCATGCGGAGATTCGCCGCGCTACAGCCGCCGAGATCGATCAGCGGCAGCACCTGCTTGAGCAGCGCCATGCCCGGCGATCGCGATGCGGTGAGCGGGATCACGCGGGGCCTGCGCATTCCGAGGTCGAGGCTGCCGCGGCCACGTGACGGGAGCATGGCCTCTGCCACGGCCTGGAGTCGCTGGGGGTTGAAGGTGATGCCGAGGTTCGAGCGGACGCCGCTCTCGCCCGTCCGTGCCGTGCCGGGCAGGAGCATCGCCGAGCCCCCTGCCTGCCAGCGGTGCTCGCGGAGTTCGATGACGGTCGTGCTCCAGCCGTGAAACGGAATCAGGAGCGTTGTTTCGCGGGAGTCAACGGCGGCCATCGCCAAGGGGGTCGACGCGCTCGCAACGAGCCGGATGTCGCCGAGGCAAACGGTCGCCGAGAGATGCCGAAACGCCGTGCGGCCCGTGAGGGGCTCGTAGCTGGTCACGGCGGGCATCACCGCCCGCTGCGCGGCCGTGAAGGCGTCGAGGTCGCTGCTGGTCTGGGCAGTCGCGTTGCCGAAGGCGAGGCGGGGCAGGGACGGCTGGACGACGGGCATGGTGTATCGCGGGGAGTGCGAATTACCCTCGGATCGGGCCGCCATCCTGCCGGGGGATTTCTCAGAGCATACCCGCGTCGCGGTCGTCGTGCTCCGCGACCGGCGCTCTCCCCGAAACCGCCAGCCACGCCGACCAGCCGAGGAAGAGGATCGCCATCAGCCCGTAGGCGGCCGCCAGGTGCAGTGGCCCGCGGCCCGCGGCCTCCGGCGGCAACGTGGCGATCGCCCAGGGCACGAACAGACTGCCATCCTTACAGGGTGAGTGGATCACGCCGCAGAGCGTGCACGCGGCGGCCGCGAAGCACCAGCCGGCGGCCAGTCGGAGCCGGCGGTCCAACAGCGCTGTGAGCATGCCGGCCCAGAGCACGCTCGTGACAATGAAGCCGGCGGAGATGATCTGCAGCGAGAAGAGCTCCCGGGCGAGGGCCGCGTCGGGGCGGGCTCCCGCCGCCAGCACTTTGTCGGTCTCGATCTTGGCGAGTGCCGCCAACGCCGGCACGCAGGCGAGCGCCACCGCCGGATAGTGCCTCTGCGGTGTCGCATGAAAACTCTGCGACGTGATCTCCAGGCCGACGAATACGAGGATCGGCACGAGCGCCGGCGCGGGAAGAATCTCATAGAGGTAGGCAAACGTGCCCGTGAGTCCGGCAAAGCCGATGAAGATGGCCGTCATCAGCGTGTAGGCCGCGCGGCCCCCCATCGCCTTGTAGGCCGGATGGCCGATGTAGGGCGTGGTCTGGATCACGCCGCCGCAGGCGCCGGCGATGATCGTGGCAATCGCCTCGACGCCGATGACCTTCCCCGTGTCATATTCGTCACCGGCAGCCGCGGCGCTCTCCGTGCAGTCGATGCCCCCGACGACCGTGCCGAGCGCGAAGGGAATCACGATCGGCAGGTACTTCAGAGTGTCGGGCCAGGCATCCAGCCACTCGCATCGAAAGGCGGCGAGCCATTCGGTGGGCCAGAGGGCCGCGGCGGGATCGATCGCCATGTGGGCGGCCTCGGGAATCCAGCCCGCCCGCAGCCCGACAAACTGGATCAAGCCCCCCACTGCGAGCGCGGCAAGCGCGCCCGGGATCCTGCCGGGCACAGGCAGGTGCGACGTGAGGCTCGCGAGGATGATGCCCAAAGCCACGAGTCCGGCAAGCGGCGACGCGAAAATCTCGAGCAGTGGCAGGAACGTGATCAAGGCTAGGGCGATCGCCGTCAGGCTGCCGAGCAGGGCCGCCCGCGGAACGAGCCGGCGGATCGGCCCGGCCACGAACGCGCAGGCGATCTTGAAGATGCCGCTGGCGACGATGGCGCACATCCCGATGTGCCAGGCATGGCGGGCGGCAGCCTCTTTGTCCATGCCGTCGGCCACTGCCGCCGCGAAGGCCGGGCCGATCACGAAGAACACCATGCCGAACGTGCTCGGTGTGTCGAGCCCCAGCGGCATGGCGGTGACGTCGGTCCGTCCGGTTCGCCTGGCGAGGCGGAAGGCCATCCAGGTGAAGATCAGATCGCCCACCACGACCCCTGCCGCAGTGCCCGGCACGAGGTGGGAGAGGGCGAAATCGACGGGGTAGCCGAAGACGGTCGCGAGGAGCGAGACCGTGAGCACGAGGACCGCGAGGTTATCGATCGACAGCCCGAAAAAGGCGTTGAGATCGCCCGGAGCGGCCCAGCGGTAGGAGGTGTGTCGGTCCATGACTGCCGCGAAATGTCGGGGTTTCACGGCAGGATGTCAAACAGCGGGAGCGGAGGGTTTTGGCGGCCGTCGGTTCAAAACCTGCTTTTCGGGGCTCCATGGCTATACTCGGAGCTTCGGGGCACGTGCTGCCAGGCCAGCAAAACAGGCTTGAGTCGCTGACACAGGAGGCGGGCGGACGCATGGAGTCGAGCCTCCCTCCGGGAGCCCCGAACTCTTTCGACCCCGCCGACGTACCACTGATGGATTTGCACGATTCACGTTCAGGCGGCCGCCATGACGGTCCTTCCCCGGAACAAGGGGGCGGGTCGGTGGCCGGGGTGCTTCCCGAGGGTCACACCGACGAGGAGTTGCTCCGGCGCTGCCGCGTGAATGGTGACTCGGCGGCGTTCGAGTCGCTCGTGCATCGGTACGAAAACGAGTTGTTCAGTTATCTCCGCAGGTATCTCGGGAATGCCGAGATGGCGGATGACGTGTTTCAGGCGACGTTTCTGCAGGTACACCTCAAGAGGGAGCAGTTCGAGGAAGGCCGTCGGTTTCGGCCCTGGCTCTACACGATCGCCACCAATCAAGCCATCGATGCCCAGCGGCGAAACCGCCGGCACCGCATGGTGAGCCTCGACCACCGCACCGGTGGTGAGAGCGATGTGGGCTCGCTTGTGGAGATGCTGGCGGGCAATGGGCAGACGGCCGACGCGGAGATGGAAGCGGAGGAGGCCCGCGACTGGGTCCGTTCGGCCGTCAACGATCTCCCGGAATCGCTCAAGGGCGCACTGATGTTGGTCTATCACCAAGGGATGAAGTATCGAGAGGCAGCCGACGTGCTCGGCATTCCCGTGGGCACGGTGAAGAGTCGGCTCCATTCGGCGCTCTTGAAGCTCAACGAATCATGGCGGCAGAGCGGACGATCCTTGCCCGGTGACGGCAGTGACGGAAACGAGTGAGGAGAGGCTGTGAACCATGCGTGAAATCATGTGTGTCGATGCGAGACTCCAGTCGAGGCGCCATCATGTGTGACCGCGAACACGAGCTGATCGGCTACTGTCTCGGCGCCCTCGACGAGGGCGAGATGCGCACGTTCGAGACCGCCCTCGGCGATCCGGCCGGAGGGGTGGCCCTGCGGCGCGATCTTGATCTCGTGCGGCAGGCGATGCGGCCGTTGGAGTTTGATCGGGCCCCGACCGGCGCCCCGCCCGGGCTGGCGGCGAGAACCCTGGCATTCGTGGCGGCCCAGGGATCCCCGGAAAGTCACGGAACTCAGGGCACGCAGCCGATGCCTACGCCGGCCGCCCGGCCGACGGTGTTTCAGCCGGAGCGGGCCGCGGATGCTGATGAGGACGGTTGGCGGGGAACGTCGGCCCGCCGCTGGATCGATCGCGTGATGATCGCGGCCACGGCGCTGGCGGCCTGCATCCTCGTGGCTCCGCTCCTGCTCGAGTCAATTGCCGACGCCCGCTCCCGCCGCGCCCAGCGGAACCTCCAGCGGCTCGCCGGCTCGCTGCAGGGCTACGCGGAATCGAAGGGCATGTATCCCTCGCCCCCGCGTGAGGGTCCGCTCTCCCGCGCCGGGCTCTACGCACCGACGCTCGTGTCGGAGCATCGTTTGGTCGCCGACGACGGCACGGTGCTCTGCCCCGACTCGGCCCTCTCCCGGCGGGGCGATTTCCGCGTGCCGTCCCTCGAGGAGCTCCGCGAATCCGTCGGCACTCCCAAGTTCGAGGAGCTCGTGCGGTCGATGGGAGGCGACTACGGCTACACGCTCGGGCACCGCGATGCCGCGGGCATCCTCCAGCCCAATCGCAATCTGCGTCGGGCCCACCATCCGCTGCTGGCTGACGCGCCCGATGAGAGCGGCGAACAAAGCGACAATCATCCTGAAGGCGTTCACCACCTGCTCTACGAGGATGGCCACGTCACGAAACGAATGCCCGATGCCCTGCATCAGGACGACCATATCTACCGCAATCACGACGGCGAGATTCGCGCCGGCAAGGATCCCGACGACGCCGTGATCGGCGACTCGCATCACCAGCCGTGAGATGGCGGAAAACCGTCAGGTCGCGGCGAGCGATCGCTTGGCGGCGGCCACGACCCCCTCGGCGGTGATTCCGAAGTGTTTGTAGAGGGCAGGGGCGGGGGCTGAGGCGCCGAAGCCCTTCATCCCCACGAACGCTCCGCGGTTGCCGAGCCACCGCTCCCAGCCAAAACCACATGCCGCCTCGCAGGCCACCCGCGCCGTGACGGCCGCCGGCAGCACGCTCTCCCGGTAGGCCGAATCCTGCTCCTCGAAGAGATCCCAGCACGGCATGCTCACCACCCTGGCATGCACTCCCTCCGCGGCGAGCGTTGCGGCCGCGTCGAGACAGATCTGCAGCTCGCTGCCGGTGCCGATCAGGATGCAGTCGGGCTTGCCGTTGGCCGCCTCCTTCAAGACATACGCACCCTTCGCCGTGCCTGCCGCCGCGCCGAAGCCGGCCGCCCGGTCGAGCGTGGGGATGTTTTGCCGGGAGAGCACGATCACCGCCGGGCGATCGGCCCGCTGCATCACGACGCGATAGGTCTCGGCGACCTCGTTGGCGTCGCCGGGACGAAACACCGACAGCCCCGGCACCGCGCGGGCGCTGGCAAGCTGCTCGATCGGCTGATGGGTGGGGCCGTCCTCGCCGAGTCCGATCGAGTCGTGCGTGAGCACGTAGATCACGCCCAGTCCACCGATCGCCGAGAGCCGGAGCGACGGCTTGAGATAGTCGAGAAACACGAAGAACGTGGCGCAGTAGGGCCGCAGGCCGGAGAGAGCCATCCCGTTGCAGGCCGCGGCCATTCCATGCTCACGAATGCCGAAGTGGAAGTTGCGGCCGCCATACGAGCCGTGGCCGTAGTCGCCCGCCCCGGGCACGAGCGTCATCGTGGAGGGCGCCAGGTCGGCCGAGCCGCCCAGAAACCACGGCACTCCAGCGCTGATCCCCTGGATCACCTTGCCGCTCGACACTCGGCTGGCGAGCCCCTTGGCGTCGGCGGGAAAGCAGGGAATCGCCTTGTTCCAGTCCGCGGGCAGCCGGCCGGCGAGGAAGTCGCCCAGTTCGGCGGCCAACGCCCCGTCGGCTTGTGCCAGGCCGGCGACCGTCTTCTTCCAGGCGTCGTGGGCCTGCTTTCCTCGGCCGCCGAGCGTTGTCGCGAAGTGCTCGGGCACCTCGGCCGGCACGCGAAACGACGCGTCCACCGGCCAGCCATAGGCCTGCTTGGCTCCCTTGATCTCGTCGGCGCCCAGGGGCGCCCCGTGCGACTCATGCGAGCCCGCCTTCTTCGGCGCGCCGTAGCCGATCACGCTCTTCACGATCACGAGCGTGGGCTTGTGCTGTTCTCCCTTGAAGGCCTCGAGCGCCTTCCGCAGGGCCGGCATGTCGTTGGCGTCGGCCACCCGTTCGACCCGCCAGCCGAGCCCCTCGAACCGCCGCCCCACGTTCTCCGTGAAGGCCAGATGTGTCTCCCCCTCGATCGTGATCGAGTTGTCGTCGTAGAGCCAGCAGAGATTGGAGAGGCCCAGATGGCCGGCCATCGACGCCGCCTCGGAGGCCACGCCCTCCATCAGATCGCCGTCGCTGCAGAGCACGTAGGTGTCGTAGTCGAAGACGACGTGGCCGGGCTTGTTGTAGTGGGCGCCCAGCCACTGAGATGCCATCGCCATGCCGACCGAGTTGCCGCAGCCCTGCCCGAGCGGGCCGGTGGTCGTCTCGATGCCGGCCGTCATGTGGTGCTCGGGATGTCCGGCGCAGACGCTGTCGAGCTGGCGGAAGCGTTTGATCTCGTCGAGCGACACCGCCGGCTGTCCGTTCGCACGGCGGATGCCGGCCAGATGGATCAGCGAGTAGAGCAGCATCGACGCATGGCCGCAGGAGAGCACGAAGCGATCGCGATTGGGCCACTGGGCGTCCGCCGGGTCATACCGCAGGAAGTCCTTCCAGATGGCGAACGCCACCGGTGCCAGCGCCATGGGAGTGCCGGGGTGCCCGCTCTTCGCCGCCTCGACGGCGTCCATCGACAGGGTGCGGATCGTGTCGATGGCGAGACGGTCAAGGTCGGTGGCGCGCGGGGCGGCGGTGGACATGAAGGCTCCTTCGGGGCGTTGGACGAACGCGGGGAGTGTAGAAGTGCAGGGAAACGGCCGTCAAACGTGACCCGCCCGCGGCGGCCATGGGTTGGCCGCGGGATCCGGTACAAGCCGACCGGCCGTGAGGCCGCGGGCCAATGCGGCTCGCCTCGCGACAAGGGCTCCTGCGGCTCGGGGCTGCCCATGCCCCGTCGCCGGACGTTCGCTACGGACATCCTGTCCTGCGCTCACTCGGATGCCGCCGGCGCTTCGGCATCGTGCCTGCGCTGGGCGGCATACGCCGGCTCCGGGGCACGGGCAGCCCCTCGTTGAGTTCCATCCGGTACAAGCCGAGCGGTCGTGAGGCCGCGGGCCGCCCTGGAAAGAGACGTCACCGGGAGAGGTGGCGGCGGTAGTCGGCATCGAGGTCGGCGAAGCTTCGCTTACAGAGGCGGACGAGCGTATCGGGATCGGCGGTGCCCGAGTAGACGCGAACGAGGTACTCCACGAACGGCTCGCGGTAGCGGCCCTCCGCGCCGTTCATAAAGAAATCGGCGAGGCCCGCAATCTGGCTGTAGATCTGCGGCAGCCGGTCATCGGCCTGAAACGCTTTCCGGCCCAGGCCGCAGAGCTCCTCGAGCGGCACGAAAAAGCCGTCGTCGAGCCGTTCCTTCGCCGCCGGCACACGCCCCGCGTCTCGGCCGCCCACCGTCCAGCCGAAGGGTGTCGGCCGGAGCGTTTCCATGTAGCAAGCCGCAGCCTCGATCGCCCAGAATCCGCACCGCTCTCCCGCGAGCTGCCGCGCCTTTGCCACGTCGGGCCGCGCTTCACCAAACAGCTGGTGCGTGGCCTCGTGATGCACCGTGATCGGATCGAAACGCGTGGTATCGGGGCGTGTCGGATCGTCGCCGTCATCGGTCCCCGCCGCCGACGGCCGGGCATAACACCAGATCGTCTTGGTCGGCGTCCAGTAGATGCCGTCGGTCTTCCCGATCAGCGGCTCGAGCGGTTCGAGTTCCTTGACGTATTGGCCGCGATTGGCGCAGAGGATCGCCGCGTGGGGCGTGCGTGGGGCCGTGCGGCCCCGGCCCGCCAGCCGTTTCTCGAGATCCTGCGGTTCGAAGGCGAAGGCCCCGAAGATCTGCTGCCAGACGGCGTGGGTTTCCTCCAGGCAACCGGCCAGTGCGGCGGCATCCGCGAGGCGGGCGGTGCTGACGATCTCCCAGTGATCGGAGTGAAACTCCCTGGGGTGCTTCAAGTCCCGCGGCTCGGCATCATCGGCCGCGGTCGTGATCCAGCGGCCCCGATCCAGCCGCTCTCCCCGACGGTATCGCTCCAGCTTCGCCTTCGGCATCCAGCCGAAGGCTGGGTCATACGCTTCGCCCTTGTCGAGCCGCCGCGCCGCCTCCGGCCCGAGCCAGTCGTCGCCCCGCTTGACGAAGCCTCCCGCCGCGCGGGCCCGCTCGTGATCGGGATCATCCCGCAGCGCGAGAAACAGCAGTCGCACCGCCTCGCACGACTGCTGCGGCAGCGGTGGTGCATCCCCATCGATGGCGTTCGCCAGTTCGTCGCGGGTGGGGATTCGGTCATGGGCCCGCGCGGCAGCCAACGCGTGCTCGAACAGCCCCGCCGCTCGGCTGCGGCGGGCCGCGCAGAAATCATTCCAGATCGACTCCTCTGCGGGCGTGTCGACCAGCGGCGGCTTCTCGAGTCGTGGCGGAATCGTCGCCACGAGTTGCCGACCGACCTGTTCAGGCAGGCTCCACTCCGCGATCACCGCTGCCAGGTCGTCGTCACCACCGGCTCTGGCCCGTTGCGAGAGTCCGCGGGCCGCGGTCGCGAAGGCGTCGTCGAGATCGGCGAGGCTCGTCGTGGGGCGAGCCTTCGCAGGATCCGCGGCGGCCGACAGCGGGCTGCCGACAGACGCGAGCGTCGCAATCGTGATCGCGGCAGCGACCCTCCCGCGGGCGATCGCCTGACGCACCACGCACCGCTGATCATGTCGCCGCATCACGGCCTCCTGCCGCACGCCGCCGCTCAAGACTCCGCGAAGGCCGAGTCGAACTGCCGATTGCTCGGTGAGAAATCGAGGTTCTTCACGAATCGCGCCGCTTCGGCGGCGCCATGCTCGCGGTCCATCCCGCAATCCTCCCACTCGACCGACAGCGGGCCCTCGTAGTTGGCCTGATTGAGCGCGCGGATGATCTCCTCGAAGTCGACACCGCCACGGCCCGGCGAACGGAAATCCCAGCCGCGGCGGGGATCGCCGAAGTTGATGTGGCTACCGAGGATGCCGGTGCGGCCGTTGAGCGTGACGATCGCATCCTTGACGTGGACGTGATAGATGCGGTCGTGGAACGAGCGGATGAACTCCACGGAGTTCACCCCCTGCCAGTGCAGATGGCTGGGGTCGAAGTTGAAGCCAAACTCCTCACGACGGCCGAGGGCCTCGAGGGCCCGTTGGGCGGTGAAGATGTCGAAGGCGATCTCCGTGGGATGCACCTCCAGGGCGAACCGTACGCCGCACTCGGCGAACACGTCGAGAATCGGGTGCCACCGGTCGGCAAACTCGGCGAAGCCCGCGTCGATCATCGCGTCGGTGACCGGCGGAAACGAGTAGAGAAGGTGCCAGATCGAGGATCCCGTGAAGCCATTGACGACCGACACGCCGAGCTTCTGGGCGGCCCGGGCCGTGCGCTTCATCTCCTCTGCCGCCCGCTTGTTGACGCCCGCTGGGTCGCCATCGCCCCAGACATGCGGCGGGAGAATCGACTTGTGCCGTTCGTCGATCCGGTCGCAGACGGCCTGGCCGACGAGATGGTTGGAGATCGCATAGACCGAGAGATCGTGACGCTCCAGCGTGTCGCGCTTGGCGGCGCAGTAGCCGCTCTCCTCGACCGCCCTGGTGACGTCGAAGTGGTCGCCCCAGCAGGCGAGTTCGAGGCCCTGGTAGCCAAACTCACGGGCCTTGCGGGCCAGGTTTTCAAGGGGCAGATCGGCCCACTGGCCGGTGAAGAGCGTGACGGGACGGGGCATGCGACGAGGGCTCCGTGGCGAAGGCGTGAAACGATCCCGGGACGACGTCTGCGATTGTGCCAGATTCGCCCGAGCGAGCAACAGCCGCGGAATCGCCGGGGGCGGCATGCGCCGCCGGGCTACTGCCGCACGACCTGCCTCAGGAGCCACCAGCCCCAGAGCGTGATCAGAAGGTTGCCCATCCACACCGCCACGGGCGGGACGGCTCCGCGCTTCGCCTGATCGACGCCCAGCATGAAGATCGGATAGTAGACGATCAGGATCGGCAGGAAGCAGAGGAAGAAACTGGTGAGGAAGTCGGCGTTGCGCATCCTGATCGCCATCGGGGCGCCCACCAGCACGAAGCACAGACAGCTGAAGCCGTTGGCCCAGCGCCGCCACGGCTCCATGATGATTCGATTGAGCCGGCTCTGTTCGGCTCGCAGCAGTTCCTGCTCGTGGGCCACCTGCCGTGGGGTGGTCATTTCCATGCGACCCGTGAGGATGCTCATCGCGGTCTTGCCGGCGGCGAGCTGTTCGATCCGGTCGATTCGGCCAGTCTGCTCCACGCGGGCCGTGGCGAACTGCGCCATGGCGATTTCCGAGGGACTCGTCGATACGGCGCTCTTGCGGCTCACGGCGTCGAGAGGCACTTCGCGGACGATGCTGTCGGGAAACGAGGCCGTGTAGTCGCCCATGTGCAGTGTGCCGTCGCGGAAGGTGACCACGAGCGTGCCGTTGGCGGCGTTGGCGGCGAGTTCGGCCTCGGCCGCGGAGATGGTGGCGGGCTGACCATTGGGGCCGGACTGGAAGGAGAGGGTGGGGCGGAGGAGCCGCTTCCCGTCGACGGCCTTCACGTTGATCGAGACCTGCGGCGTGCTGTAGGACCGCTGCTGCCGAAGTCGTCCGTAGATAATCTGTTCGACGCTGCTGACCACGACGCGGCGGACGCCATCGCGGCCCCACGACACGGCGACGTCGTTGAGCCACACGGACACGAAGCTCACGATGAGCGCCAGGGCGGCAGCGGGCCAGATCGTCGCCATCGGTGAGATTCCCGCCGCCTTGAGCGCGATGATCTCGTTGGAGGCCGACATGCGGCCGAAGACGCTGGCGACCGCAAACAGCATCGTGCCCGGAACCGCGAACCGCATTGCCTCCGGAAGCACATACGGGATCAACAGCAGGATCTGCACGAGGCCGAGGCCCTGCTGCTGGGCCTCCCGCACCAGGCCCACGACGAGCATGAAGATGGTGAGCGCCGTCAGGGCCACCAGGAACACCTGGAGCAGTTCCCAGAGCACATATCGCGAGATGATCTTCATGGCCGCGGGAGTGTAGCGGCGGTGGCCCGGTCGGCGGCAGGCCGATTTCGGCCGCCACAGGGGGCCTGGGTCACGCGGCCGCGCGGCGGTGGGCGACTTCGGGGAACGCCTCACTGAAGGCATGGCCGCTTTTCGAGCGGATGCCGAGGCCCGTCAAAAGCCGGCGGCGGACGGTTCGGAAGGGAATGGCCACGCAGCGGTGAGCCCTGATCCACCAGGGCCGCATTCGCTGAATGTCGGCGAGGCTCAGGCCGACCTGGTCGGGCCGGTGTTTCACGCGATGCTTGAGCAGGTGGTAGTCGTCGCATCGCTGCAGGAGGCGGAGCACGCCGCCAAGCAGGAAGGCGGCCAGCCTGCCGGACGGCAGCCCGAACGAGATTTGGTAGTCGATGAGATAGGGCCGCCCCTGCTCGTCGACGAGGATATTTTCCCGCTTGTGAAGGTCGACGTGAGCCACGCCGCGACGATGCGCCTCGGCAAGGATGTCGGCGAGTTGCGGGAAAAACCAGTCGTCCACCCGCTCCTTCTCGGCCAGCGCGTGGCCTTCGATCCACTCGTGGGCGATGGCGTTGGGCAGAGGGTGGCCATCGATCCGCATCTCGCCGAGCGAAACGGGGATGCCCTCGATGCCGGCCAGCCGGTCCATGAACCAGCGTTCCCGCGCGGCGAGGTACCGGCCGAGCCAGGCCATCGGCACCACGGCGACGGCCTGCGTGCGATTGAACTTGCACTTCGCCATACGGGTGGCCGAACGATAGACGGCCGTCGCGGCCCAGGAATCGTGCTTGAGAATCTCGACGCGGCGGAAGGTCTCGCCGGCGAGGTCGATCGCCTCCGGGGGTTCGGCGTGGCCGAGCGCCCGAAACATCGCTGGCCGCGGCCGCGCGGTTGCCTGGGCATCGATCCCGTGGTGCTGCAAAGCCGTCGTGCTCGCCATCGGTTCCGCCCCCGCGGGTTGCTGATCCCAGAGGAGGCGATCGACGGCCGCGGCAGGCGGGCTTGATCGCAACTCTCGGTGGAGGGGCGTGTCGCGTGGAGTCCGTCGCCTGCTCAGGCGGCAGACTCAGCCTGGGCTACCCAGCTTTTCGGCGACGGGCGACCATGCCCGCAACCGTCACTCCGGCGGCGGCCAGGGCCAGCGTCGAGGGCTCCGGCACGATGATGATGTCACCAGTCGACTGAGTGAAGGTCAGCGTCTGGGCATCCTTGACGAGCGTGTAGGAGCCGTTGGCGTTGTCGGTCCAGGTGCCGGCGTAGAAGCCCGTCGAGTCCAGGCTGGCGAACGAGCCGCTGCTCGTGCCGGCGAAGTTGAAGATGTCGTAGGTGCCCTCCGGCAGCGCTGAGCCGCCGAACTGGAGCGAGAGGATGCCGCCGTAGGTCAGGCCGCTTGCGGTGGCGATATCGATGCCGTCGTAGTCAGTGCCGCGGGCATTGCCGGTGACCTCGATCAACGTCGTGCTTGTGCTGGTCAGCGTGAGCGAGCCGAGCGTGATCACGCCGGGGCTCGAGCCGGGAGAGAAGGTGCCGCTGACGGTGACGGGGCCATTGACGGTGCCGGTGCCCATCAGCCAGGCGGCCGCGGCGACCGAGAGCGGCCCAGACCCGATTACGCCGTCGACCTTGAGCCTGCCGGCCGCCACGGTGATGCCGCCGGAGATCGTGGTCGCTCCGCCGAGCGAGAGGCTGCCGGTTCCGGCTTTCGTCATGCCTGTGGATCCGGCCAGGATCGAGGTGAACGTGCCGGTGACGCCCGGGTCGACCGTGATCGTGTTCGCGGCGGCGCTGGCTCCGGTGAGGGCGATCGTCCCGCTCGTGAACTGGTAGCCGTCGGTTGAGATCGTCAGTCCCGCCGGCGCCGCGACGGAGCCCGACACGGTGACGGTGCCCGCGTTGTCGCCAAACACGATCGCGCCCGAGGCCGCTTGCGTGCCGCTGCCGATCGTGCCGGATGTCGTAGCCCACACCACGCCGGTCGGCGACCACGTGCCCGAGCCGCCGCCCCCCGATGCCGGGGCCCAGTAGTTGCCTGCGGGCGGGGCCGCGGGCAGTTCGTTGCCGTACACAATATTGTCGAGCTGCACCGTCCCCACGTTACCGGTCGATGATTCGCCGTAGATCATGAACGAATCGACGGGGCCCGTGGCGAGTTGGGCCTTGTTGAGGTTGGTGCCGGAGAGAGTGTTCCCAAGCCAGAGATCCCATGTGCCAGCAGGAAGTGAGTAGGTGGTGCCGCCGCGGTAATAGGACGTGGACGATGCGTCGTTGTTTCCATAGATCGCAAAATCCATCACCGAGTCTTTCGATAGAGGTAGCGAGGACAATGCCGTCCACGTCGACACGCTGCGGTAGGAACCACTGATGGTGGACGCTCCGAGCCCAAATCGAAGGCTCGCTGCAGACTCGGAACCCGCGAAAGCATTCGCGTTACTGAACGACGCGCCATTTCCTGTAAAAAACGAAAAGACGCCGGAGTTGCCGGAGATGATCGTGGAGAAGGAGAGCGAGTAGACATTCGCCCCGGCATAATCGAAGACGGAAAACTTGTTGATGGAAGTCGCCGTCGGCGCGGTCAGCACGAACTCGGAGCCCGTTCCGAGCGATGCGCTGCCCGGGTTCACCAACGCGACGCTGCCACCGCCGGTCCCGACGCGGACGTAGCTTGTACCGCTTGGAGGAGACGGCAGAAACGAACTCGACGTGCCGCTGGTCCACGTCCCGGTTGTCGTGCCGAAGTCATACGACCACGTGGCGCCCCGAGAAGCATGCGCGCCGGCGAACACGGAGCAGAACGCTAGAAGAAGCAAACGAATGTGGATTGCCCTCATGCGCTTCGTTTTCCACGCATTCATCCCGAACGGTCCGCAGTCAACGACCATGTGGCACCTCGCCTCGTGCGGATGCCCGCCAATCCGGCGGCAGGCATCGGCGGGTCTTGCGTCTTGTGGTTCGACTGCGGCGTCGCAGCCGCGGAATCGAACCCTGCCCGCTTCATCCACGCGGGCCCGTCACTCGCTCGCCGCGGTCCGTCAGGCTCTCCACGGCGTCGATACGATGCACTTCGTCTGTGAGCCTTTCGTGAGGCTGCCGCTCGTTTTTGACGAGCGACGAGCAAGTGGAACGACCACTCACACGAGAAGAAAGCGAATGGCGTGCCACGGCGCCGGGCTGCCCTGAAAAAATTGTCAGGATTCGTCGCGAAGGTGCTGACGAACCTGATCTGTTTCAAAAATCCTACTTTGAGCGGCATACCCTGCATGGGCGAGGCCTGCCCTCCTGTCGGGCAGCGCTGTAAACGGGCTGCGCGCTTGCGCGGCAGTGGGCGGGAGGCCCATTTGTGTCGTGCCCGCTGTTTCTCGGGAGTTCGCCGCGGCCACTCCGCCGAACCGTCCGTCGTCCTCGCCATCGCGGGCGTCGGGATCGCCGCGCTCGCCCGCTCGAGAAGCCGGCGTCAGCCGTGGGCGGTGTCGTCGTTGCGGGATGCGTCGACGATCCGGCGGTAGATCGCGATCGCCGCCGCTGCGGCGGGAATCGCTGCCGGGAGATCCTGATTCGCCATCGGGCGGCGGGCGGCCGCCACTGCGTCGAGCAGCTGCTCTCGGTGTTGCGTGGAAAGGCCGTCAGCCGCTGATTCAACGCTGGCCACGATGCCTTCGAGAAGCGGCTCAGAGGCCGCGCAGTCATACCTGCGGTAGGGACCGCCGCCCAGTCGAGCGCCGACCGCAAGGACACGACCGTCCCCGGCCGACGACACGAAGCAGGCGAGCACCGCGGCCAACAGCGAGCCGATAAAGAGCAGGGCCATCGCGACCGACAGGACAAACGCCATCGCCGGTGCGAGCGCCGGCCCGAGCATGCCGCCGATCGGCCCGTCTGCCTGCATCAGGCTACTCCAAGGATTGGACAGCAGGGCGACGAGCAGGCTGGCAGCCGCCAGGGCGAGCAGCTTCCAGGGCACCGGCTGCGGGTCGGCCGTGGCAGGCGCTTCCTCGGAGAGCGGCCATGGTTGATCCGCCGAACCGACCTTCGACGCCTCCTTCTCGCCGACGCGGGCGACGATCAGGGTCACGTTGTCGGGAGCACCGCGGACAAGCGCCAGCCCCAGCAACGCCTCGGCGGCCTCTCGTGGGGGCAGCCTGCCCGCCAACAGCCCGATCTCCTCATCGGCGACCTGCCCTGACAGCCCGTCGCTGCAGAGGAGAAGCACATCGCCTGCTTCGACGGCGAAGGGGCCCTCGAGATCGACGGCAACCTGCGGATGCGGGCCCATCGACCGCGTGATGATGTTCTTCTGTGGCTCACCCATGCCCGGGAGCCGTCCTGCCTCCCACTCCCAGGCCAGCGAGTGATCCGCCGACCACTGTTCGATCCTGTCGCCGCGGATGCGGTAGGCCCGGCTATCGCCAACATGGCCGATCACCGCGCCCCGCGGCACGAGGGCCAGGGCCGTGCACGTGGTGCCCATGCCCATCAGATCGATGGCGTTTTCGCCGCGGGCGTGGATCTCCGAGTTGGCATGCTCGATGCTGGTCCTGAGCGCCAGCGGGGGCGACCGGGCCGCCAGCTTCTCGTAGGCCAGGGGCACGTGTTCCACGGCCAGGGCGCTGGCTTTCTCGCCGGCGGCATGCGCTCCCATCCCGTCCGCGACGATGAACAGCCAGCCCCGCCGGCGAAACTGCTCGCCGCTCAAGGGTGCGAGCACCGCCTTTGAATCCTGATTGTTCGCGCGCCGCCGCCCGATGTCCGTCAGTTCGCAGTAGTCGAGGCTGGTGCCTGATCCCACGCGCGGACTCCGTAGAGCGGTCAGGAAGGAGGCGGGGCGAAAGGGGAAGACTCCAAAGTCTAGCCAGCCGGCCGCGGCATCGCGACCTGGAGGGGGTGGGCAAGCTGGTGGCGAGTCCGCTGCTCTGGCGGCGGCCGAGCCCGGTTTCTATCGTTCGCCCCCATGCGAAGTGCCTCTTCCACCCGTTGTTCGGGCCGCTGCCACAGGCGTGCGGGACCGGTCACCCTCGCCGCCATGACCATCCTGGTCGTCGGCATCGCCATGGCCGCGACAGGGTGCGTGCAACGCCGCATGACGATCCGCAGCAACCCGCCCGGCGCGCTCGTCTATGTGGACGACTACCAACTCGGCACCACGCCCGTGTCGCACGACTTTGTCTACTACGGCACGCGGAAGATTCGGCTGGTGAAAGACGGTTACGAGACGCTCACCGTGCGACAGCCGTTTCCGGTACCCTGGTACGAGATCTTTCCGCTCGACTTCGTCACCGAGAACCTGATCCCGTGGGAGGTCCGCGACGAGCGCGTCGTCGAGCTGGCGATGCAGCCCGCGTCGTCGATGCCGCCGGAACTCGTCGTGGCCCGTGCCGAGCAGGTGCGGCTGGCGGCGGGAAGCCTGCCGCCGGCGGCTCCACCGTCTGGGCCACCGCCCCTGCCATCCATCCCACAGCCGACCCCGGCTCCGCCCCCGGGCCAGCCGTTCTCCCCGCAGCCACTCCCGCCCCTGGGCCAGCCCGCGCTCGTGCTACCTCCTCCGTCGCAGGGGATGGAGGGGCTGCAGGCTCCGCGACAGAACGCGCCGTCGCAGGGCATTCCCTCGCTGGGCATGCCATAATCGCGGCATGCCCAGAGCCCATCGCCCCGAGAATCCTCCCGCGCGACTGCCCGTCGAGTCGCTGAAGCTCGACAGGCTCCGCAGCCTGCTGCGCGAGATCCTCCCGCACAACGCCTTCTACGCAGCAAAACTGGCGCGGTTTCCGAACGCGGCTCGGATCACCTCGCTCGACGACCTCGCCGACTGGCCCTTCACCTACAAGGATGAACTCGTCGAGGCCGCAGCGGCGAGCGGAAGGCCGGCGAACCTCACGTGGGAGCCGGGCCGCTATGTCCGGTATCACCAGACCAGCGGCACCCACGGCCGGCCACTGCCTGTGTTTGACACCGCGGACGACTGGGCGTGGTGGATGGACTGCTGGAGGACGATCCTCGACCGGGGCGGCGTGGTGCCTGGCGATCGGATGCTCGTGGCCTCGTCGTTCGGGCCCTATGTCGGCTTCTGGAGCGGCTTCGAGGCGGCGCTCGGCCGCGGGGCGATGGCGATTCCGACCGGGGGCCTCACGAGCCTCGCCCGGCTGGACTTGATCCGCAGCCTGACCGCGACGGTGCTGCTGGCCACGCCGAGCTATGCCCTCCACCTCGCCGAGGTCGCCGCCGACAACAAGATTGACACGCGACGGCTTGGCATTCGGCTCGTGATCGTGGCGGGCGAGCCGGGCGGATCGGTCCGCACCACCAGGGGCCGGATCGCGGAGGCCTGGAATGCCGACGTGCTCGATCATGCCGGGGCCACCGAGGTGGGGCCCTGGGGCGTCGGTGATCTCCACGGCGACGGCATCGACGTGATCGAGGAATGGTTTCATCCCGAGTTTCTCTCGCTCGCGAGCGGAGGACCGGCGGAGCCGGGGGAACTCTCCGAACTCGTGCTGACCACGCTCGGCCGCGCTGGCGGCCCCCTGATCCGCTATCGCACCGGCGACCTGGTGCGGCCCACCTGGGCGACCGATGCCGACGTGGCCGCGGGTGCCAGCCCCTGGGCTCGTCTCGCAGGAGGGATCCTCGGCCGCACCGATGACATGCTCGTCGTCCGCGGTGTCAACGTGTTTCCGCATGCGATCGACGAGATCGTGAGGGGCTTCCCCGAAGTGGTCGAGCACCAGCTCACGGTCTCGACTCGCGAGAGCCTCGATGAACTGTCCCTGGCCATCGAGGACCGGCTCGATGATCCCGGCCGTGTGGCCCGCGAACTCCAGATTCGTCTCGGACTCCGCGTGACCGTGAAAGTGGTGCCCATCGGCAGCCTGCCACGGTTCGAGGGGAAGG
Source organism: Pirellulales bacterium (assembly GCA_032117045.1). Taxonomy (GTDB): domain Bacteria; phylum Planctomycetota; class Planctomycetia; order Pirellulales; family UBA1268; genus QWPN01. Next base: position 26,069 of record JAUMAF010000032.1, on the reverse strand, counting down.
GCCGCCGCATCATCGACCTTCGCGACCAGCCGAAAGGAAACGCATGACCCTGCCTGTGCCGACGACAATCCGCCGGGTGGCCGACGGACGATCAACAGCCGCCATCGAGATCGTGTGGAGCGACGGCCTCGCGGCCGTCTCCACCGCCAGACTGCTCCGCGACGCCTGCCCCTGCGCGACCTGCCGCGAGAAGCGGGCCGCCCCGGCGACCCCGGCGCTGCAGCCGGCGCTGCTGCCGGTGCTGACGGCCGCGGAGGTGGCCCCGCTCGAGATCATGGGCATGCAGCCGGTGGGGCAATATGCCTACTCGATCGAGTTTTCCGACGGCCACTCGAGCGGCATCTATACGCTCGAGTATCTCCGCGAGTTGGCCGCCACGGCTCCAGGAAGCCCAACGCCGTGAGGCGTAGGGTGGAGTTGCGTGCCGCATGAACCCGGCTGCGGTATGCCCGCGGCCTCACGGCCGGTCGGCTTTCATCCACCGGGCACTCGAGCCCGAGGGTCACGGGGGATGCGCTCTAGCCGAGGCCGCAGGCGGCGGCATTGATCACGGCGGCGATGCGGACGGCGTCGTGGCAGGCATCCTCGCTCGCGCCGAGATGGAGGAGGCTCGCCTCGTGGTTCTTGATGCAGAGCTCGCAGCCGGCAAGCGCGCCGCAGGCGAGGCTCATCAGTTCGAAGTCGAGCTTGCTCGTGGCGGGCTGGGCCATGCGGCTCATCCGCAGCCGCGGTGGCCGGGCCTCGTAGCTCTCCTTGCCGAGCATGTGCCGAAACCGGTAGTAGACGGTGTTCATCGCCATCAGGCCGGCGGCTGCGACGGCGTCTGAAATCACGGCCGGGCCGGCCTCGCCGAGGCCGGCCCGGATGTCTGACTCGAGGGCATCGACAAGTCTGTGACACTTCACGAATGCCGCCGCAGCCAGGGCCGTGCCCAGGGATTGTGCCGGCTGGAGGTTCTCCCCCGTCAGCACTGCGGCCAGATTGAGGCGAATGTCCTTGAGTTCATCGGGCAGCGTCTCACGGCAGGCGTCGAGGGCGGGTGTGGCGATGGACATCGGCAGTCACTCCGGCAGCATGTGAATGTGAAGGCGGGAGAAGCCCGGGGATTGTAGCCGTTCATTGATGAATGGCCGGGACGGATGCTACTCTCGGGAGATTTTTTTGCCTGCCCCGTAGAGCACGTTCATGCCCCGCCGAGACGATCTCAAGACGATTCTCCTGATCGGGTCCGGCCCCATCGTCATCGGGCAGGCCTGCGAGTTCGACTATTCCGGCACCCAGGCCTGCAAGGCCCTCCGCGAGGATGGCTACCGCGTGGTGCTCGTCAACTCGAATCCGGCCACGATCATGACCGATCCGGGCACGGCCGACCGCACGTACATCGAGCCGCTCACCTGGCAGACGCTCGAGAAGGTCATCGAGGTCGAGAAGCCCGACGCCGTGCTTCCGACGCTCGGCGGTCAGACGGCCCTGAACCTGGCGATGGAACTGGAGAAGCACGGCGTTCTCGCGAAGCACGGCGTGGAGATGATCGGAGCGAAGGCCGAGGCGATCCGCCGCGGTGAAGACCGCGAAATCTTCAAGGCCACGATGCAGAAGATCGGCCTCGAGACCTGCCGCGGCCGGATCGTCAGGAGCCTCGCCGAGGCCCGGGAGGTGCTCACGGAGGTTGGCCTGCCGGCGGTCATCCGTCCGAGCTTCACGCTCGGCGGCTCGGGCTCGGGCGTGGCCTACAACCGCGAGGAGTTCGACCACAAGGTGCAACGGGGGCTCGATCTCTCCCCCGTCGGCGAGGTGCTGGTCGAGGAATCGATCCTCGGCTGGAAGGAATACGAGATGGAGGTGATGCGCGACGTCGACGACAACGCCGTCGTGATCTGCTCCATCGAGAATTTCGACCCCTGCGGCGTGCATACCGGCGACTCGATCACCGTCGCCCCGGCGATGACGCTCACCGACAAGCAATACCAGCGGATGCGGGACGCCAGTTTTGCCGTGATCCGCGCGATCGGCGTCGAGACCGGCGGATCGAACATCCAGTTTGCCGTCGAGCCCGCGACTGGCCGCATGATCGTGATCGAGATGAATCCGCGGGTCAGCCGCTCATCGGCGCTCGCCAGCAAGGCCACCGGTTTTCCCATCGCCAAGATCGCCGCCAAGCTGGCGGTGGGCTGGCGGCTGCACGAACTCCCCAACGACATCACGCGGAAGACGAAGGCCTGCTTCGAGCCCTCGATCGACTATGTCGTGGTCAAGGTGCCGAGATTCGCGTTCGAGAAGTTTCCCGAGGCCGACAACCGGCTCACCACGCAGATGAAGAGCGTGGGAGAGACCATGGCGATCGGACGGACCTTCAAGGAGGCCTTCCAGAAGGCGCTGCGTGGCCTGGAGGTGGGAAGTTTCGGCTTCGGGAGCGACTCGAAGGATCTCTGGGCCACGCCTGCCGAGCCATCGCTCGACGACATCCGCGCCCGGATCGCGACCCCCGACCCCGACCGTGTCTGGTATCTGCGGTATGCGATCAAGGCGGGGCTCACCGTCGAAGAGATTCATGAGATCACCGCAATCGACCGCTGGTTCCTCGATCAGCTGCAGCAGATCGTCGAGATCGAAAGCCTGCTCCGCACGGTGGGCTCGATCGCGGCCGTCGACGACGGCCTGCTTCGGATGGCAAAGCAGGCGGGCTTCTCCGACCGGCAACTGGCGGTGATGCTCGAATCCTCGGAACTCGAGGTGCGGGCTGAGCGGAAGCGAAGGGGCATCGTCGCGACGTACAAGTCGGTCGATACCTGCGCGGCCGAGTTCGAGGCCCAGACTCCCTACTACTACTCGACCTGGGAAGACGAAGACGAGACACGGCCAAAGGAGCCCGGCAAGAAGCGGGTGATGATCCTCGGCGGTGGTCCCAACCGGATCGGCCAGGGCATCGAGTTTGACTACTGCTGCTGCCACGCCAGTTTTGCCCTCCGCGAGATGGGCATCGAGAGCGTGATGGTCAACTCGAATCCCGAGACCGTCAGCACCGACTACGACACGAGCGACATGCTCTTCTTCGAGCCGCTCACCTGCGAAGATGTGCTCAACATCGCCGACCGCATCGAGCCCGACGGCGTGATCGTGCAGTTGGGCGGGCAGACGCCGCTCAACCTCGCCCGCGCCCTCCTCTCCGCCGGCCTGCCGATCATCGGCACGAGCGTCGACACGATCGAAATGGCGGAGGACCGCGAGCAATTTCGCGAACTCCTGGACCGACTCGGCCTCAAGCAGCCCGCCAGTGGGATCGCGCGGACGCTCGAGCAGGCCCGCCGTGAGGTGGCCCGGATCGGCTACCCGAGCCTGGTGCGGCCAAGTTTCGTGCTCGGTGGCCGGGCGATGGAGATCTGCTACGACCAGACCCAGTTCGAGCGGTATGTCGCCGAGGCCTTCATTGTTGCCCAGGGGCAGCCGGTCCTCATCGACCGCTTCCTCGAAGATGCGATCGAGGTCGACGTCGACTGCATCTGCGACGGCAAGGACGTGATCGTGGCGGGGGTGATGGAGCATATCGAGGAGGCGGGCGTTCATTCCGGCGACTCCGCCTGCTGCATCCCGCCCCACAGCCTGTCGACCGAAATGATCGCCGAGATCAAGACGGCGGCAACGGGGCTCGCGAAGAGCTTGGGCGTGGTGGGGCTCATGAACGTGCAGTTCGCTGTCAAGAAGGAGGCCGGCTCCGACGGCGCGAGCGGCCAGTCGCTGTATGTCATCGAGGTCAATCCACGAGCCAGCCGCACGGTGCCGTTCGTGGCCAAGGCCACCGGGCTGCCGGTGGCCAAGGTGGCGGTGAAGGTGATGGCGGGGCGGAGCCTCGCGGAGCAGGGCATCCTGGCCGACCCGGTGCCAGGGCACGTGAGCGTGAAGGAGAGTGTGTTTCCGTTCGTGAAGTTCGCCGGCGTCGACATCGCCCTGGGCCCCGAGATGCGGAGCACGGGCGAAGTGATGGGCGTGAGCGACCGCTTCAGCATCGCCTTCGCCAAGAGCCAGATTGCCGCGGGCATCCTCCTGCCGGAGAAGGGCCGCATCTTTCTCAGCGTCGCGAGTGCCCAGGCAAAGGAGGCCATGGTGGTGCTGGCCCGGAGGCTCGCGGCCCTCGGCTTCGAACTGATCGCCACGTCGGGCACGGCGCGAGAGCTCTCGGCCGCCGGGATCCCGGTCGAGGTCGTGAAGAAACTGCAGGAAGGGCATCCGAACCTGATCGATCACCTGATCGACGGTCGCGTGCAGCTGATCTTCAACACGCCCCGTGGCAAAGGCGCCAGGACTGACGAGGGCAGGATTCGGGCGGCGAGCGTGCTCTACGGCGTGCCCTGCATCACGACGCTGCCGGCGGCCGAGGCCTGCGTGCGGGCGATGGAGGGCATGCGCACGGAACTGCTCACCGTGCAGCCGATTCAGGATCGTTTTCCCGAACCGGCCCGAACCGAGAGATCCGGCTCCGGGGCACAGGCAGCTCGCTGAGTTCGTGCCCGTGTGAAAGCCGACCGGCCGTGAGGCCGCGGGCTGACCTGGCGCGCGGCTCGGGGCTGCCCATGCCCCGTCGCCGGACGTTCGCTGCGGACATCCTGTCCTTCGCTCACTCGGATGCCGCCTGCGCTCCGCCATCCTGGCTGCGCTTGGCGGCATACGCCGGCTCCGGGGCACGGGCAGCCCCTCGCTGAGTTCGCACCGTTTTCGTGGAAGCCCCCGATTGCGAGATCGGGGGAATGTGGATCGCTTTGGACACGGCTCTCGCGGCTCGGGTGTTTTGCGGGTAGAGTCGGTGGCAGGACATGAGTGATGCCGTCTTCCCTGCCGTGCCGGTCGTTCCTCGTCCCCTCCCGGCGCCGATCGTCGATGAGCCACCCCGCCTGACTGCGCGGACGCTCGAGGGACTGGAGTGGGTGCTGGCGGAGGAGCTCGCGGCCATTGGCGGCCGCGACCTGCGGATCGGCCGGCGCACGATCGAGTTTTCCGCCGCGCCGGGCGTCGAACGGGAGACGCTCTACCGGGCCGTCCTCGAGAGCCGGACGGCGATCCGCGTGTTGGAGCCGCTGGGTCGATTTCGCGTCGATTCGCCCGACAGCCTCTACCGCGCCATGCAGGAAGTCGACTGGACCGAGCAGTTGAAGGTGTCGGACACGCTGCGGGTCGATGCCGCGATCCATGACACGTTTCTCACGCATTCGCTCTACGCGGCGCAGATCGTCAAGGATGCCGTCGTGGACCAGCTCCGCACGCCCAGTGGCCGGCGGCCGAGCGTGCAGCTCCGCGGGGCTTCCCTGCGACTGGCGCTCCATCTCGTCGGTGACGTGGCCACCATCTTTCGCGACGCTGCCGGCCGGTCGCTCCACCAGCGCGGCTGGCGGATGGGCGAAGTGGAGGCGCCGCTCTCGGAGGTGCTGGCCGCCGGAATCCTTGCCATTGCGGGCTGGTGGCGGCCGGGAGTCGCCGGTGACGCGACCACGGGCGAGCCGATCCTCGACCCGATGTGCGGCTCGGGCACCCTGGCGATCGAGGCGGCGACGATCGCCGCCGGCATGGCGCCGGGGCTCTGGCGGGCGCGGCGACAGGCCCACGGCTTCCTCCGGTTTCGCGACTGCGACAAGCCTCTTTCCGACCAGATCCTGGCCGATCTCGAGGCCCGCGTCGGTGCGCCGACAGGCTTGTTCGCCGCCAGTGATCTTGATCAGAAGGCGGTGGAGGCGGCGCGGGCGTGCGCCGAGGCGGCCGGCGTGGCTGGATTCATGACGATCGAGCAGAAGCATTTCGAGCAGGCCCGCCCGATCGGAGACTCGGGCCTCGTGGTCACCAATCCACCCTACGGCGAGCGTCTGCCGCTGCCCCGCGCTGGCGCGCTCTTTCGCCGGCTGGGAGACTGGCTCGTCGCCGAGTTCTCGCGGAGCGGTGCTCCGCAGGGGAGCGGATGGCGGGCTGCGATTCTCGCCGCCGACACCCCCGCCGCCGCGCAGCTCGGCCTCCGCCCCACGCATCGCATCCCCTTGATGAACGGCCCGATTCCCTGTCGGCTCCTCGAAGTCACGATCCGGCAGCGGGCCACCCCCCACCCTCCTGAGGCCAGCGTCGTCGCGGTTCCCGGGTGCGACGACGCCAGACACCCCGACGCTTCCCCCACTGACGCCGCACCCGCGGACGCCCTCTGCACTGGTATCGAGATGGCTGATGCCCTCTCCGCCGCCGGCGAAGATGACATTCCTGCCGACAACGCGTTCGACTCCCCGCGTCACGGCCGGCCCCGCGGCCGCACGACCGCCGACCAGATCGGCGACTTCCGCCGCCGGCTCGCGAAGCGATTCAAGCATCTGGCCAAGTGGGCCCGTCGTCAGGGCATCGAGGCCTTCCGCGTCTACGACCGCGACATCCCCGAGATCCCCCTCGTGATCGACTGGTACGCCGGCTGGCTCCACGCGGCGGAATACGACCGGCCGCACGAGCGGACGGAGATCGAGCACGACGTCTGGCTCGATCGAATGATCGAGGCGGCCGCGAGCGAACTCGGCGTGCCGCCGAATCAGACGTTTCTCAAGGTCCGGAAGCGGCAGCGCGGGAACGATCAGTACGAGAAGGTCGATGCCCGGAAGGCGGCGCTGACCGTCAAGGAAGGTGGTCTTCAGTTCGAGGTGAATCTCTCTGATTACCTCGACACCGGCCTCTTTCTCGACCATCGTCAGACGCGGAGCATGGTTCGTGACGAGGCCACGGGCAAGCGGTTCCTCAATCTCTTCGCCTACACGGGCAGCTTCTCGGTGTATGCGGCGGCCGGCGGCGCGAGCGAGACGACGAGCGTCGATCTCTCCAACACCTATCTTGACTGGACCAGGACCAACCTCGCCAGAAACGGCTTCAAGGACGCGGGGCGGCATCGGACCGTGCGGGACGAGTCACGGGCGTTTCTCGAGCATCGGGCCCGCCGCGGCGAGCCGCCCTTCGATCTCGTCGTCGTGGATCCGCCAACCTTCTCCCGGTCGGCACGCAGTGAGACGCCGTGGGACGTGGAGCACGATCATGCCGAGCTGTTGGATCTCGTGGCGAGAAATCTCGCGCCTGGTGGCATCGTCTATTTCTCCACCAACTTCCGCCGTTTTCACCTGGCGTCCGATCGGCTCGAACCGCTGTACGCGGTTCGCGAGATCACCAATCGGACGATTCCCGAGGACTTCCGCAACGAGCGCATCCACCGTGCCTGGCGGATGGTGGCGAAGCGGCCGGTTTGACGCGGTTTTGCCGCGACTCCTACATTCATGCCCATGAACTCTTGGAACTGGGCCTTTCGGACGGTGGCGGTCTGCCTGCTTGCCGCAGCGGGATGCCGGCCGGCCGATCCGACGCTCGTGAAGATCGTGTCGAGCCTGCCGCGGACCGGCAGCGCCAAGCAGCAGTCCGACACCATCGTTCGCGGTATCCGCATGGCGATCGAGGAAGCCGAAGGCACCGTCGGGCCCTTCCGGATCGAATACCTCGATCTCGACGATTCGACGGCTGCCGCCGGTCAGTGGACGAGCGAGGCCGAGGCGGCCAACGCGCGGCGGGCGCTCCAGGATCCGGACGTCGTCGCCTACATTGGCACCTTCAACTCCGGGGCGGCGAAGGTTTCGATGCCGATTCTGAATCTCGGCGATCTGCTGATGGTGTCACCGGCCAACACGGCCGTGGGTCTGACGAAGCCAGGGCTCGGGGCTCCCGGCGAACCGAAGGTCTATCAGCCGATGGGCCGGCTCAACTACGTGCGGGTGGTGCCGGCCGACGACCTCCAGGGGCCGCTCTCGGCCGATTGGGCCAAGAAGCGGGGCGTGACGAGCGTCTACATCCTCGACGACAACGAGGTTTATGGCAAAGGCATCGCGGATCTGTTCGATGAAAGGTGCCGCGAGATCGGGATCGAGGTGGTGGGCCACGATTCCATCGATGCCAAGGCGCAGGAGTTCAAGTCGCTGATGGCCAGCGTCAAGGCGGCCAACCCCGATCTCGTCTACTTCGGCGGCACCACGCAGAGCAAGGGCGGGCAGCTCGCCAAGGACATGGCCAGCGCCGGCATTGCGGCGATTTTGATGGTGCCGGATGGCTGTCGCGAGCAGGTGTTCATCGACTCCGCTGGTGCGGGCAATCTCGAGGGCCGGTGCTTCGTCACCTTCGGCGGCCTGCCGCCGGAAAAGTTGACGGGGAAGGGGAGCGAGTTCGTGGAACGCTACCGCAAGAAGTTCGGCGAACTGCCGGAGGCCTATGCCGTGTATGGATACGAGGCGGCCTGCGTGGCCCTGCGGGCGATTCGCGAGGCCGGCACGAAGGATCGCCGTGTCATCACCGACAAGGCCCTGGCGATCCGCGACTTTGATGGCGCCCTAGGACAGTGGGGCTTCGACGACAACGGCGACACGACGATGCGAACGCTCACGGTGAGCGTGGTCAAGGATGGAAAGTTCGAGTTCGAAGAAATCCTCGACGCCGCCGCCGAGGAGGATGTCGACGCGCAGCCCCCGGCGACCCCCGCCGGCTCATGAGCCCCCGGCCTTTTTCGCATGCAGTTTTTTCTCCAGCAATGCCTGATCGGGATCACCAACGGCGCCCTCATGGCGCTCGTGGCGCTCGGCTACACGATGGTGTATGGCATCATCCGGCTGATCAACTTCGCCCATGGCGACCTGATCATGCTCGGGGCGTGCCTCGCGCTCACGCTGGTCTCGGGCCTGGGGCTCGCCGGGGCGGAGCCCGCGGCGACCTGGTTTGGCGTGGCCCTGCTCGTGGTCCTCTGTGGACTGTTCTGCGGCGGGCTCAACGTGGCGGTCGATCGCATCGTCTATCGGCCGCTTCGCAACGCCCCGAAACTGGCGCCGCTGGTCTCGGCGATCGGCGTCTCCTTCATCTTCATGAACATCGGTCTCTTCTGGCTGGGGCCGGCCGACCGCTCCTTCCCGGAGCTGCTGCCGGCCAGAAACCTGCTCGGAGGCGAGGGGCTACAGTTCACCGCCAAGGATCTGCTCGTGCTGGTGGTGGTGGTGCCGCTGATGATCGGACTGTCGCTGCTGGTCAAGTCGACACGGCTGGGGAAAGCGATGCGGGCGGTGTCCCAGGATCCGACAGCCGCAGCCCTCGTCGGCATCGATGTCGATCGGGTGATCGCGTTCACGTTTTTCGTGGGCGGATTCCTCGGGGGCGCCGCCAGCGTGATCTACGGCCTGTACATCAACACCATCGGCTTCCAGATGGGGTTTCAGAACGGTCTCTACGCCTTCACGGCGGCGGTGCTGGGCGGCATCGGGAGCATCCCGGGCGCCGTCGTCGGCGGGCTCGTGATCGGCCTCGTGCGGGCTTTATCGAGCGCCTACATGGGCGAGCGGTGGACGGGTGCGATCGTGTTCGCGATCCTGATCGTGATCCTCGTGTTCCGCCCCGAAGGCCTGCTCGGCCGGGGCACGAAGGAGAAGGTATGACACGATGACGCACGATCCGAAAACGCACGACGTGACGGGGGCTGCGCCGCTTCGTGGCCGGGTCCTGGCGTTTCTCCGCGAACGCTGGGATCTCGTCGCGCTCGTCGTGCTGGCGGTGGCGCCGCTCGTCGTGCCGGCCCTCGGGGGAGCGCTCGGCGGTCAGGTGACCACCCTCTTCATCTACTGCATTCTGGCGCTCGGCCTCAACGTGATGGTCGGCTACACCGGCCTCGTGCACCTGGGAATCGCCGCGTTCTTTGGCATCGGCGCGTACCTGTTCGCGATCCTGACGGTGCCGATGTATCCGTTTCAGATGCGGTTCGTGACGGCGGCGGCCGTGGCCGTGCTCGGCACGGCCGGCATCGGACTCGCCCTGGGGGCGCCGACGCTGCGGCTGCGGGGCGACTACCTTGCAATCGTCACGCTCGGTTTCGGCGAGGTCGTCAAGGTGACGCTGCGGAATCTCGAGCAGATCACGGGGGGCATGAAGGGGCTCAACCCAGTGCCCCCGCCAGGAGCCGGCGTGAAGGTCTGGGGCACCGATCTCGGCCTCGCCTTCGCGATCGACCCCCGGTGGTTTTACTATCTGGCGCTGATGGCGCTGGCCGCCGTGGTCGTGGCCATGCGGCGACTCGAGAATTCCCGGCTGGGCCGCGCCTGGGTGGCTGTTCGCGAAGATGAGCTTGCCGCCTCAGCGATGGGCATCTCGGCGACGCGCGTCAAACTCTCCGCGTTTGCCATGTCATCGGCCGTGGCCGGGCTGGCTGGCTGCCTCTACGCGGCGAGCCTGTCGACCACGGCCGATCCCAACGCCTACGACTTCAACCGCTCGATCATGGTGCTCTGTGCCGTGATCCTCGGCGGCCTGGGAAGCATTCCGGGCACGCTGCTCGGCGTAGCGCTCCTTGTCGGCTTCGATACCGTCCTGGCCCCATGGGCGGATTCCGCGATCCAGCAGTGGAACATCAATCCCACCGGATCGAGTCTGCTCTCCTTCAGTGGCTGGCGGCTGGCGATCTTCGGCGTGGCGCTCGTGCTCGTGATGCGATACCGTCCCGAAGGGCTGGTGCCTTCGCGGCGGCTGGCCGCCGAACTCCACGAGGGCCATCCATGAGCCGGCCGGAGTTCATCAGCCAGAGCGGTGCGAGCGACACTTCGTCGCTGATGGGCGAGCATCCGTTGCTCGACATCGACCGGCTCACCATCCGGTTCGGCGGGCTCGTGGCCGTCTCGGAGTTCGATCTCGAGGTGCCGGCGGGATCGGTCGTGTCGGTGATCGGTCCCAACGGCGCCGGCAAGACAACGGCCTTCAACTGCATCAGCGGCATCTACGAGCCGACGAACGGCACGGTGCGGTTTCATGGCCGGCGGCTGGAGCGGGCGTTCACCCCACGGGTGTTCTGGTCGGCCCTCGGGCTCGGCCTCCTCACCGGTCTCTTGTTTGCCGCGGCCGCGGTCGATATCGATCGGCTCTGGCTGGCGGTGGTGAAACGCGGGATGATCACCGGCGAGCCGTTCACCGCCTCGGGGGCCATCGAGCGGCTCCGCGGCTACTTTCGGGCCGAACTCGCCATCGATCAAATGGCGGGCAAGTGGCGAGTGGTCAGTGCCGATGGGTCCGACGTACTGGCAATCAAGCGAAGCCTCGACGAGGCGCGTGCCGTCAGGAACGAGTTGCAGGCGGCCGTCACGGCCCGACGGGCGGGGCCGGGAACCATACCCGACGCGACCGATTCGGAGCGGACCGGGACGACCTCGACCCCTGAGAAGCTCGCGATCAAGGAGGCCGTGCTGGATCGCCTCGCGGCCGGCAAGTCGCGGATCCGGTGGCGGGGCATCGCAGGCCTGCTCTTCGGCTCGATCCTCGGAACCGCCGGCACGATCGCCGTCTGGCGGCGGGGCCGCCGATCGCCTCACGTGGTGGCGCAGGCCGGCATCGCCCGCACGTTTCAGAACATCCGGCTGTTTTCCAACATGACGGTGCTCGAGAACGTCCTCATCGGCCTCGACCGGACCATTCCCGGCGGCGTGCCGTCGATGCTGTTTCGCACGCCGGCCAATCGGCGGGCCGAGTCGGCTGCCCAAGGAAAGGCGCTCGAGGCGCTCGATTTCGTCGGTCTCGCGGGTGATGCCAACCGCATCGCGGGCCAGCTGCCGTATGGGGATCAGCGGCGGTTGGAGATCGCTCGGGCGCTCGCCACGGGCGCCACGCTGATCCTTCTCGACGAGCCCGCCGCGGGCATGAATCCCGCGGAGACGGCCGATCTCGCCGCCCTGGTTGAGCGGATCAAGGCCAAGGGTGTCACCGTGCTGCTCATCGAGCATCACATGAACGTCGTGATGCGGGTCAGTGACCGGGTGGCCGTGCTCGACCACGGCGTGAAGATCGCCGAGGGCACGCCCGCGGAAGTGCGGCGCGACGAGAAGGTGATCGAAGCCTACCTCGGCGGGGAGGGCTGAGCGACATGACGCCGCTGTTGGAAATCCGTGATCTCGAGGCGGGCTACGGCCCCATCCGGGCGGTCGATCGAGTGTCGCTCGATGTCGCCGAGGGAGAGCTCGTGGCGCTGATCGGCGCCAACGGGGCCGGCAAGACGACGCTGCTGATGGCGATCTCGGGCGTGGTGCCTGTCCGGGGCGGCCTGATTCGCTTTGCGGGCAGGTCGCTCACCGGGCTGCCGCCGCACGAGATCATGCGGCTGGGCATCGGCCAGGCGCCCGAAGGTCGCCGCATCTTTCCGCGACTGACTGTGCGTGAGAATCTGGAGCTCGGTGGCTTCACGCAGAAGGATCCAGTTCGGTTGCGGGCCGACATCGACGAGGCCTGTGGCCTGTTTCCTGTGCTCGGGGAGCGGATGGATCAGGCGGGGGGCACGCTCTCCGGCGGTGAGCAGCAGATGCTGGCGATCGGCCGGGCCCTCGTGGGGCGGCCGAAGCTCCTCCTGCTCGACGAGCCGTCACTGGGGCTCGCCCCCTTGATCGTGGCGAAGGTCTTCGACGTGATCGGATCGCTGGCGACGCGGGGCATCACCGTCATGATCGTGGAGCAAAACGCCCGGGCGGCCCTCAAGCTCGCCACCCGGGGGTATGTACTCGAAACGGGGCGGGTCACCCTCTCCGGCACCGGCTCCGATCTCGCCGCCGACCGTCGCGTCCGCGACGCCTATCTCGGCGAAGGCTGACGCAGCTGCACTCGGACTACCGGCCCGAACCCTGGCCGGCCGTGACTGCTTCCATCACGCGGTCGAGGTTGAAGCTGCCCGGCCTCTGCCGGGGTGGAAACTCCCGAAAACTCTGCAGCCACTGCCCCACGTAAGCCCCGGCCGGCGCGATCATGAACATGTGCTCGAGATACCACCGCTGGTAGTCCATACCGATATCCTGTGCGAGCTCAAAGGGATCCATCCGCAGGTTGACGAGCGTCGGCGCCCGTAGTTCCTCGAACGGCTGCTGCCAGACGTGCATGCCGTGGGCCGGCTGCTTGAGGAACGTGGCCTTCCAGTTGCCGTAGCGGAGCGCCGCGACGCTGCCGTCGTCGGTCCAGTAGATGAACTCCTTGCGCGGCCATTCAGCCTGGCCCCGGAGAGCTGGCCCGAGGTCGTAGCCATCGAGGTGCACCTTGTAGGTACGATCACCGATTCGACGGCCCTTCTTCAGATCCTCCTTGGCCGTCGTATCGCCGGCGGCGGCCACGAGCGTCGTGAGCATGTCCTCGTGGGCAGCGATGTCGTTGACCACGGTGCCGGGCTTGATGACGCCCGGCCACTTGATCGCACAGGGCACGCGATAGCCCCCCTCCCACTGCGTGTTCTTCTCGCCGCGAAACATCGTGCTGCCGCCGTCGGGCCAGGTGAAGGCCTCGGCGCCGTTGTCGGTCGAATACATCACGATCGTGTTCTCGTCGAGCCCCAGTTCCGCGAGTTTTGCGAGCATCTCGCCGACCTGGCGGTCATGCTCGACCATGCCGTCAGCGTAGATGCCGAGGCCGGTCTTGCCCGCAATGCCATCCTTGAGGTGCGTGAAGATGTGCATCTTGGTGGAGTTCCACCACATGAAGAACGGCTTGTCAGACTTCTTGGCCCGCTCCATGAAGTCGATGGCTTTGGCGTTGACCTCTTCGTCAATCGTCTCCATGCGCTTTTTCGTGAGCGGGCCGGTGTCGGTGATCCGGCCGTCGGCGAAACTGTGAATCACACCGCGTGGTCCGAACTTCTTCTTGAACGCCGGGTCTCTCGGGTAGTCGGGATGCTCCGGCTCTTCCTCCGCATTGAGGTGATACAGATTGCCATAAAACTCGTCGAAGCCGTGCGCCGTGGGCAGCATGTCGTCACGGTCACCGAGATGGTTTTTCCCGAACTGGCCGGTCATGTAGCCTCGTGCCCGAAGGAGCGTGGCGATGGTCGGATCCTCCTTCTTCATGCCCTCCGGCGCCCCGGGGAGGCCCACCTTGGTGAGCCCCGTCCGGATTGGTGATTGGCCGGTGATGAAGGCGGCGCGGCCTGCGGTGCAGCTCTGTTGGCCGTACCAATCGGTGAACAGGCAGCCATCACGAGCGATCCGATCGATGTTCGGCGTCTTGTAGCCCATCATGCCGAGGTTGTAGGCCCCGACGTTGAACTGACCGATGTCATCGCCCCAGATGACGAGGATATTGGGCGGTCGCCCGGATTCCGCGATTGCATGGTGGGCGGCGGCGCTCGTCAGCAGGGCCATCAGGACGGCGATCACGAACAGCGGGCGAGGAGTGTTCACGTGGCAGGCTCCAGACGGTCTGGGAACAAGATGGATGCGGAACAAGAACGGTGATTGGGCTGTGATGGAGTGATTCGCGGTGCGGTGAAGCGTCGAGTTCAAAAACGAAGCGGGGTCGGCAATCGACGGGCCGCCGATGCCATCCGGAACTCAGGCACGACATGGTATCGGACGAGGTAACCCCTTGCAGAGTTCCCACTGCCTGCGTCACCATGACAGCCTGCGACAAGATGACGGGGCTTTATCAATGGGTGGCGGCTTCTCGGCAATGCGGTATCAGACAGAATCCATCGCCCATTGAGGATCGATTCCAATAGTGGCAGCGGATCATGATGACATTTGACGACTTCGACGCCTGGGCCGATGCCGTTCGTGGCGCCAACCTTCGCATGGTGTGCGATGGGGTCGAAACGCGGAATTGGCAGCTCGCCGTGCGACAGGTGGAAACGGTCGTGCTCCAACTGGGGCATGAGGGGGGCGGCAACCTCTGCTACGGCGGTAACACCCATGTGGGCACGATTCTCTGGATGCCGCTGGGCGAACCGCAGCAGCAGTCGGCGAATGGCGAGAGCTGCGGCGACGGCTCGCTGCTGGTCATACCGTCGGGGGGTGATTTCTGCATTCGTGTGCGGCAGCGGGCCCATGCCTGGTGCTCGATCGCACTGCCGAAAGGCGTCGCCGTCATGCCGCAGGGGGCGGGAAGCCATGTGCTCCATGCCGACCCTCTCCGTGTTCATCGATTACGGCACCTCGTGTCTCAGGTGGCCACTGCGGCCGGCTTCGCCGAACTCTCCGCGACCTCCCGCGCTGATGCTGCCGCCCGATTGGTGAGCGCCGCCACGGCATGCCTTGCTCCGCCCGATGTGCGCGGGGCGGCGGTGGGCAGGCCGAAAATCGATCGCCGAGAGGTGGTGCGTCGTGTGCTCGACACGCTGGAGACCGATCCCGTGAACCATCGCTCCATCGCCGGCCTGGCCGACGTGGTGGGGGTCAATGAGCGAACGCTGTCCCGCGTCTTTCACGACACGTTCGGCGTGGCCCCACGGCACTACCTGCGACTGAGAACGCTCCACGCGGTGCGGCGGTCGCTGCGGCAAGGAGACCCGGCCGCCGACACGGTTGCGCGGATCCTCACGCGGCATGGAATCTGGGAACTCGGCCGCTTCGCCGGCAGTTATCGCCGTCAGTTTGGCGAGTCTCCCTCCGACACGTTGCGGGCCAGGTGAGCCCCGTCTGGCTCCTGTTCGGCACACGGGCTCGTGAAAGCCGACCGGCCGTGAGGCCGCGGGATGGAATGGTGCGCGGCTCGGGGCTGCCCGTGCCCTGTCGCCGGACGCGGTTCTTTAGCCGCGGGCCTTCGCTTCGATCACGGTGAGGAGGTCGTCCCAGCTCTTCACGAAGGCCGCGGCCCCTTGGGACTGGAGTTGGTCGCCGAGCGTCGTGACGTCGACCCCAGCCCGCTCGATCTCGTACAGGGTCCGCTCCGCCATGCCTCCGCCCGCCGAAAGCGTCCCGCTGAGGGTGCCGTGGTCGGCGAAGGCGAGAAGCGTGGCCTCGGGCATCGTGTTGACGGTATGGGCAGCGGCCAGAGCGCGAATATAGAGGTGGTCGCTGAGCGCCGGATCCTTGGTGCCGGTGCTGGCCCAGAGCAACCGCTGGGGCAGGGCCCCGCCGTTGGCCAGCCGCTGGGCCCGGTCGGAGCCGAGCAGATCGCGGTAGACCCTGTAGCACCGTTCGCCGATCGTGATGCCGAGCCTGTTCTTGAGGTGCTCGGGCAGGTGGGGCGTGGAGGCCGCGTCCCAGCGGCTGATGAACAGCGAGGCGACGGAGCAGACTCGGGGCGAAAGCCCCGCATCGAGCCGTCGCTCGATGCCGCGGCAATAGGCTTCGGCCGCCGCGAGATACTGCTCCGGCGTGAAGAGCAGGGTCACGTTCACCGGCACGCCGGCGAAGATCGCCTCCTCGATCGCCGGCAGGCCGGCGGGCGTGCCCGGAATCTTGATGAACAGATTGGGGCGGTCCGCTCTGGCGAACAGATCGCGGGCCGCGGCGAGCGTGGCCGCCGCGTCGTACGCCAGATGCGGCGAGACCTCGAGCGACACCCAGCCATCGACACCGCCGCTACGATCGAAGACCGGTCGGAAGAGATCGGCCGCCCGTGTCAGATCCTCGACCGCCAGGTCGAAGAACAGCCGCTCGCCACCGAGCCCCTGCCGCTTCTTGGCCGTGATCGCGGTGTCGTAGGCCGATCCGGTCTTCACGGCCAGGTTGTAAATCGTGGGGTTGCTCGTGAGGCCGGTCACGGAAAAGTCGGCGATGTAGCGGGCGAGCGTGCCGTCGTCGAGCATCGTCCGCGTGATGTTGTCGAGCCAGAGGCTCTGGCCGAGGCGGTGCAGGGCGGCAGTCGGTGCGTTCATCGGTGATCCTGACCCAGGAGGCAGCCCGACGGATTCGGTCGCGGCAACCCAAATCATACGGCTTCTCCTCGAGTTGCACGCGTCCGCCTGTACAAGCCCAACGCCGTGAGGCGTGGGGTGAACGGTACAAGCCCAACGCCGTGAGGCGTGGGGTGAACGGTACAAGCCCAACGCCGTGAGGCGTCGGGTGCACCAGGGTTGGGCCCGGATTCAGAGCGGTTTGCCCGCGGCCCTACAGCCGGTCGGCTTGCACACGCGCATTACTCGGCCGCTTGGCCGGCGACGAGATTGAGCAGTTCGGCACCGAAGTCGGCGAGCCTTTTTTCGCCGATGCCCTTGCAGCGGAGCAGGGCGGCGGGTGAGGCAGGCTTCTCGCGCGCGATCGCCCGCAGGGCCTTGTCGTCGAGGATCGTCCAGGCGGGCTTGCCTCGCGCTTCCGCGATCCGCCGCCGCCACTTCCGCAGCCGCTCGAACAGGTCGCGATCGACGCCCTGCCAGTCGTCGGTGTCGGCCTTGGTGGACTTCGCCCTGCCTGCACGGGGCTCCAGCAGCACCACG
The DNA here is from genome assembly GCA_032117045.1 of Pirellulales bacterium. Classification (GTDB taxonomy): domain Bacteria; phylum Planctomycetota; class Planctomycetia; order Pirellulales; family UBA1268; genus QWPN01. The sequence goes on along the minus strand of JAUMAF010000032.1, from coordinate 8,878 downwards.
GATCGTTGACCCCGCAAGACCTCCCAGGAACGCTCGTTGAGCGTCACGACAGGACGGTCGCCGGCGGTGCGGGAGAGGAGTTCCTGATCGAGTAGCTGATGAACGAGGTTTTCCGCCGCCCGCTGATCGAGGGTTGGGAGCAGGCCGAACGTGGAGAGCCGGTCGTGGCCGTGCCGCACGATGCCGTCCGTCTTCGCGCCGCGGAGCACCTCGCAGACGTGCCGCACGCCGAAGCGCTCCTGCACGCGGGCCACGCAGGAAATGATCTTCTGGGCCATCACCGTCGCGTCGGGCAGGCTCTCCGTCTCGCCCAGGCACACGTCGCAGGCGCCGCAGTTCTCGGCGGGATACGCCTGCCCGAAATACTCCGAGAGCGCCGCATGCCGGCAGCGGGCGGCCTGCGCGTAGCGGCGCATGGCATGCAGGTGTTCGGCCTGCGAGGCGATGAGTCGCTCCTGCTCGTCGGGTTCGAGTTCTGATTCGGCCGCGCTTTTGCGGACGAGGGATTCCCAGCTGAAGACGTCGGCCGAGGAGTAGAGAAGCACGCACTCCGCCGCGAGGCCATCCCGGCCGGCACGGCCCGTTTCCTGTTGATAGGCCTCCAGGCTCTTGGGCAGCGAGGTGTGGAGCACGAGCCGGACGTCGGAGCGGTCGATGCCCATGCCGAAGGCGACGGTGGCCACCACGACGTCGATCGTCTCCCGGGCGAAGGCCTCCTGCGTCTTGTGACGCTCCCGGGCGTCGAGGCCGGCATGGTAGGGGCGGGCAAGAATGCCTTCGGCGGCGAGCCGCTCGGCCAGCCGCTCCGTCTCCTTTCGCGAGATGCAGTAGACGATCGAGGCCTCGCCTTTGTGACGGCCGAGGATCGCGAGGGTCTGGGCGACACGGTCGGTTCTCGGCACCACCCGGTAGACCAGATTTGGCCGGTCGAAGGTGCCCACGAGCCGCGCCGGATCCCGGAGATTCAACTGCCGCGCGATGTCGTCCCGTACCCGGGGCGTGGCGGTGGCCGTGAAGGCATGGATGCTAGCCGAGGGAAACCGTTCGCGGAGCAGGGCGAGCTGCCGGTATTCCGGTCTGAAGTCATGGCCCCAGTGGCTGATGCAGTGGGCCTCGTCGATGGCGAAACGCTTCACGCCCACCTGGGCGAGCTGATCAAGCAGGCCGGTGTTGACGAGGCGTTCGGGCGCCACGAACAGGAGCCGGAGTTCACCTGCGGCCAGCCGATCGCGAACGCCCCCTCGCTCGTCTTGCGACATGCCGCCGTGGAGCGCCGCCGCAGGGTAGCCGATGGCCTCGAGGGCATCGACCTGATCCTTCATCAGGGCGACGAGCGGTGAGAGGACGACGTCGGTCGATTCGCCAACCAGGGGAGGCAGCTGGTAGCAGAGGCTCTTGCCACCGCCGGTCGGCATCACGACGAGCGAGTCGCGGCCGTCGAGGGCGGCGGCGATCGCCTCGGCCTGCAGCGGCCGGAGGGTGTCGAAGCCCCACCATCGCGAGAGCACTTCCGCGATCCGCGCGTCGAGCGGGCTCGCGTCGTCGGTCTCAAACTGCCCGGCCACAGCGGCTCCTTCCTGCGGGGTTCCGCCACAGATTAGCAGAGCGCCTGAGCAGCCGGGGGGAAGCGCGGAGCGCGAGCGACGGCATCCCGGATGGCACGCTCGACACGGCCTGCCATCATGCTGCGGCAATGCCCGCGCCTCGGCGGCCGACGGTCGTATGTCTCGAAGGAGCCCATGCTCCGTCGCAGGACGTTTGCGTGGCTCGGGGTGGCACGGGCCGCCCCTCGCTGAGTTCGTGCCGCGGGGAGTCGTTTTGCTCATGCGGTGGCGCTTGCAGGGACCATAAGGAAGCCGCAATCGCGTCAGCGATGCGGACCGCCCGACAGGGCGACACGACGTCGACTCCATCCACGCTGCACGAGGCCCCCATCCAAGCCCAACGCCGTAAGGCGTGGGACGCGAACCACCCGGGACGCCCAGATCCGCCTCGGCTCTGTGATGAACGCAAAGAGTCGGATGTCGCCGCCGCACCCCGGGCACGCAAGCAAAAACTTCTCACCCATCCAAGCCATGAGCCTAGCCCGCGCAGGCCACGAGGTGTCATGGGAGCGGGGCTTGCCATTTGAATCACCGTCGCTCTATCCGGAGCTTTCCGCGGCGCAGGCTCCACACGGCGACCGAAGCGTACTCACCGACAGCTTTTTGCGACCACGCCGCCCTTCATCACGAAATCGACCCGTTCGGTGACAGTGATGTCCTTAAACGGATCGCCCGGCATGGCGACGATATCGGCGGCCTTGCCAACCGCGAGTACGCCGATGTCATCTCGCATCAATAGTTCGGCCGCCACGCTCGTTCCGGCTCGTAGGGCGCGAGGAATCGACAGCCCGTTGGCCACCAGTTCGGTGAACTCGGCTGCATTGCTCTGCTCCAGTGGGAATGTGCCAAAATCGCTGCCGAGGGCTATCTTCACGCCGCAGGTGGAAAGGTTGCGAGCGCTCTCGACAATAGCCTTCGCGTGTTTGCGATACTTCGCCCGAACATGAGGTGGCTCATTGACCGCTTTCCAGAAGGCATCGTCATCAATGAGCCGCGCAAACCGCACGACGGCGATCTGCGTGGGTACCAGATAAACGCCGCGAGTCTCCATAAGTTTCAACGTCTCGAGCGATGCCATGCTGCCGTGCTCGACACTTCGAACGCCCGCCATGATCGAGCGGCGAATGCCCTCGTCGCCGTAGGCGTGAGGCGTGCAGGGGACGCCAAGGTCACGGGCCGTCGAGACGATCGCGTCAATCTCCGCCTGACTGTAAGGCACCTGCGATGGATCATCGGCCGGACTAGCGAATCCGCCGGTCGCACCGAACTTGATCCACTGCGAGCCCCGGCTCACCTCGGTGCGGACGACCCGGCGGATCTCATCAACACCGTCCGCCAAGTTGATCTGGGTGACCGGAGTCTGCGCCGCCTCGAGGGGACGCGCGTCGCCGTGACCACCGCTCGTTGACACGAGGTGCGCTGCCACGATCATGCGGGGGCCGGCAACGAGTCCCTTCTCCACGGCCCGCTGGAGCGACACCGTGGTATAGCCGCCGAAGTCCATGTCGCAGAGGTCGCGAACCGTCGTGAATCCGCGGTCCAGCAGGACGCGAAGTGCCTGCACGCCGAGCACGGCCTTGTCGGCGGGGGAAAGTGCCCAGATCGCTCCCTCGTCTTCCGGCCGCATCGTGATGTGGACATGACAGTCGATGAAACCGGGGGTCACGGTGTGCTCAGAGAGATCGACGATTTGGGCCCCGACGGGACGCTCGACCGTCTTGCCCATGCCTGCAATCCGACCGCCCTGAACGAGGATCTCCATCGGACCGAGAGCCGCATCGGCGAGACCGTCCCAGACGTTCCCAGCCACGAGCACTACGGAACTGGCCGACGCCGGAGCGACGGGCTCGCCATGGGACTCACCAGACATCGTGACGACTAACACGAGGATGACCACGAGCGGTACGAGTGAGGCTCGTTTCATGGTGGGATCTCCCCTAAAAAAACGGAGCAAGGAAGGGTTTTCACGAATTGATCACGATACGCAGTTGAGGGGCCTTTGAGCAAGCGACCCGAGGACTCCATATGGACGCCGCGGCTACGTCCCCGGCGCGATCCCCGGCTACGATTGCTTGGAAGCGTCGCGAGCCGGCGCAGACCATGCTTGCTGCGCTCCTGATGTTGAAGGTCTTGTGAAGGCTGTCGATGGCCCAGGTCGTGGGCGGGAGCCCACGGGGCGGGGAGCCCACGGCGTCGTCGAATCCTTGCCGCTTGACTTCTTGGACGGGCTGGCCGATCCCGTGCCGTTACCGCGGAAGCACCGGCACCGGTATCACGGGATGTTCGCTCCGAATCGCAAACTCAGGTCCGCCGTCACGGCACTCGCTCTCGGGTTCGTCGCTGAGCGCGGCAATGCCGGGACCGGCGGGGCATGCGGTGCACGGACATTCCGCGGCCGGCGGCGATTCAAATGGCTAGCCATCTGCCCGTGTCACCTAGCGGTTTGCCCGGGCCAAGCTCATGGCTCTGGTGCTTGAGGAGTCTTCGCTTGCGTGCCCGGGGTGAGACGGAGACATCCGACTCATTGCGTTCATCACAGAGCCGAGGCCGATCTGGGCGTCCCGGGTGGTTCGCGGCCGACGCATCACGGCGTTGGGCTTGATGGCGCCCTCGTGCAGCCGAGAGTTCGCGGCAGGATGCCGCGCTGTTCAGGCTGCACGGGCCAGGATGGCCGTGCAGTCGTGAGTTCGCGGCAGGATGCCGCGCTGTTCAGGCTGCACGGGCCAGGATGGCCGTGCAGTCGTGAATTCAGTCCGCCTTGATCGAATACACCTTCGCCGGGCCGCGGCGGAGGATGCCGACGAACTCGTACCATTCCTTGACGAGCGGATTCGGCTGCGGCATGTCGGAGGAGGCGAGCCGCGCTTCGTCGTAGCGGTCGCCCCAGTAGCCTCGGAGGTCGAGCGCCGCCAGCCGCTGGAACACGATCTGCGCCGTACCGGCGTCGGTCTCGAGGTCGAACAGCTCCCGGTCGGGGGCGGTGCTCCGCGACATGCTGATCGTACAGCTCGCGGTCACCTCGACCAGACTGCTCGTCACGTTCATCCCGTCCTCGAACGGATTCACGATGGTCAGTGAGGCCATGGCGATGCTCGAGTTGGTCACGTCGAAGCCGTCATCGCCCGAGTTCGTGCTGGAGACGCTTGCCACCTTCCACTCGTTCGGCCCGACGCCGATCAGCGAGATGGCGTCGATGTCGTCGCGGTCCGCCCCGTCCCCGGGAACCGGATCTGGACGGCCGAGATAGGAGCATTCGATCCGGTTCGCGATAAACCTCGAACTGCGGAACCCGAAGCCGGTGTGGCTCGAGATGTTGTCCTTGGTCCCTTTGCGGAAGGAGCCGCAGAAGAACACTCCGCCATTGAGAGCCTGGGTGGCCGGCCTGTCGCTCGCGTCGGATGCTGTGAAGGAAACGGTCTGAGCCCGCAGCCGCGACCCCGTATCGAACACCAGCGCCGCGGCCGTCAGATTCCGCCCGTTCACGGAGCCATTGCGGATCAGCACCCGGACGCCGTCATCGATCGTGAGCGTCGTGCTCGCCGTGACATGGACTTCCGCCGTGATAACGTACGTGGTCCCAGCCCGGAACCTCGTGTCGCGGGTGATGTCGGCGGACACGTGCTCGATGGCACCCTGGTACTCGAGCGGAATGCCCCGGCTGCCCGCGGTGGGCAGGCTCGTGATCGCCGGCGTGCCGCCCGCGGTTCGGATCGAGGCGCCGGCGGGAAGAATCAGCGACGCGCCGATGTCGAGCAGCGAGCCTTCCTGGAGCTCGACGGGGAGCGGATAGGAGAACGTCAGCTGCCGGACGTTCGTCCGCGGGGCATCGACCGGCAGCGTCGCCAGCCGACGCACGCCTCCGATGAAGATCGGCAGCTGCGGCGACTGCCGCGACACGGTGACCGGCTCGGAGTAGTCGACCGTGACCAGGATCGCGTTGCTGAACGGCCGGTCGATGCCGGCTGAGCGGCCCGCCACGGCGAGCACGGCCGATGGCCCGGTCGTCGGCGAGGAGAACGCAGCCGCGGCGGCCTGCACGGCCGCATCGGAGACTGGGCCGATCCTGAACACGAACGTCACCGGCCGCGACGAACGGACGGTCTCGATGCCGCCGATGGAGACGAGGCCCGTGAAGGCATACAGGCCCGGCGACGCACCCGGCTTCGTGAACCGATGGCCCGTGCCGCCGCTGCCGATCGTGACGGCGAGCCGCCGCTCGAGTGGCTGGCCGTCGGAGGCGGCGAGCGGCATGGTGCGGCGGATCTCGCCCCGCTGCGGCGGCACGGCCAGGTTGGTCCGTTCACCGACCCGCAGATCGAGCCCCGCCACCGGCACTCCACCCAGCTGCAGGTTCAGTTCGAGGTCCCGGGCCACGGGGCGGAAGGTCGGAACCGCGCCTCGTCCGTTCCAGGTTGTGAGGCCGCTGAGCACCTCGAGCTGCACCGTCGCGCCCAGCGGCACGTTGCCCACGGCGATCGGCAGTTCGGTGCGGAAACCGCGGCCCACGGCCGCGAAATCGCGGGTCACGACCCGGGTATCGGTCGCCACAGCCTGGGTGTCACCGAACAGCGCGTCGGCGTAGGGCACGACCGTGGCCAGGAGCGCCGGGGCGGAGCTCGCCGACACGGTCACGGCTCGGATGCCGGCGGGGGGTGAGGCGACGGCCGGCGTCCACGGAGCCGTCGGGATGGGCATCAGGTCGCCGGCGAGCGGCTGCCGACGCTCGAGGCGCTCGAATGCCGCTTCGGCTACACGTCGCACGGTTCGTCGCCGCATGCTCGGTCTCGTCAGCGTTGCTTCTTTTTGGCCTGCGGTGAGCTGCTCAGGGTGACGCCCCCGGGCGTGAGGAACAGCTTCACGCCGCCGCTCGCGGCGCCGTTCTTCGACGCCTTCACGCCCCGGCCGGCGACCACCGCGTTCGGTGTGCCCTGCCACGTGGAGAAGGCGAAGTCATACGTTCCCTTCTGCTGCTTCGTGCGGGTGACGGATCCGATCGAGACCGCGCCGATCGAAGATCCACGGACCGACCGGGAGCCGATCGAAACGCTCTTCGAGAGTCCCGGCAGCGAGCCGACGGTGAAACTGCCGGCCTTGGTCAGGGCCGGCAGGCCGCCGACGAGCGACAGCGCCCCGCCCACTCCCAGGTTGCCGAGCGTGGTCAGGGCCGCCGTCGCCAGGGTCGCGTTGCCACCGACGGTCACGTCGCCGAGCGTCCGCGTCGCGGATCCCTGGAGGTTGAGGTTGCCGTCGACGATGACGTTGCCGACGGTCGGCACCTGGGCCGTGAGGGCCAGGCTGGCCACCGCGGAGCCGGGGGATCCCAGCGTGATCGATCCCATGCTGGCGGCGGTCGCGATCAGCGTGACCGCCGCGCCGGCCGGAGCATCCAGGTAGCTGAACCCGCCGAGTGCCCCGCCGGGGGCGTCGAGCGTGAGATCGAGCGTCGAGGCGCCCGTCACAGTCACCGGCCCGATGCCGGGAACGGCGGCAGCCCGCGCCGCCGGCGATCGGACGACGACCGGCTGGCCGCCCACGACGAACACCGCGCCCAGCGTCGCACCCACGATCGTGATCGACCCGATGCCGGTCGCGGCCGTCCAAGTGGACGTGAGGATGGCGTATCCGTAGTTCGGCGGCGTGGGCAGGGCGGACTGGGCGTTGACCACGGTGACGTTGCCGATCGAGCCCGTCCTGGCGGTGAAGGTGCTCAGGGCGACCGCGTTGATGCCCCGAACGGCGTCCTGCTCGAGGCGGACGCTGATGTCGCCGATGCTCGAGCCGAGGAACGCCGAGCCCGTGATGCCGCTGGCGTTGCGACCGGGCACGCGAACAGTGATCGACGCGATCGGGCCCGGCCGGATGTCGCCGACGGTGGCGAACCAGTCGAAGTCGGCCGTGAAGAACGACGCCGTGATGCCGGCGCCGACCGAGTCGACGGTGATCGCCCCGATGCCCGCCGCCGAGATAAACGACGAGGTGTTGATGCCGGCGGGAACGAGCGTGAAGTTCAGTGAGCGGCCCGTGTTCACCGTGATGGCGCCGATCGTCGACGTGAACCGGTTCTGGTCGAGGTCGGGGACATCCGCCAGGAACGTGCTCAGCGTGATGCCGCTGGCGCCGCTGGTTCGCACCGACACGTCGCCGATCGCCCCGGCGGCGCCGGCCAAAAAGCTCGACTGCTCGATGCCGGTGCCGACGCCGGCCAGGGACTGGCTGCGGTTCCGGACCCGGATGCTGCCGATCGAGCCGGTATTGTCGAAGTTGCCCCGGCCGTCGTACACCTCCGTCTTCGCGGTGAACGTGGAGCCGAAGATCGCGTTGCCCCCCTCGACCGTCTGCACGTCGACGAACAGGTTGCCGATGTTCGCCGCCGCGAACTCGCTGTCGACGATGCCGCTGGAGTCTTCGAGGTTCCGGCCGGCCGCGACGACCGTGATCCCGTCGATGGTGCCCGCCGCGAGCCAGGGGCGGAGCGAGCCGACCGGTTGCGGCGTGTAGTCGCCGTCGGAGTCGGCCGTGAAGATCGAGTCCACGATGCCGCCGGCTCCCTTGCTTGTGGCCGTCACCAGCCCGATGTCCCCGATGGCGGTGAAGGTCGCGCCCATGATGGCCGACGAGAGGATGCTCGTGCCGCCGGCCACGGCCGTGATCGTGGAGAAGTTGCCCTTGGGATCGAACGCCTCCACGTCGGGCGGCGGATCGGACGGCGCCAGAAGCTCGATGCGGCCAGGGGCGGTGAAGATGGCCCCCTCAATGGCAACGCCTCCCTTGGTGGCCTCCGCGTAGATCGCCCCGAAGTTGCCTCGCGACTGGAACTCGCCACCGAATATCGCGGTGTTGTTGAAGGCCTTCACGGTCAGCGGCCCGATGTCGCCTGAGGCCTGGATCTTCGCGTTCTGGATCCCGATGCCGTTGAGCGACCGCACGTCGACGGTGATCGAATCGATTCCGCCCCTGAAGGTCCGGATCTCGCCGTCGACCATGCCGTTGCCGTCGGGGCCGCCGTGCACGGTGGCCGAGATCGGGCCGATCGCGCCGGCATGCACCTTCGTGTCGAAGAAGGCGTCCTGTCCGTTGGCATTGGCGGTGACCGTCATGCCCGCGATCCGTCCATGACCGGCGTTTTCCTCGTCGAGGTCGGTGGCCTGGAAGCGGGCTCCCGAGACGCCGAAACCGCTCTTCGCGCCCCCCTGCCCCGTGATCTGCCCGATGCTGCCGTAGTTGGCGTCGTACGAACCCCGCAGGATGCCCGTGCCGTCGACGACCGACACGCC
>JAUMAF010000031.1:277-9915 GCA_032117045.1 Pirellulales bacterium | reverse complement strand
GCCAGCTGGCCCGCTCTCGATGCCCGCGTGACAACCTGGGCGAACATGGTGAGCGTGGCAACCGCCCCAGTCCGCAAAATACGCCGCTGAACCGGCATTGACCCATGAAAAACAGCCCCCTATTGTCCCCCCCGCCTGAAGGCCAAGGGGTTGGCTGATCGCCCGCCCCACTCGAAGTCGGCGGTGGCACGGAAGCCAACCGCCGACCTCGAGAGGGGTCTTCCGGCCATGCTCGTCCAATCGCTCCCGGAAACGGTCCAGGTTCTCCGCCCCCCTGGTACCTGGGCCGTTCCGGGGGCCTTTTTCTCCGCTGCCGTTTCGACGGTTGCAGCGGGAACGGGCTCGGTGGGCCTACACTAAGGCATGGCCACACCCCTTCCCCCGCCCGATGCCAAGCGGATCATCCGCTGGATCATGATCGGGATCGTCGTCTGGGGCTGTTTTCACGCGGTCGGTGCGTGGCGTCTCAACCACGATCCGCGGCGGGTGCTGGTCGTGCTCGGATGCGTGGCGGCGTTTCTCGGCTTCTGGCTCGTGATGCTTTCCGCGCGGCGTCGCCGCCTCGCCAAGTGATCGAAGGGGATGGGGCCATGGGGCCCGGAATCGACAGCAAGGCAGCCCGCGGCCTGACGGCCGGTCGGCTTTCACGTGACGGCCAGTATCACTCGGGCCGCTGCCGGAGGCCGGGAACGCCGACCGCCGCCCCGTAGGCCCGCACGAGATCGTCGAGCGAGCCGCCGAACGACTCCTGCAGCGCCTCCTCGGCGGGCGTGCCCTCCTTGATCGAGCGGACGAGCGTCGCAAACTTCTTGGCATCACGGCTGACGAGCAGCTTCACGAGCCCCGATGCCATGCCGTACTGCACGGGCTGGATGTTGGCGGCGGTGAAGAAGCCCGGGCCGAGGTCGCCCTCGCTTCGCATGGCGACGAGCGCATGGGCCTCCTTGAGTGGCACCTGATCGCAGTTCTTCACGACCCGGGCACCGACCCACTCGGCGATCCCCTCGTTGAGCCAGTTCGGCAGCTTCTCGGGTGACATCCAGCGATGATTGAAGCCGTGGCTCGTCTCGTGCACGATCATGTGGGCGAAAGCGGCCGCGTCGTTGCCGCGATGGCAGGCCATCACCACGCGGCCGTCGCTCCGCTGATGACACATCCCGTGGGTGCCACGGGTGTCGGTCTGCATGAACCGCCCTTCGAATGCGACGTAGTCGTCCTCGCGGAGGAACGCCACCACGAGGCACTTGCCCTTCCAGAGCGGCTCGCCCCGCGGGATGCCGTAGAGATCGCAGAGGAAGTCGTGCATGGCGTCGAGGCTCGCGACATAGGGCGCGAGCTGTGCGGCGGGAATGTCGCTGGCCACCAGAAACTCGTGGGTCTCGGTGGTCGCAAGCCCGGGAAAGACAGCCCGCACGTCCTCGACGAACCGCCCGAGCGACTCGACCTCCGCCGTATGTTCGGCGGCGGAGAGCACCGGCCACGGTTCCGTGCCGTGGGCCTTCATTCGCGCGACCGACTCGGCGACGGCCTGGTCGTAGACCTCCTTGGCCCGTCGGCCACGAATCTGCGACCAGACCTTGCCCGTGCTGGCCGACTCGTGGATCGTCTCCCGGCCGGCGACGATTTTGGCGACGCCCGACAGCGAGACCGATGTCACGGTTGTCTCCCCTTCCGCCCGGAGCCGGAGGCCCGTGGCCTGGCCCCTCTTCTCCACCACGCCCTCCAGCGTGGGCCGGACGAACCGGCGGCCCGTGCCGAGTTCGACGAGGTCGAGCGTCTGGCCGACGTGGGGCCCGAGTCGATCGGCGAGCGCGTCGGCCCGGGCGATCGCCGGCACGACAAAGGCCCACGCCGTGGCGAATGCGGCCAGTCGGATTCGGTGGACGACGTTCATGACTCGCAGACCGCCTCCTCGGCGAGTGCCTGCCTCCGCAGGTCGGTGCTCGAGATGTCGAGGCGGAACTCCCGCTGCGACACGAAATAACTGATCTCGCGCAGGGGCTGTGGCACCTCGAGGTGCGACGCATCCTCGAAGATGCCGTTTCGCGCCCGACCAAACACGATCAGCCCTCGTGCCTTGGCGGCGATCGTCTCGACGGCCCGTGCGGCGGCGTCGGTCGAGCCGCCGTAATACCGGGGGTCGGCCAGCCTCGCATAGGTGTCGGCCCCCATCACGAACGTGCTCTTGGGAAAGATGTCGAGTTTCTCGACGAACGTGGCGGCCCGCGTGAGCCAGAGCCGCTGGCCGACAAACTCCGCCGCACGATCCCGGATCGCGATGAAATCGAGCAGCGGCTTGTCCACGTTCCTGACGGAGATCTCCCAGGCAAGCGGTCGCTCCGCGATCTCCTCGGCGATCCGCGCCATCAGCCGGTGTCCCTCGTGGAGCGGATCGAACGATCCGGGAAAGACAAGGTGGCCCGCTGCGGGCATCGAGGGCTCGGCGGATGCCGTGACGACTGCTTCCGGGACGGCCACGGCCGATCTCGTGCCGGCGAGCAGAGCCTGCCACGAAGCCGGTGCATCGACGTGGTCGTGCACCACATGCTCGCCGGATCGCAGGCTGCCGGTGAGGCTCTCGCGATCAGCTGCCCGCAGATGGCAGGCCTCGATCAGCAGGTCAAACAGCAGCGCGGCGGCGATCTGCTCCTCGTCGCTTCGCGATCGCGCATCCTTCTCGAGCACCAGTTCCGCGACGTGGGTCGAGGCGAGCGTCTGCACGGCGACGCAGATCCGGTGGTGGCCGCGCTTGGGCCGTGTGGTCCGCAGGCTCGCCGTCACGGCCACGCCGACGGCCCGCGACGCGGGAGGCTCCGTGGAACCGGGGCCGTCGGCTGCAACGGCCGCCTCGAGATCGCACGCCCGCTGCCAGGCGGCCGCCGCGAGTCGGCGGGCGGTCTTGGGCGAGCAGTAGGTCTCCTGGCAGCCCCCGAGCAGCCGATCCACGGCCGGCCGCGCGTAGGGCACGAGTGCTTCGAGCACGATGCCGCTGCCGCCGGGCGTGGTGAGCAGGTGGGGAATCGCGAGGGAGCCGCCCCCCGTGGACACCATGACGAGCTTGCGGCGGGTCTGAGCCAGTGCCGTGAGGAGCCGTGCCGGATCGGGAAGGTGCATGGACGTGGCAACCCTTAACGACAGTCGAAACCGCTCGGTCCCGTTGCCCGGCTCGCCGAGGCCGCACCGCTTGCCGCCCTGACACCCGCGGGGCGATCGCCGCTCCAGCCGGGCTGCCGGGCAGGCCGATCACTGATTCAGGAGAACATGCCTCTGATGATACAGCCCGTCGCATGCCGCCGCATCACGCCGGGCATCCACCATGTGGTGCCGGTCGTGCTCGCCGTATTTCTCACGCTCGCGGCGGAGCCGCTCGTGGCCTCCGATCTGCCGCTCGATCCGCTCGCGGGCACCAAAAAGATCGATCCGGCGACCACCGGACCCGACGCGCCGTCAACGATCGAGTCGCTCCTACCCCCGCGAACCGACACCGCGGCCGACTGGTACGCGCCGCTCGAGCCGTTGCATCGGTGTGGTGAGCCGCGGCTGCTGCCGACATGCGTGCCGCCGCCGCCCTGCCACCCCAGCCTTCCGCCGCGGCCCTTCGATCTCGTGGGCGTGGAGGGCTGCCCGACCTGTGGGCCGATCTACCGCGGCCCCTGCGCGCCGCGCACCGGCAGCCACGACGCGGGCCCTCATCCGCGGATCCATCGCGTGCACGACCGGCTCTTCGACTGGTTCTACACCCCGCGCACACCGATCCTGCCGTAGCGTCGCACCGCGGCCTTACGGTCGGTCGGCTTTCACGTGTCATGCGGTCGATCGCTAGAATCACGTGTGGGTCGTGCTACGGATTATCCCGCTCGAAGGCCTCGTTCATCCGCTGCACGATCTGGTCGGACGTCTCGGTCTTGAGGCCGTAGAGAAACCAGCGAACCCGCTGCTCGCTCGTGCCGTGGGTGAACGCTTCGGGCACCACGTAGCCCTGCGCCTTCTTCTGAATCCGATCGTCGCCGATCGCCGCCGCCGCGTTGACGGCCTCGCGAATATCCTCCTCATCGAGGATACCCGCGTACTGCGCCATGTTGCGGGCCCAGACGCCCGCAAGGTAGTCGGCCTGGAGCTCCATTCGCACCGACACTTTGTTGTAGTCGGCCTGTGAGAGCCGCCGCTGCATCGCCTGCACGTTGTCACTGATGCCGAGCTGCTTCTGAACGTGGTGCCCGATCTCGTGCGCGATCACATAGGCCTGTGCAAAGTCGCCCGGGGCGCCGAAGCGGCGCTTGAGTTCCTCGTAGAACACCGGATCGATGTAGACCGTCCTGTCGAGCGGACAGTAGAAGGGGCCGGCTCCCGCATCGGCGATGCCGCAGCCGCTCTGCACCCGGCCGGTGAACATCACGAGCTTGGTCGGCACGAACCGCTTGCCGAATGCCTTGGGGAAGATCGCCGTCCAGACATCCTCGTTGTCGGCGAGCACGGTCTTGATGAACTTGCTGATCTCGTCGTTGACCGGCTTGCCCGGCGCGGCCTGGGGAGCGGGGCCGCCGGCGAGCTCCGGCGCGATCTGCATGAGCTTCATCGGGTCAACGCCCAGAAACATCATCACGATCATGATCACGAGGGTGAGCAGGCCGCCGCCGATGACCGCCTGCTGCCCCGCGCTCCGCCGATCCTCGACGTTGTCGCTCTGCCGACGTCCTTCCCAACGCATGTCCGTGTCGCCTCCAAAGGGTGTGCCGCCGGTCCACGGCAGCCTTCAGATTCTAGGAAAACGTGCTGGAGGTTGCACGGGAGCAGCCCGCGGCCTTACGGCCGGTCGGCTTTCTTTGCCGGAAGCGGGTTCAATCCTCGGGCAGCGGCCGGCCCTTCGTCTCCGGCAAGAATGCCAGTGCCACGAGGCCGAGCAGGAAAATCGCGCTCATGTAGGAACAGGCGTTGCGAAACGCGGCCAGCTTGGCCTCCGGAGTCGTCGCGCCCGCCTTGAGTGCCGACTGCAGGGCGCCGAGCGTGAACGGCCCGGTGGCTGCCACGAACCGGCCGACGTTGTAACAAAAGCTCGTGCCCGTGCTTCGCAGGCTCGTCGGAAACAACTCCGGCAGGTAGATCGCGAACCCGGCGAAGAGTGCCAGCTGGCAGCCCCCCATGATCGCGCTCATCCAGATGTCGCCCCGGCCGTTGAACAGTTGGAAGTAGGCCACCGTGGCGGCGAGGGCCGCGACGTAGCCGATCGCAAAGGCCGCCTTGCGGCCGATCCCCTGGGCGAGCCTGGTGAACAGCAGCATGCCGATGAAGGCGCCGATGTTCTGCACGATCGAGTTGACGCCGATCCAATACTGCTGCCGGCCCGCGATCTCCTCCGCGGGCACGCCTTCCTTGATCAGCGACGTCTTGATCACGTCCCCGACGAGCTCCGGGCTGAAGAAGCCGATGCCCCACAGGCCGATCACACCCGACACGCAGAGCACCATGCCGAGCAGGGCCGGCCCTTGCCAGCGGCGATCACCGAGCAGGGCCGCATACGACCCAAACTTCACGCCGGCCGCCTTGCCCGCCGCCCGCGCCTGCACCCACTTCTCCGGCTCCTTGAGCCGCACCTGGATGAAGACGCAGAGAAACGCGGGAATCGCGCCGACGAGGAACATGTATTTCCAGCCCGTTCCCGCCACGATCGCCTTGGTCGACTCGAGATGGCCGAGATACATGCTGATGATGCCGGCCGTGATGTTGCCCACCGCCGACAGGGCTTGGAGCAGGCCGAGGGCGCCGGTGCGGGATCGATCGGGCAACGTGTCGGCGACAAGCGCCACCGCCAGCCCAAACACGCCCCCGACGCCCAGGCCCGTGAGGAAGCGATATGACGCGAAGTCGACCCAGCCGGTCGAGAAGGCCGAGAGTCCGGTGCAGACCGAATAGATGAGCACCGTGAGCGTGAGCATCTTGGCCCGGCCGTAGCGGTCGCCGAGCGAGCCGAAGATCAGGCCGCCCATGGCCCAGCCGGCCACGAAGATGCTCGTGGCATAGCCGCCGTAGAGCTTGGGATCCATGCCCGCCGGCAGCAGCGACTCCATCGCCTTGTTCCGGGCCAGGATGAAGAGCTGCTGATCGAGGCAGTCGAAGAGCCAGGCCAGCGAGGCCACCGTGAACACGAACCAGTGGTAGGGCGTGAGGTCGCGATACCACGGGCTGCGGTCGTCGTGGCTCCCGGTGCGATGCTGCTTCGATTCGGCCATGCGGTCGGTTCCCTGGGTCGTGCCTGAGGTCTGGAGCCTGTCGGTGGTGAACGCCTCGTCGGTGGCCGCTCAGCCGAGCGTGGTTTCGATCCGCCGCATGAAGTCGATGCTCTCGCGGGCGAGCCGCTCCGGCCCGGGAGCATAGTCGAAGACCTCGACGCTCACCCACCCGGCGTAGCGGACCTCGTCGAGGGCCGTGAAGATCGGCGCGAAGTCGACGGCCCCGAAGCCCGGGCCTTGGAGGTTGACGTCATTGGCGTGGAAGTGCTCGAGGTGACGGGCGCTGGCGACGATGATCTCGGGCATCGGCGTTGATTCACTCGCCATCGCCTTCACGTCGAGGTGCAGCCGCACATGCGGTGAGCCGATTCGATCGATCAGCCGACAGGTCTCCTCCGCGGTCGTCAGCACGTCGGTCTCGACCGGCGAGAGCGGCTCGATGGCCACGACGGTGTCGGTGGCTTCGAGCACCGGCACCAGCCGCGAGAAGACCCCGTGGATGTGGTCGATGGCCTGCTCGGGCGACACACCGGGCAGCAGGCTCCGCTGCTTCGGCGACCCAAACACCAGCACGCGGCCGCCAAGATCGTGGCAGAGCCGGGCGAGATCGCCGAGGTAGTCGATCGTGCGTGCACGGACGGCGGCGTCGGGATCCGCGACGTGAAAGCCTTCCGTCTTGGCGAGCAGCCAGTGAAGCCCCACGCAGTCGAGCCCGGCCCGCGCGATCGTGCGGCGGATCTCGCCGCGGGTGGCCGCCGACACGTCTGTGGCCAGCGGCGCGAGCGTGAAGGGGGCGATCTCGAGCCCCGAGTAGCCGCATGCGGCTGCCATGTCGCAGGCCTTGGCCAGCGGCCAGTCGCCAAACGTCTCGTTGCAAATCGCGTAGCGGAAGGGTGCGTTCATCAACGGCTCCGAAACAAGATCGGGTCAAACACCTGGCACGATACTCAGCCTGCGGCCGCCACCTTCGCCACCCGGCCCGTGCGGGCTGAACGGTAGCAGGCCTCGATGATCGCCACGGCTTTGCGACCCTCGCGGCCGTCGAGTTCGGGCGTGCGTCCGGCGCGGACAGCGTCGAGAAACGACTCGAAGTTGCGGGTATGGCAGGAGTAGTTGATCGCCATCGGATCGGCGGCGCCGCCGCTGGTGCCGCTCGAGCCGCCACATCGTTCGCGGATCGCCGCGTCGTCGGGCAGGTCGCTGCGAAACCGCCAGGCGACGAGCTGCTCCTCGAGGATCTCGGCGGTGCCGTCGCGTCCACCGATGAGAAATCGGCGCAGCTGCCCCGGAAACAGGCTCGTGGCCGCGAGCAGCTGGCCGAGTCCGCCGTTCCTGAATCGCAGGATGGCGACGCACGTGTCTTCGACTTCGAGCCGCTCCGCATCGTGGGCCCGAACGGCCGTCATGGCCACGACGCTCTCGACCGGGTTCTCACCAGCAGCGAGCCCGGGCATCGTCGCGGCGGTGATCCACTGGAGCGCATCGACGCCGTGGATCGACTGGTTCATCAGCGCGCCGCCGCCGTCGAGGGCCTTGGTGCCCTGCCAGCGGCCGGGGCCGTAGTAGGCGTCGTCGCGCCACCAGGGCACGTAGCTCGCGGCCACGGCGAGCGTCCCGAACCGTCCCGCCGCGGCGGCGGCGTGCACGGCCTGAACCACCGGGTTGAACCGCTGCGGAAAGATCGCGCCGAAGGTCACACCCGCCCGGTCGGCTGCGGCGATCATCCGATCGATCCGTGCGAGCGTGATCTCGAGCGGCTTCTCGCAGATCACGTGCACGCCGCGGCGAAAGGCTGCAAGCGCCGCCGGCAGATGGCCGCCCGAGGGCGTGGCCACGGAGACGAAGTCGGGCTTCTCGCGGCGGAGCATTTTCGCGGTGTCGGAATACCACTGGCAGCCAAACTCGGCGGCGAAGCCGCGGCCTTTTTCCTCGGTGCGGCATGTGGCCGCGACGAGTTCGACGCCGGGGATGTCGGCCAGCGCCCGCGCATGCATGCGAGCGATGGCTCCGATTCCGATGATGGCTGCCCGCATGCGGTGTCTCTCCCTGCCGGACGCGCCTCGTCCCGCCGGCGGACAGTGTCGCGGCCGAGCCGCAACGGCACAAGTCAGCGTGAGGCGTGGGGATCTCGTGCAAGCCCAACGCCGTGAGGCGTGGGGTGGTGCGGGAATGCGTCTGAACGGCGAATCGCCTCAGAGCGTGTCGGCTGGCCGCTGAGGGCAGGCCAGTCCGGCAGCGTCGCCCTCGATCTGAATCGTCGCATGGGCGATGCCGAACCGATCGCGGAGCAGGGCGGTGGCTGTCGCCAGCAGTTGATCGCGGTCCGAGCCATTTGGTGTGACGAGGTGAGCGGTGAGCGAGTTTTCGGAGGTGCTCGCTCCCCAGACGTGCAGGTCGTGCACTTCGGCTACCCCCGACAGCCCTGCCAGCGCCGTCGTGATTGCCTCAGGATCGACGCCACGCGGCACCGCATCGAGGGCGAGATCGACGCTCTCCCGAAAGAGCCCCCACGTGCCCGCGACGATCGTGGCTGCGATCGCGATGCTCACGACCGGATCGATCCAGGTTTTGCCCGTGACGGCGATCGCGATGCCGGCTAGCACCACGCCCACCGAGACGGCCGCGTCGGCTGCCATGTGCAGAAAGGCACCGCGGACGTTGGCGTCAGCGTGTCCGCGCAGAAAGAGGAGCGCCGTGAGCGTGTTGATCACGACGCCGATCGCGGCCACGACGATCACCGTGGGCCCCGCGACGGGGGCGGGAAACCAGAGGCGGTGGATCGCCTCCCAGACGATCGCGCCGCAGGCCGTCAGCAGGAGCACCGCGTTGGCGAGCGCCGCATAGATCGTGGAACGACGAAAGCCCCAGGTGTAGCGGCGCGACGGTGGCCGCCGCGCCAGCCAGCCGGCCCCCCAGGCCAGGAGCAGGCCCAGCACGTCGCCGGCGTTGTGGCCGGCGTCGGCCATCAGTGAGAGCGACCCTGCCCAGAGCCCCGCCGCCGCCTCGATCACCACGAAGGCGGTATTGAGGACCACCCCGATCGCCATCGCGCGATCGAACGACCGCGTCGTCAGTCCATGGCCGTGCGCATGCCCGTGTCCGCAGGCCGTGCCGCGGGCTGGGGAACCATCGGATGTGTCGTGTGTGTGATCGTGTGCCATGCCTTACCGGCGATCCGATCGGGGGTGAGGATCCACGAGGAGACTCGCGACGATCATACCCATGACGCTGGCCTCGGCGGCGAGGCAGCGCAGCGACGCACCTGATGCGGCTGCTGGTCATGTGCAAGCCGACCGGCCGTGAGGCCGCGGGCTGCCCTGGTGCGCGGCTCGGGGCTGCCCATGCCCCCGAGCCGGACGTTCGTTGCGCCCATCCTGGCAATCCTGTTCGGCACAGCGGTTGCAGTGTCGT
>JAUMAF010000031.1:0-267 GCA_032117045.1 Pirellulales bacterium | reverse complement strand
GGCAGGATGCCGAAGCGCCGGCGGCATCCGAGTGAGTGAAGCCCAGGATGGCAATCCTGTTCGGCACAGCGGTTGCAGTGTCGTCTTTTGTGAATCGGGCTCGTCCAAGCCGACCGGCCGTGAGGCTGCGGGCCGCCCTAGTGCGCGGCTCGGGGCTACCCGTGCCCCATCGCCGGACGTTTGCGTCGGGCATCGTGCCCGCCGCTCACTGCATGTCCGCTGCGCTTCGCCATCCTGGCTACGCTTGCTCCCACAGCCCGGCTCCGG
>JAUMAF010000030.1:0-3971 GCA_032117045.1 Pirellulales bacterium | reverse complement strand
GTCGCGGATCGTCGGTGGGCCGGCCGGGCAACCGCAGCACGGCGTCGATCGAGCCGTTGATGAGCCCCGCCAGCGGCACGTCGAAGGCCCGGCCGGCAAGGTCGTCGGCATACGCGGCGAGTGGATCGTCTGGCGGCAGAAACGCTTTCAACACCCGGCCCACATCGCTGGCGAGCACGCCCCGACCGAGATCGGCGAGGCCCATTTCGAAGTCCATCTCGGCGAGCCGATCGGCTGCGGAGAAGTCGG
Organism: Pirellulales bacterium; assembly: GCA_032117045.1. Taxonomy (GTDB): domain Bacteria; phylum Planctomycetota; class Planctomycetia; order Pirellulales; family UBA1268; genus QWPN01. The sequence goes on along the minus strand of JAUMAF010000030.1, from coordinate 3,722 downwards.
CGAACGTCAGCTCGCGAAACAGGCTGCCGGGCGGGCCGCCGAACGGTGTCTGGAGGGCGGCTGCGATCATGTCGCCGAGGGCGCCGTGATGTGGACGTAGGAACCGCGACGTGGCCACCTCGCCGACCGCAGCGTTGACCCGAGCGGTGAGCCCCGGTGCATCACCGCCGGGCACCACCTCGATCCGTTCGAAGATCTCGTGCACGGCACTGCCAAACGCTGTGCCTGCCGGCAGGTCGGCGATCGTGAACGAGTCGAGCGGAGCCGCAGCGACGGCTCCTGCCGCGGCAGGAGCGGCGGTGATGTCACCCGCGCCTCCCACCGCTCCGAGCGCTTCTTCGTCGTGGCCGCGGCCCACGGCCGCGTAGGGCTGCCCGCTCCGGCGGGCGGCCTCGGCGGTGATGCCGCTGAACGACGTGCGGCGGTAGGTCTGCTCGACCTTCGCGGGCATCGGAGCGATGCCGAGCGGTGTCTTGGCATCGGCGGTCTCCCGAGGCTTCCAGGCCACTGCACGCGGCAGGTCGTGCGCCATCCGTACGGCCAGCCGCGAGGTATCCTCCGCGGCGATCGCGGCCGCCCCCGGCATCACCGCCGCGAGCAGCGATTCCTGCCAGCCGGTGCGTCGCAACACGCAGAGGTGGTGCCGCGGACGGGTGACGGCCACATAGACCAGCCGCCGAAACTCCTCGTTGTCTGCCTCTGTCACCCGTGCCTTGGCGAGGCCCGAGGTGCCGATGTCGGGAATCGCCAGGCCGATGTCGAGTCGTCGCTCGTCACCGTCGTAAAACACCGCCGGCCCCTTCTGCCGCGATGATTCCTTGGCCTTCCATTCATCGACCACCACGACGCACGGGAACTCGAGCCCCTTGGCGGCATGCACCGACATGATCTTGACCGCGTCGGCATCGCTCTCGACCCGCCGGCTCACGAGCTCCCCCTTCTCGTCCATGGTGGCCAGTTCCGCGAACCGCTCGAGCATCACCCGGGCATGGCAGCCCTTGCCGTCGCTGGCGTCATGGAGCAGTTCGACGATGTGGGCGACGTCGACGATCCGCCGCTCGCCCCCCATGCCCTCCGCAAGCCGTTTGGCCATCTCCTGGTCGGCCATCATCTCGGCCGCCATGGCGGCGATCCCCCGGTGCTGCAGGGCGGCATGCAGCGTGGCGAGCCGCTCCTGCACCGCCTGCTCCTGGACTTCACCGAGGCTCGCGACCTCGGTGAGCGACGCGCCGAAGAACGCCGTGGCCGCCGCCCGACGGGCACGGCCCGCATGGCTCGGCCGCTCCATGGCCTCGAGCAGGATGCGGATGTCCTCCGCCATCTGACTGGCCATCACGCTGGCTGTGCCGGTGGTCACGGCGGGAATGCCGAGCCGCGTGAGCCGCTTGCCGATCTCCCCGCCGAGGGCGTTGATCCGCACGAGCACGCAGATGTCTTCGGGCCTGATGGGCCGCTTGGCCGCCGGCTCGAACTTCGCCAGCGTGAGCAGTTCATGCACCTTCCGCACCGCCGTCTCGGCGAGCGATCCCTCGCCGACATCGACGAACTCGACCGGTCGCAGGGGCACGATCTGTGCGACCGCGCGGTCGGTGGCCGCGGTCACTCGCTGATAGGCGATGCCGGTGCCGAAACGGGCGTTCTCCATCACGGTGTTGAGACCTTCGAGCAGCGGGCCGTCGGAACGGCGATTGACCGTGAGCGTGCGCCGGGGCGGCCCTGCACCGTCGGCGGCCACGCCCCGCTGCGAGAACCGGAGGTAGGCCGTGACGTCGGCGCCGCGGAAGCCGTAGATCGCCTGCTTCGGATCGCCGACGGCGATCAGCGGCCGGTCGCCGTCCGGCGGAAAGATCTCGTGGAGAAACTCCCACTGCAGGCGGCTGGTGTCCTGGGCCTCGTCGACGATCGCCAGCCGAAACTTCCGGCGAAGTTCGTCGCGGAACCCGCGGCCCTGCGGATCGTCACGCTTCACCTCTTCCCAGGCGCGTCGCAGGAGATCGTCAAAACTCGGGCTCCCCCGCATCCGTTCGTGCACTCGCACCACGCAGGCGTCGATGATCGTGGCCGCGAGGTCGAGGGCGGCCGTCTCGTCGGCGGTACGGTTGGCGGCGTCAAACCAGTTGGTGATGAAGGGATCGCCGAGGTGCTTGCCGACGAGTTGCTGCAGCCGCTTCTCGTCCCAGTGGCGGCCGCGCACCGCCTCGGCGACGACCGCGTCGTTGACTACCTCGACGACGACCCTCTCGCGGAGGTCTTCGTCGCCAGTGTCGGCCGCTTCGAAACCCGCCATCCGGAGCACCCGCGCACAGATCGAGTGGATCGTGCCGATCGTGGCGGTGTCGAACTCCGCGATCGCCCGCTCTAGCCGGCGGGCCTTCACCGCCCGGCCCGCCTGGTCGGCCTGGAGCGACAGGTCGAGCTCATCCGGCACGTGGCCGGGCACCTCCTTGCCGCGGAGGAGGCGGGCCGAGAGCACCATCCGCCCGCGGATCCGGTCGCGGAGTTCGGCCGCGGCGTTTCGCGTGTAGGTCGTCACGAGCACGTTGCCGATCCGCAGGCTCTCGTCGGTGGCAATCGCGAGCGTGACATGCGCAGCCACGGAATAGGTCTTCCCCGTGCCGGCACTCGCCTCGATGAGCGTGCCGTTGGGGAGCGGATAGGCGTCGAGTCGGAAGTGTTCGTTCATATGAGTGAATACTTCATGCCGCTGCTGGTGAGGGTGAGCAGCGCGATGAAGCGATCGAGGAAGGCCAGCTCCCGCGAGCCCGCCGCGAAGACCTGCTCGAACACGGGCGCGAGGCCATACACGAGCGCCTCGGTCGTCCGGGGGTAGATCAGTTCGCCTGTCGCCCAGTTCTTGGCGGTGACGAACGAGGCGAAGTCTTCTGCCCGCTTCTCGGGCTTTCCGGCTGTCAGATCGAACAGGCCGCACGGCCCGGCCGCGGCGGCGCGGACGAGGCCGCAGAGGTCGGCGAGGCGGGCGGCGGGATCGACCTCGGGGCCGAGGACGACGGTGCGGATCTGGCAGGGGTTGATCGGCCGTCCGGCGTCGGAGAGGCCGCCGGGCTTCCACTTCCCGTTTCGCGCCACCACCGAAACCTTGTCGATCTGCATGCCCGCCGCCCGCACGGCCACGAGATGCGCGGCGGCGACATGAAGGGGACGTCCGAGCGACTTCTGTTCGGCAGCGCCCGCCGTGACGATCACCAGCTGCTTCGACGCCTCGTGCACGCCGGCAACATGCCCCACGACGCGGCCGCCGACCACGTCGATCCGCAGCTCCCGCGTCTCCGTGCCGGCCAGCGGCACTCCCTTCGCGGCCGCCTCGTCGCGTAGGCCCCGGGCCGCTCCGACGATCTCTTCCAGTTGCCGTGCGCCATGCAGGCCGAAGGGCAGCCGCCCGCTGTGCTGCATGGCCTCGATCCACGGACCCTCGGCGGCAGGATCCGCCACGAGCAGCCCGAGCAGTTCGAGAATCAGGGTGCGCACCTCCCGGCCCTCGAGGGCCAGTGGAAACGTGGCCGGCGTCGCCGTGTCGTCGTCTCGCCAGGTGTCGATGCCGAGCGCCTCCTCGACATACAGCCGGAGCGGATCCTTGACCATCCGCACGAGCATCGGGAGTTCAATCACGGGCAGCGGATGGTCATCGGCTCCACGTGCGGCCGATGCCTCGCTGTCGCCGGCCCTATCGCCAGCCTCCGTTCGCGATGGCCGGCCGACGAGCG
>JAUMAF010000029.1:0-15824 GCA_032117045.1 Pirellulales bacterium | reverse complement strand
ACCACACACCACCACACCACCCACCCACCACACACAACCACCGGAATCGACACCACCGGAATCCACGATCCATGGCCGCGGCGTTCGCATTCATCTCGCTGCTGTAGCTCAGTTGGTAGAGCGCGTCCTTGGTAAGGACGAGGTCATGGGTTCAAGTCCCATCAGCAGCTTTTCGTTCGTTCGTACCCCGTAACCACCCCAGTCACCAGAAGAGGACCCTCAAGGGAGAAAGCATGGCAAAGGACACGTTCACGCGGAGCAAGCCGCACGTCAACGTCGGCACGATCGGTCACATCGACCACGGCAAGACCACCCTCACCGGTGCCCTCGTCGCCGTGCAGGCGGCCAAGAATCTGGCTGTGGCGAAGAGCTACGCCGATATCGCCAAGGGCGGTACGGTTCGTGACGAAACCAAGACCGTCACGATCGCGGTCAGCCACGTGGAGTATGAGACGGAAAAGCGTCACTACGCTCACATCGACTGCCCGGGCCACGCCGACTTCATCAAGAACATGATCACCGGTGCCGCCCAGATGGACGGCGCGATCCTGGTGGTGAGTGCGGCCGACGGCCCCATGCCCCAGACCCGCGAGCACATCCTGCTGGCCAAGCAGGTCGGTGTGCCGGCGCTTGTCGTGTTCCTCAACAAGGTCGACCTCGTCGACGATCCGGAGCTTCTCGATCTCGTCGAGATGGAAATCCGGGAACTGCTGACGAAGTACGGCTTCCCTGGCGACGACGTGCCAATCGTGCGCGGGGCCGGCAAGCCCGCCTACGACAGCCCGGCGGATCCGGCCAAGAACAAGTGCATCGCCGACCTGCTCGATGCAGTGGACGCCTACATTCCCGAGCCGGTTCGTGAACTCGACAAGCCGTTCCTGATGGCGATCGAGGACGTGTTCTCGATCGAAGGTCGTGGCACGGTCGCCACCGGCCGTATCGAGCGCGGCCAGATCAAGGTCGGTGACGAAGTCGAGATCATCGGCCTCAAGGAAAAGGCCGAGAAGACGACCGTCACGGGAGTCGAGATGTTCAAGAAGCTGCTCGAGAGCGGTCAGGCCGGCGACAACGTCGGCTGCCTCCTCCGCGGCGTGGCCCGTGAGGGCATCGAGCGCGGCCAGGTGCTGGCCAAGCCGGGCTCGATCAAGCCCCACAAGAAGTTCGAGTGCGAGGTCTACGTGCTGTCGAAGGAGGAGGGTGGCCGTCACACGCCGTTCTTCGCCGGGTACCGCCCGCAGTTCTACTTCCGCACGACCGACGTGACTGGTTCGACGAAGCTTCTCGGCGGCGTCGAGATGTGCTCGCCGGGCGACAACGTCAAGATGGAGGTCGAGCTGATGGTGCCGATCGCCATGGACGACGGTGTTCGCTTCGCCATCCGCGAGGGCGGCAAGACGGTCGGTTCGGGCGTGGTCACCAAGATCCTTGATTGATTTTGAGGGGAGGGGGCCCGGAGCGGGCCCCCTCCTTCTCCACAGGGGCGTAGCTCAACTGGCAGAGCGCTGGTCTCCAAAACCAGAGGTTGCGAGTTCGATCCCCGCCGCCCCTGCTCGGTGCTGCGGCTCCGCCCCAAGGGCGTGGCCGCGGCCGCCGGGTTGGATGAGTGGTGAAGGCTCGGTGTCGAGAGAGGTTTGCCGCCGGCAAAGGCGCGGGTTCGATCAGGACGAGAGGCGAGCGACGGATCGCTAGGAATTCGACATGCACGACAACGCAAAAAACGCCGGATTCTGGGGCGATGTCTTCAGTTTCTCCGTGTACAAGCGGAATCAGGGACGCGTCACCAGGCAGGTCACGTTCGCCGCGTTGGCGGTGATCGTCTGTCTGGGGATTTGGCGTTTCGCGCAGCTGCTGGCGATTTGGTACGGCGGCGGCGACGCGACGCTCTCCTCGCTCGCGGGAACGTCTGCGGATCTGGGCGTGGTGCGATTTCTTCTGCCCGGGGCGCTGCTGGCCACCGGCCTCTGGGCGTGTTTTCGGGTCGTCAACATCCCGAAGTTCGCGGATTTCCTGATCGCGGTGGAGGCTGAGGTCGGGAAAGTGTCGTGGCCGACGGCGGAAGAGGTGTTTCGCAGTTCGGCCGTCATCATCTTTTTGATCTTCGCCCTGGCCGCGATTCTTGCTGGGTACGATTTGTTCTGGTGGTTCGTTCTGCGTTACGTGCTGAGGGCCGGCTAGACAAAGCCGGCAGAGGGTCGTTCGCCCTGCGGCGTTTTTTCATTCCCACGTTGAGTCACCAACACTTTCCCGCATCCGAGTCGATATCCATGAGCGACGACACAAACGAGCTCGATAGCGTGCCTGCCGATCACAAGCCGCCGGCTGCGGCTGCCGAGGTGGTCGAGAGCATCGTCGAGGAGATCGAGGACGACGGCACTCCCGCCGAACTTGCCGACCCGTTCGGCGGCGACGAAAACGCCAAGCCGCTGGAGATGGCTCCTGCCGAGGAAGCCCCGGCCGTGGGCGATCGCCAGTGGTACATCCTCAAGGTGCAGAGCAACCGGGAGGACTCGATCCGGGAGGCCCTGCTCCGCCGCATTTCCATGCAGGGCATGGACAAGTGGTTTGGCGAGGTGATCGTGCCCAAGGAGCAGGTCACCGAGTTCAAGAGTGGCAAAAAACGCGTGGTTTCTCGCAAGCTCTACCCGGGATACATCCTGGTGAACATGATCTTGAACGACGAAACGTGGTATCTCGTGCGGGAGACCGGAGGCATCGGTGATTTCACCGGCTCCGCCGGGCGTCCCAGCCCGATGCTGCCGCAGGACGTCGCCAAGTTGTTGAACAAGACCGAAGAGAAGGCCGACGAGTCGCCGCGACTGAAGATTGCGTTCAAGAAGGGCGACCGCGTGAAGATCAACGAAGGAACCTTCGAGAACTTCGAGGGTGAGGTCGAGCAGATCGACGAGGCCAACGGTCGCGTCACCGTGATGCTCAGCATCTTCGGCAGATCGACCCCGGTGGATATCGAGTATTGGCAGATCGAGACCGTCTGACGCGTGTGCGCAGCAGACGTACCCGCGCAGCAGACGCACCCCTCAAGCAGTCGATTGAAGAAAGGTCAATGAGATGGCGAAGCAGATGGTAGGACAGGCGAAGTTTCAGGTGCCGGGCGGCCAGGCCACTCCGGCCCCGCCAGTGGGCACCTCGCTCGGCCGGTTCGGCATCAACCTTGGCCAGTTCGTTCAGCAGTTCAATGATCGGACTCGTGAGGCGGCGGGGATGCCTATCCCGGTGGTCGTCACGGTTTACAACGACCGGTCGTTCGACTTCATCACGAAGAGCCCCCCCGCGGCGGCGCTCCTGAAGAAGGCGGCCGGCCTTGCCAAGGGGTCGGGAGTGCCCAACAAAGACAAGGTCGGCAAGGTCACCCAGGCCCAGGTGGACGAGATCGTCCGCCTCAAGGGCGCGGATCTCAATGCCCGCGACGGCGAGCATGCCCGCCGCATGGTCGAGGGCACTGCCCGCAGCATGGGGATCACTGTCGAAGGCTGAAAAGGGGCGGCCCCGTGCAATGGCCCGTTTCCCGAGTACCATCATTTTTTCGAACCGTCCCGTCACACGCAGCGATTATCCGAGGATTCAAGACCGTGGCCACCACCAAGCGCATGCGGGCGATGCTCGCCGTCAAGCCCAAGACCGATGATTCCCTGCCGCTCGATCAGGCGGTGGCGATCCTGAAGAAGTTTCCGCCCACCAAGTTCGATCAGACGATCGAGATCCACATGCGGCTCGGGATCGACCCGAAGCAGGCCGATCAGATCATCCGAGGCTCGCTCGTGCTGCCGCATGGCATCGGCAAGTCGAAGCGGGTCGTGGTGTTTGCGAAGGGCAACCTCGCCGATGACGCCCGGGCTGCGGGTGCCGAGGAAGTCGGGGCCGACGAACTCGCCAAGAAGATCAAGGAAGGCTGGACCGACTTCGATGTCTGCATCGCGGCGCCCGACATGATGGGCCTCGTTGGTCCGCTCGGCAAAGTGCTCGGTCCACGCGGCCTGATGCCGAGCCCCCGCGCGGGAACCGTGACAGCCGACATCAAGAAGACCGTCAGCGAATACAAGGCGGGCAAGGTGGAGTTTCGCAACGACCCGACCGGCATCGTGCATGCCGTCGTCGGGAAGGCGAGCTTCGATGCCGCCAAACTCGTGGACAACATCCGTGCGTTCATCGATCACATCGTCGGCCTGGCGCCTTCGAGCGTGCGTGGCCAGTATGTGAAGAGCATCTCGATCTCGGGCACGATGACGCCCGGAGTCATGGTGGCCGCATAAGCGGCGGCTGCCTCCCGTTTCGACAGTTTTACCCCTCCAATCCAGTATCAAAGCCGGTCATTCGCCATGAGCAAAGCCATCAAGGACATGCTGGTCGACGATCTCAAGGGACGCCTGCAAGGCGTCGGCGACGTGATCGTCGTCAGTCTCGGGAAGCTCGACGCCCAAAAGACCACCCAGCTCCGCCAGACGCTCCGCAAGAAGCGGATCAGTCTCCAGCTCGTCAAAAACAGTCTGGCCCGCCGCGCCATGTCGGGCACGCCCCTCGCCCCGGCCTTCGATCAGGCGGAGGGCATGCTGGCGATTGCCTGGGGAGGCGAGGACGTCGTCGATCTGGCGAAGGAACTCGACCGGCTCGCCGGGGTCAAGGATTTCGAGGGTTTCGAATGCCGCGGCGGCGCCTTGGACGGCTCGCGACTCGAGGCCCCGGATGTGAAGCGGGTCGCCAAGTGGCCCACCCGCACCGAGCAACTCTCGATCCTCTCGGGCCAAGTCTCCTCTTTGGGTTCGACTCTTTCCGGGCAGATCATCTCCGCCGGCGGCACGCTGGCCGGTCAGATCAAGTCGCGGATGGAGGATCTCGAAAAGGCCGGCGGCGGCGAGCCGGCGGCCTCGTAAGTCCCTGGAGATCGGATTTTTTTGGGGCGGGCTTCACTCCGCCCACGTTCATGGTATGACAAAGGGCTTGCTAGACAGGTCTCTCCGGGTCCTGGCGGCTGGCTCACCAACTCAACGTACGGCACTCACCCCCCATTCCCGCGGTCGTCGAGCCCCTCGATAGCACCGCATTTTCGAAGTGAAAGGACCTCGACCGATGGCAACCGCTGAAGCGACGCGTGAATTCTCGAAGGACACCAAGGATCTCGGCGACAAGATCGTCGGCCTCACCTTGAAGGCCGCGAAGGAACTCTCCGATTACCTGGACGAAGTTCACGGGATCAAGCCCGCCGCTGGTGGTGCGGTCATGATGGCCGCCCCGGCTGGTGGTGCCGGTGGTGCTGGTGGTGCCGAGGCTGCCGCAGAGAAGACCGAGTTTGATGTCATGCTCGACTCCTTCGGTGACAACAAGATCGGTGTCATCAAGGTGGTTCGTGCCGCCACGGGGCTGGGCCTGAAGGAGGCCAAGGACGCTGTCGAGGGCGCTCCCTCGAAGATTAAGGAAGGCATCTCGAAGGCCGACGCCGAGAAGCTCAAGAAAGAGCTCGAGGAAGCCGGCGCGAAGGTCTCGATCAAGTAAAAACAAGCAAAAAAGCCGTCTGGCGGCAGGGGGTTTGGTCTCCCTGTCGCCAAACGGTATAGTATTTGCCTGTCTGCTTCGTCGGTGCCTTTTCCGCCTTCCCCTTCTCGCCACTTGTTCCTGCGCCACTTTTCTTCGTTTGATGGCCGCCCGCGCTGGTCGTCGTTTTTGCTGAGCCGTGCGCGCCGATCGCAGCGTCGCGGACGGTCCCGAGTTTCGGCAGTCGGTTTCGGCAGTCCAGTGATCGTGTTCGTGTGAGTGTCCTGATCGGATCGCGCCGGGGCGCGGCCGCCACGAGACCATTTCGAGGAGTTTTCTGTCAATGGCAACCCGCGCTGTACGCCGCCTTCAGCCCTCTGAGATTCGTCACTTCGGCAGCCGCCGCGCCACGCATCACATTCCCGACCTGACCGAGATTCAGACCCGTTTTTTCGACGCGTTCCTGCAGTACGACGTGCCGTCGAACAAGCGGAAGGATCACGGCATCGAAGGGGTGCTGAGGGAGATCTTTCCGGTCGAGAGCTACGACCGCACGGTCAAGCTCGAGTATCTGCGGTATGAGCTGGGCAAGCCGCGATACAGTCCCGACGAGTGCCGGCAGCTGCGGCTGACGTACGGCCGTCCGCTCCGTGTCTCGCTGCGGCTCACTCGCGAGCAGCCGATCGAAGAAGAGGTTTATCTCGGCGACATTCCGATCATGCTCGGCGGTGGCGAGTTCATCATCAACGGTGCTGAACGCGTCGTGGTGAGCCAGTTGCACCGCTCGCCCGGTATCGACTTCGTGGCCGACACGGAGTCGAGCGATCGGAAGACCCACAACTGCCGCATCATTCCCGAGCGTGGCAGCTGGATCGAGCTCAACGTGTCGAAGAAGGACACGCTCCAGGTCCGGATCGATCAGAGCGGCAAGTTTTCGGCCCTCACGCTCTTGCGGGCCATGGATCCCAAGTACGCCCACGATTCGGAGATCCTCAAGCTCTTCTATAAGACGACCAAGGAGAAGGTTTCCGGTGGTCGGAGCGTTGTGAAGCTGGAAGGCAAGATCGCCGTTGACGACATCGTCTATCCCAAGTCGAGCGAGCGGGCGGGCGAGATCATCGTCGATGCCGGCTGCAAGATCACCCACGATCAGGCCGAGTTGATCTGCACCTCGGGTCTGCCGGCGGTCGAGGTCATGCAGGAGCAGAAGGTTCCGCTCATCATCAATAGCCTGCGGGAAGATGCCGACGAATCGAAGCGACGCACGGGCGTGGCGCCGAGTCACGAGGATGCCCTCGTGCGGATCTATCAGCGGCTGCGGCCGGGCAATCCGGCCGCGCTCGACAAGGCGCGGGCTCTCTTCGACGAGAAGTTCAAGGACACCAACCGCTACCGCCTTGGTCGCGTCGGCCGCTTTCGCATCAACCGCAAGCTCGGCCTCGATGTTCCCGAGACGGAGATGACGCTCCGTTCGGAAGATCTGCTCGCCGCCATCCGCTACATGCTCCAGCTCAGCGAGGGCGAGGGCGAGGTGGAGGTGGACGACATCGATCATCTCGGCAATCGTCGGCTGCGGACGATCGACGAACTGGCGAGCGACGAGCTCCGCAAGGGGTTCCTCAAGCTTCGTCGCACCGTGCAAGAGCGGATGAGCCTCAAGGACGTCGCGGAGATGTCGCCGCGAACGCTCATCAATCCGAAGAGCATCTCCGCTGCCATCGAGTATTTCTTCGGCCGTGGCGAACTCTCGCAGGTGGTTGACCAGACCAATCCGCTCTCGATGCTCACGCACGAGCGACGGCTTTCGGCCCTCGGCCCTGGCGGTCTCAATCGGAAGCGTGCCGGGTTCGAGGTGCGCGACGTGCACATCTCGCACTACGGCCGCATCTGCCCGATCGAGACTCCGGAAGGCACGAACATCGGCCTGATTTCGAGCCTCGCGATCTATTCGGGCGTCGACTCCTACGGTTTCCTCGTCACTCCCTACCGCAAGGTTTCGAAGTGCAAGCTGACCGACGACGTGGTCTGGCTGCGTGCCGACGAGGAGCACGAGGCCCATCTGGCCCCGGCTGATGCCACCGTGGTCGATGGCAAGATCGTCGGCGAGACGGTGATCGCCCGCTATCGCGGCGACTTCGTGCTCGTGCCGGCCGAAAACATCGAATACATCGACGTCGCGCCCAGCCAGATGGTGGGCGTGTCGGCGGGTCTGATTCCCTTCCTCGAGCACGACGACGCCAATCGCGCGCTCATGGGATCCAACATGCAGCGCCAGGCCGTGCCGCTGCTCGTGACGGAGCCGCCGGTGGTTGCGACCGGAATGGAACGCGATGTCGCGACCAACTCCGGCCTGCTCGTCAGGGCCGCTCGCAAGGGCACCGTGACGTACGTGGACGCCGAGTCGATCGAGGTCTCCCCGCCGACCGGTGCGGCTCCCGATGTGTATCCGCTCCGAAAGTATGTCGGTCTCAACGAGCGGACGTGCCAGAATCAGAAGCCAATCGTGGCGCTCGGTCAAAAGGTCGAGAAGGGCGAAGTCATCGCCGACGGTGCCGCCACTTACAAGGGCGAGCTCGCCCTTGGCCGCAACGTGCTCGTGGGCTTCATGGCCTGGGACGGCTTCAACTTCGAAGACGCCATCATCATCAGCGAGGAGCTGGTGGAGGACGATGTCTACACCTCGATTCACATCGAGGAATATGACATCGAGATCCGCGACACCAAGCTCGGTCGCGAGGAGTTCACGCGCGACATTCCGAACGTGGGTGAGCGGGCGCTCCACAACCTCGACGAGAGCGGCATCGTCCGCATCGGCACCTATGTCCGCCCGGGCGACATTCTGGTCGGCAAGGTCTCGCCCAAGAGCAAGACGGAACTGACGCCGGAAGAGAAACTGCTGCATGCGATCTTCGGCCGTGCCGGCGAGGACGTGAAGAACGACTCGCTCGAGGTGCCGTCGGGCGTCGAGGGCATCGTGACCGCGACCGAGAAGTTCTCGAGGCAGATGAGCCTTTCCGAGGACGAGCGGCGGGAGTTCCAAAAGCAGCTCAAGGAGGCCGAAAGCCAGGGCAATCTCCGCGTGGCCGAGGCCTTCGCGGCGATGGTGGCGGAGATGGAGAAGGTCCTGCAAAAGCCGCTCACGGCCGCCGACGGCAGTCCGCTGGTGCGAAATCAGGACCACAAGGTCGTGGCCGAACGGGCCGCCGCCTTCAAGCCGGATGAGTTCGACATTCGGTCGCCGCAGCGGAAGACCGACGTCGACAAGATCATCAAGACGATGTGGCCGGCGGTCGAAGAGGCCATCGACGGCCGCGACCGCACGCTCAACAGCATGAAGCGGGGCGACGAACTGCGGCCCGGCGTGTTGCAGATGGTCAAGGTCTACGTGGCCGCCAAGCGAGTGATCTCGGTCGGCGACAAGATGGCCGGCCGCCACGGCAACAAGGGTGTGATCGCCAAGATCCTGCCGAAGGAGGAGATGCCGTTTCTGGCCGACGGAACGCCGCTCCAGATCCTGCTCAATCCGCTGGGCGTGCCGAGCCGCATGAACGTGGGACAGATTCTCGAGACGCATCTCGGCTGGGCCGGCAAACTGCTCGGCTTCCAGGCCGTGACGCCAGTCTTTGACGGGGCGAGCGAGGAGGACATCAACCAGCTCCTCGAGGACGCCAAGCTCCCAAGGCATGGCAAGGCGCAGTTGTTTGACGGCCGCACGGGCGAGCCGCTCGAGCAGGAGACGACTGTGGGCTACATCTACATGCTGAAGCTCCACCATCTCGTGGACGACAAAGTGCATGCCCGGTCGACGGGGCCCTACTCGTTGATCACGCAGCAGCCGCTGGGCGGCAAGGCCCGGTTTGGCGGACAGCGTTTCGGCGAGATGGAAGTGTGGGCGCTGGAGGCCTACGGTGCGGCCTACATTCTCCAGGAGCTTCTCACCGTGAAGAGCGACGACGTCGAGGGTCGCACCAAGATCTACGAGAGCATGGTGAAGGGCGAGAACACGCTCGAGGCCGGCACTCCCGCCAGCTTCGACGTGCTCACGAACGAGATTCGCGGGCTCGCGCTGAACATGCAGTTGGAGAAGCGACGGATCTAGTTTCAGGCGGGCGTAGCCATCGTGGCCTTCGCCCGCTGAGGAGACCGCCGGGACCGCGGGTCCCAGCGGTTTGGTTGATGGTCACGCCTCCGGCGTGACGGCCGACGGTTGATCACACAGGCCGAAGACTTGGACCGAAAGACTTTCGAGGAGACGACACGTGAGCATCGGTGAATCCACCTACGATCGCGTCAACGACTATTCAGCGGTGAAGATCAGCCTGGCCCGGCCGCACGACATCCGCAGCTGGTCTTTCGGCGAAGTCAAGAAGCCCGAAACGATCAACTACCGCACCTTCCGTCCCGAAAAGGACGGCCTGATGTGCGAGAAGATCTTCGGACCGGAGAAGGACTGGGAATGCTCCTGCGGCAAGTACCGCGGCATGAAGTACAAGGGAATGATCTGCGATCGCTGCGGCGTGAAGGTCACGCACAGCCGTGTGCGTCGTAAGCGGATGGGCCACATCGAACTGGCGGCGCCCGTCGTCCACATCTGGTTCTTCAAGGCGATGCCGAGCCGCCTCGGCGCGCTGCTCGACATGAAGACGTCGAGCCTCGAGAAGGTGATCTACTTTCAGGACTACGTGGTCCTCGATCCGAAGGACACTCCGCTCAAGAAGCAGCAACTGCTGACGGAAGAGGAGTTTCGCGAGGCCCGCGCCACGCACGGTGAAGGCAGTTTCGATGCCGAGATGGGGGCGGAGGCTGTCCGCAAACTGCTGCTCGGGCTCGATCTGGTCACGCTCTCGCGGGATCTCCGCATCGACCTCGCGACCACCAACTCGAAGCAGAAGAAGAAGGATCTCGTCAACCGGCTCAAGATCGTCGAGAGCATTCGCGACAGCGAGAACAAGCCCGAGTGGATGGTCCTCGACGTGATCCCCGTGATCCCGCCGGATCTCCGTCCGCTCGTGATGCTGGACAGCGGCAACTTCGCCACCAGCGACCTCAACGATCTGTATCGCCGGATCATCAATCGCAACAACCGCCTGAAGAAGCTCGTCGATCTGAACGCGCCCGAGGTGATCATCCGCAATGAGAAGCGGATGTTGCAGCAGTCGGTCGACGCCCTCTTCGACAACAATCGCTGCAAGCGGCCCGTGCTGGCCTCGAGCAACCGGCCGCTCAAGAGCCTGACCGACATGATCAAGGGCAAGCAGGGCCGCTTTCGCGAGAACCTGCTCGGCAAGCGCGTCGATTATTCCGCGCGATCGGTGATCGTGGTGGGGCCGAATCTTCGGCTCCATCAGTGCGGTCTTCCCAAGAAGATCGCGCTCGAGCTCTATCAGCCGTTCATCATCCGGAGGCTCAAGGAGCTCGGCCACGCCGACACGATCAAGAGCGCCAAGAAGATGCTCGAGCGGAAGGACGCCGAGGTCTGGGACATCCTCGAAGAGGTGATCCGCAACCATCCGGTGCTGCTCAATCGTGCTCCCACGCTCCATCGCATGGGCATCCAGGCGTTTGAGCCGGTGCTCGTCGAGGGCAATGCGATCAAGCTCCATCCGCTCGTCTGCAAGGGTTTCAACGCCGACTTCGACGGCGATCAGATGGCCGTCCATCTGCCGCTCTCGATCGAGGCCCAGGTGGAGGCCCACACGCTGATGTTGTCGACCAACAACATCTTCAGCCCCGCGAACGGCGCCCCGATCATTTCCCCGTCGCAGGACGTGGTGATGGGCTGCTACTACCTCACCATGCTGATCGCGGGCCGCAAGGGCGAGGGAATGGTGTTTAAGAACTTCGCGGAGGTCGAGATCGCCCACTCGCTGGGCAAGGTGCACACGCACGCGAAGATCAAAGTAAAGCTGCCGCCGAATCGCCGTCTCAAGACGGAGGTCGAGGCCCAGTCCAAGCCCGGCGCCGTGATCGAGACCACGGTCGGCCGTGTCCTTTTCAACTCGGCGCTGCCCGAAGGGATGCTCTTCTACAACATCCCGATGCGGTCCAGCGAGCTGGCCCGCGTGATCTCCGACTGCTACCAGGCGCTCGGTCGCCGCAAGACGATCGACCTGCTCGACGACATGAATCGGGTCGGCTTCGGCTGGAGCACGAAGAGCGGACTCTCGTTTGCCACGGACGATCTCATCACGCCCGCGAACAAGACGCGGATCATCGGTGATGCCGAGAAGGAAGTGATGAAGATCCTCAAGCGGTATCAGAAGGGCGTGATCACCGACGGCGAACGGTATAACTCGGTGCTCGATGCCTGGACCCATGCCCGCGAGCAGATCACCAAGGAGATGATGGCGGAGCTCGAGCAGGACACCGACGCTCGCGACACGCGTCGCAAGGGCTACGTGAACCCGATCTTCCTGATGGCCCACTCCGGTGCCCGAGGCGGCGTGGAGCAGATCCGTCAGTTGGCCGGCATGCGAGGCCTGATGGCAAAGCCTTCGGGCAAGATCATCGAGACGCCGATCAAGGCAAACTTCCGCGAGGGTCTGACGGTGCTCGAGTATTTCAGCTCGACGCACGGTGCCCGAAAGGGTCTGGCCGACACGGCCCTCAAGACGGCCGACTCGGGCTACCTGACCCGGAAACTTGCCGACGTGGCTCAAAACGTGGTCGTCACGATGCACGACTGCGGCACGACGCAGGGCATCACCAAGGGTGTGATCTACCGGGGTGAGAAGGTGGAGGTGAGCCTCGCTGACGGCATTCGTGGCCGTGTGAGCCGGGCCGACATCCGCAACCCGATCACCGACGACGTGATCGTGCACGAAGACGACATGCTCACGCCGACCACGGCTCGGCAGGTCGAGGAGTTGGGGCTGGAGAAAATCCAGGTCCGCAGCCCCTTGACCTGCGAGGCGCCCTTGGGCGTCTGCCGGCTCTGCTACGGCATGGACCTCTCCACGGGCTCGATGGTGGAGGAGGGCATGGCGGTCGGCATCATCGCCGCCCAGAGCATCGGCGAGCCCGGCACGCAGTTGACGATGCGGACGTTCCACATCGGTGGCGTCGGTCAGCGTGCCATCGAGGAGAGCGAGAACAAGGCGAAGCGTGGCGGTACGGTGAAGTTCACGCGGCTTCGCACCGTGCAAAACGAGCAGGGTGAGGCCGTGGTGCTTGCCCGCAATGGAGAGATGGCGATCATCGACGCCAAGGGCCGGGAACTCGAGAAGTTCGAGATCCCAGCCGGTGCGATCCTCAAGGTGAAGGATGACGAAGAGGTCAAGCCGGGCACGGTGCTCGTGCAGTGGGATCCGCACTCGATCCCGATTCTTTCGGAAGTTGCGGGCAAGGTGCGTTACGAGGACGTGATCGAGGGCGAGACGCTCCGCGTGGAGAAGGATCCGAGCGGTCATCTTCGGCGCATGATCATGGAGCACAAGGGTGTGTATCACCCGCAGGTCGTGCTCGAGGATGAATCGGGGAAAATCCTCGACTTCTACTACCTGCCGGAGAAGGCCTACATCGAGGTTTCACCGGGCGAGACGGTGGCTGCCGGCCACGTTCTGGCCAAGACGCCGCGCGAGGCATCCGGCACCCAGGACATCACCGGGGGTCTGCCCCGCGTGACCGAGATCTTCGAGGCACGAAAGCCGAAGGATCCGGCGATCATGGCGGAGATCGACGGCAAGGTCGAACTTCTGGGCGAGAAGCGGCGTGGCAAGCGGACGATCGTGGTCAAGAACGAGAGCGGCCTCGAGCGGGAGCACCTCGTGACCCACGGGAAGCACATGCGTGTTCACGCCGGCGACATCGTCAAGGCGGGCGAGGCGCTCGTCGACGGGCCGCTGGTGCCACATGACATCCTGCGGATTTCGGGCGAGGAGGCCGTTCAGCAGTACCTCACCCGCGAGATCCAAAACGTGTATCGGAGCCAGCGAGTCGATATCGATGACAAGCACATCGAGATCATCGTGTCTCAGATGCTCCGAAAGGTGAAGATCGAGACAGTCGGCGACACGAACCTTCTCCCCGGAAGCGTTCTCGACAAGTTCGACTTCCGACAGGCCAACGAACGATTGGCGGACTGCGTGCGGGTCACCGACAAGGGTGACAGCGAGTATGCCGTCGGGAGCATCGTGCCCAAGGACGTTCTCGCGCAGGCCAACGCGCAGATCGAGACGCTCGGCGGAGCGGCCGCGAAGGGGGCCAAGCCCAAGCCGGCAACGGCGAGCACCCAACTGCTCGGCATCACCAAGGCGAGCGTGCAGAGTTCGAGCTTCATCTCGGCGGCGAGTTTCCAGGAGACCACCAAGGTGCTCACGGAGGCGGCGCTTGCCGGCAAGATCGACAATCTGGTCGGCCTCAAGGAAAATGTGATCCTCGGGCATCTCATCCCGGCCGGAACGGGCTTCAACACGTTCCAGTCGGCAGAGGTCCGCGTGCGTCCGGAGGCCCTCGAGTCGCTGCGGATGGATCGTGAAAACGTGCTGGCCCGCCAGTTTCCGCTGCTCGAAGCAGCTGTCGCCGGGGAAGGCCTCGCGGATGCCGCGGTGGCAGCCGGTGGAGAGGTGGCCACGCTCGAGCAACTCGGCCTGGCGGGCGGGGACGACGACGGCGAATAACGGCACATTCGCTGCCGTCGTTACGACTGCCCACGTTGCATTTTTGCAGACCGGCGGTTGCCGAAGTACTGTCGAGGCAGGGAGGACGTTTCGTCCCCCATGCCCGGCAGGAGCATCTCGATGAGAACGTCCCCGTCGCTCGCAGCGTTGCTGGCAGCCGTGCTATCGGCTGCCGCCCATGGCCAGAGCGCCGCCTACAATCCGTATGCCGACTCCCAGGAGGCGATGATCGCCCCGATCGCGGCGGATGGCACCATCCAGTGGGGCACGTTCTACAAGTCGGCAAAACTTCAGCAGGCGTACGAACGGCTCTGGAATCTCGGCGCCTGCCGTGGGTCGAACAAGGCGATCACCACGCCTGTGGCCGAGAATAAACTGGTGATCGACCGGCTGCCGGAAGCAGAGTTTCGGGGAATCGTGCAGGCGGCTTCCGGCCAACTCGCCGGAGGCATGATGGCATTCGTGGAGGGTGCCGACGCGGCGTCTCACGCCGAGCCGCTCGTGGCTCAGTTTCATCCGGCGGGCGTCACGCGTTTCGTTGTCAGGGGTCAGGCGCCGGCGGCCATCCTCGCTCAGGGCATGATCGTTCGCCTGCGGGCCGAGGTCGATGCCCGGGGACGCGGCACCGAGCCCGTCGATGCCTTCGAGATCGTCACTCCGCCGCCCGGGTTCGAGCCCGACGACGTGCAGGCGGGCCGCAACGGCGTGATCGTCGGCACGGTCGTGAGCCTGAAGAGGGACATGCTCAGCCTGAGAGTCGATGCCGGCAGGATTCGACGGATCACTCTGCCGCTGGCCGCCGATGCCGTGGCCACGCTCGACGCGTCGCAGATCGAGCTGGTGTCGGCCGGCGATGCGATCGAGGTCAAGGGCCGGCTGTGGACGGGGGACGGAGCCTTGGGAGCGGGAATCGTCTTCGTGTCGGATGTGCTGGTCACGAAGCAGCCTCTGGCGCACTCGGACGCCGGCGAGGCACCGAGCCCGAAGACCGTCGGTGCCCGTTGAGCGGCCACGCTCAGACATCGGGGATGGCGGCGGTTGCTGGAACGGGACCGCGCGGACGCCTACAGTGTCGGGACGGCGGCCCGGCCTGACACCGATCCTCCTCCAGGTCCCTCGGAATCTGAGTTCCATGGCAACCGTAGGCAGGCGTATCGCGACTCCGGTCCGTGTCTGGGAGGTCACCGAAGATCCTCAGGCACTGGTCCGAGACGTCGCCATTCGCACGCTCCGAAACCGTCTCGAGGCCGTCTGGTCCGAGCTGATCGCGGCATGTCGCGATTCCCGAGATCCCGAACGAATTCACCAGTTGCGGGTCGCCACGCGGCGGACGCTCGCAGCCTTCGATGCGTTTCACGATCTCGTGCCTGTCCAGTCCCGGGAATGGTTTGAGAAGTGGCTACGACGGATCCGTCGTGCCGCGGGCAACGCCCGCGATCTCGACGTGCTCGCCGAGAGACTCCGCCATCAGGGCCTGCACCAGCGCCATGCGAAACCAGGTGGCATCGCCGTGGAAGGTGAGCCGATGCCCGCAGGTGCCCACGCCCGCAGGCGGCTGATGGCGATGCTGTCTCGGCAACGAGCCACCTCCCGCCTGCCCGTTCATGACGTGCACGAGCGATTGCTCGGCGGCGACTGGCCGGGCCACGTCGAACGGCTTGTCGATGCCCTCTCCAAGGACCGCCGGCGACAGACATTTGGGTCGTATGCCAGGCGGCGGTT
>JAUMAF010000028.1:0-15862 GCA_032117045.1 Pirellulales bacterium | reverse complement strand
GGTTGACCGCCCGCTTCATGACGCGGGCGCTCTTCACCACCTGCGGCAGGAACATCTTCCCCTCGCCGAACAGATCGCCGACCGTCTGCATGCCCCGCATCAGCGGGCCCTCGATGATCTCGAGGCTCGTGGCATACTGCTGCCGGGCCTCGTCGACGTCTTCCTCGACATGGTCGGCGATGCCCTTCACGAGCGCGTGCGTGAGGCGGCTCTCGACATCCTGGCTCCGCCACGTGTCGGCCCGGGCGAGGTCCGCCGGATCCCGCTTCTTGACCGTCTCGGCGTATTCGATGAGCCGGTCGGTGGCGTCGGGCTGTCGATCGAAGAGCACGTCTTCGATGCGTTCGCGGAGTTCGGGCTCGACCTCCTCGTAGACCGCCAGTTGCCCCGCGTTGACGATGCCCATGTCCATCCCCGCGCGAATGGCGTGGTAGAGAAACACGGAATGCATCGCCTCGCGGACGGCGTCGTTGCCGCGGAAGGAGAACGAGATGTTGCTCACGCCCCCGGAAACCCGCACCAGCGGCATCGCTTCCTTGATCAGGCGAGTGGCCTCGATGAAGTTGAGGGCGTAGCGGTTGTGCTCCTCGATGCCGGTGGCCACCGTGAGGATGTTGGGGTCGAAGATGATGTCTTCCGGCGGAAAGCCCGCCTTCTCCGTGAGCAGGGCGTAGGCTCGCTTGCAGATCGACACCCGGCGATCGACGTCGGTCGCCTGCCCCTCCTCGTCGAAGGCCATCACCACGACCGCCGCCCCATGGCTGCGGACGATGCGAGCGTGCTCGAGAAACGTCTTCTCGCCCTCCTTGAGACTGATGGAGTTGACGATCCCCTTCCCCTGCACGCACTTCAGCCCCGCCTCGAGCACCTCGAAGCGGGAGGAGTCGATCATGATCGGAACCTTGGAGATCTCCGGCTCGCTCGAGAGGAGCGTGAGGAACTTCGTCATCACGGCCACGCCGTCGAGCATGCCCTCGTCGACGTTGATGTCGATGATGTTGGCACCGTTCTCCACCTGCTGACGGGCCACCCCCAGCCCTTCCTCGTACCGCTCCTCCTTGATGAGCCTGGCGAAGGCCCGCGAACCGGTGACGTTGGTCCGTTCGCCGATGATCGTGAAGCTGCTCTCGGGTCGCAGTTCCAGCAGTTCGAGGCCCGAATACCGCGACCGCCGGGGCGGCTCGGCGGGAGTGCGGGGCGGATAGTTGGCCATCACGTCGGCGATGGCCTTGATGTGCGCCGGGGTGGTGCCGCAGCAGCCGCCGACGATGTTGAGCCAGCCCGCCCGGGCAAACTCCTCCAGCACCGAGGCCATCATTTCCGGCGTCTCGTCGAAGCCTCCCATGGCATTGGGCAGCCCGGCGTTGGGATAGCAGCTCACCAGACGCGGCGTGCACCGCGAGAGATCGGCGACATGGGTGCGGAGCTTCTCCGGCCCGAGGGCGCAGTTGATCCCGGCGCTCAAGAGGTCGATGTGCGAAATGCTCGCCCAGCAGGCCTCGACCGTCTGCGCAGAGAGCGTCCGGCCTCCTTCGAAGATTGTGAACGATGCCATCACCGGCAGCGTCCGGCCCAGATCCGAAAACACCTGCTCGATCGCGTGCAGGCAGCTCTTGAGCACGAGCGTGTCGAAGGCCGTTTCGGCGAGGAGGATGTCGACGCCCCCGTCGATGAGGGCCTCGATCTGCTCGCGGTAGGCCGCCACCATCTGATCGAACGTCACGTCGCGGTGGCCGGGATCGGCGACGTTGCCCGCGATGGAGAGCTGCTTGTTCGTGGGACCGATCGAACCGGCCACGAACCGGGGCTTGGCGGGGGTCTTCGCGGTGGCGGCGTCGGCGGCCTCCCGGGCCAGCCGGGCGGCAACGAGGTTCATCTCCCGCGTGAAGCCCTGGAGCCCGAAGTCGGCCAGGGCCACGCTCGTGGCCCCGAAGGTGTTGGTCTCGACGATGTCGGACCCTGCCTCCAGGTAGGCCGCGTGAATGCCCCGGATCGCGTCGCCCTGCGTGAGCGTGAGGACGTCGATGCAGTTCTTGAGATCGCGGTGGTGCCCGGCGAAGCGGTCACCCCGAAAGCCCTGCTCGTCGAGGGCCAGGGCATGCACCATCGTGCCCATGGCCCCGTCGAGGATGCCGATGCGGCTGGCGAGAACGGAGCGGAGCAGATCGGAACGACTGGCGGGAGAGGTGGTCGACATCGACGATCCGAGATCCTGAAACGGGGGTGTGAAAAGGAAGTGAACGACGGTGAATCAGCCGGTCGACCGGCTTGTCGTGATCATAGGCGACCCGGGGAACGAGGCATACTGTGCGGGCTCTGTGGCGCGAATGGCGAGCCCGGCGGTGCGGAATGGGAAGGGGCCGTCCGTCGCCGTGGACCCGTTCAAGGCGGCCGGCCACGGCCGACGATTCACCACGGGGTTTACCATGAAGATTCTCGCCCGCATCCCTGCGCTGGAGCCATCGGCAACGTCGTGCGCTGCCCCGGCATGCGCCGGGTTGGTGCCGACGGTGCAGCAGGCGGTGGCACAGTCGCCGCCACCGTCAGAGCCGACGGAGGCATCGCCGGCATCGGTTCCACGACCCGCGTTCCCTCCCTCCCCTTCCGTGTCACGGCAACGACATCGACGCTCCGGCCCCCGGTTCCCGCTCGGATCCGTCGCCGCTCTGGCGGTGATCGCGGCCCTGGCGTGGTCGCTCGCCTCCTGGAATGACGGGCGTCGGGCCGAACACAGTCGTCTCGAGCGGTTGGCCCGGACGCAGTCGCCACCCACGCCCGCAGGGACGGTGGCACGATGACGCTCGACCTCCTCGATCACGCTTTTCTGGACCGCTGGAACGCATTTCCCGCGACGACGACTCCCCAAACCACGACTCCCCAAACCACGGCTCCCCAAACCACCGCATCCCGGACGGCCACGGTGCCGCCGCTGCCGACTGACTTTATCGGCCGACTGCTCGACACCGCATGGCAGGAGTGGTCAACGCTCGCCGATGAGATCGAATCGGCACGCAGCCGTGGACGTCGGGCGATCGCGGTGGTCGCCTGCGAACGAGGTGCCGGCTGCTCCACGCTCATCGCAGCCCTCCTGCGCATCCTCCGCGACCGGGGTCGCGATGCCGTGAGCCGTGATCACGCGGGGCTCGCGGAGAACAGATCCGCGACCGAGAGCGGGCCCACTCACGACAAGCGGATCGTGCTCGTCGATGCCGGCGTCTGGTTTCCACCCGGCAGGATTCATCGCCAACGGCTCATGGTGGCGAGCACCGGCTGCGATGCCGCGATCCTCGTCCGCAAGGGGAGCCGGGAAGCCCCAGCCTCGTGGGGAGTCGCCCTCGAGGCGATCGGCGTCGAGCCGCTCGGCGAAGTGATCTCGTTTGCAACGCCTGTCGAGACCACGACCGGCACCGGAGGGATGGCATGAACGCTGGCACCGTCACAAGGCTGACCCCCACCCAACAGGCTGCGGCCGCGAAGATCGCCTGCGGAATCGCGCACCCTGGCGGTGTCGCCCTCCTCTGCGGACCGCAGGGCGTTGGCAAGACCACGGTGCTCGCGCATCTCGCGTCGGATTCGAGGCTCCGGTCGATGTCGATCGAGAGTCTCGAGATGGAGGCATGGGAGTCGGCGATTGCCTCGGGCCGTCGCGAGTTTCCCGACATCGTGATCGCCGATGAAGCGCATCTCGCGTCAGACGGCGGCATCGCGCGACTGCTGGCGGCCTGCCGCGGACGTCGTCCGGCGGCCAGTGTGGTGCTGGCGGGCGAGGGCCGCCTGCTCACGCTCGTCTCCCGCGACAGCCGTGTCGAGCAGGCCGTGCACCTGCGTGCCGGTCTTCGGCCCTGCACATTTCACGAATCCCGCGACCTGCTGGCGACCGTGCAGCACGATGCCGCCATGCCCCGTCCGATGAACGACGAGACCGTGCTCAGGATCCACGAGATCGCCGCCGGGATTCCCGCAGCCATGCAGCGGCTCGCAGGGCTGGCAGCGGTGCTCGCGGCCGCGCACCCCGACCGCGGCCTCACCGCCGCCGACATCGAGGCCCTCCACCGCCGGCTCGCGCCCCTGGCAGCGTAGACCGCTTTCCCGATCGCTGAAGCGATGCGGTGAAGCATCGAGCGGTGAGGCGACGGGGTCGGCGAACGCTCGACGAGCGTGGGGCCGTCGCGGCCCCACGCGAGGAGACTTTTGCCGCCCCTTCGCCGACGATGCCCGGATCGCCGATGCCGTTCCATCGAATCAGGCTTCGGCAGCGGCCCGCGCGAGGCAGGCGGCCACGGAATCCTTGCCCGGCGGCGCGGCCGGGCGGTCTGGCGCGAAGGCGGCCACGCTCATCGCCGGCTCCCGGGCCTCGATCAGGTCGGCGATCAGGAGGGCTGTGCCCGTGGACTGATGGAGCCCCGCACGAAAATGGCCCGCGGCCACAAACGCGTTGTCGCACGCGGGCGTGCGACCGATGGAGGGGAGCCCGTCGACCGAGCCCGGTCGCAGCCCCGCCCAGGACCGCTCGGGATGGCCCATGCCGGCATCGCCCAAGAGATCCCGGGCCACGCGCATGAGCCTCTCGATCGCGTCCTCCTCCGTCGAGCAGTCGAAGCCGACGTCTTCGATCGTCGAGCCCACGAGCAGCGTGCCGTCGTCGCGGGGCACGAGATAGTCGAGGCCACGATTCACCACGCGGACCAACGCCGGCCGTGCCAGCTTCACGAGCGCGATCTGACCTCGAATCGGCCGGGTCTCGAGCCGCAGGCCCACGGCGTTGGCGAGACTGCCCGACCAGGCTCCTGCTGCAAGCACAAACGTCTCAGCCCGAACGGTCTCGCGACTGCGGCGGATGTCGGCCACCACGCCTGCCACGCGACCGCCGTGCACGAGGATCTCGTGGACGGTGGCATCGTGCGTGATCACCACCCCGCGGCGTTCGCACGACCGCTCGAGGGCCTCGAGATGCCGCGGCGGCCGGATCTGTGTCTCGTCGGGGAGCACGAACCCCGCCACGACTCCGCCCCGGGCCACTGCAGCGGCCAGCGCCGGCTCGAGATCGGCCACGCCCGCCCCATCGAGCGACTCACATCTCGCTCCCCGCCGACGCCATGATTCGGCGGCAGCGGCGAGCTGATCGAGTCGCTGATGATCATTCCCGCAGACATGCAGTCCGCCGCACACCCGGAGCCCTGTGTCGATCCCCGTCTCGTCGAGGAGTTCGCGAGCCCACTCGCGGTGCAGTCGGTCGCTCCAGGCCGTGAGCGCGTCGCCGGGAAGGTTGGCGTCGCTCTCAGGAGCCGGCGGAAAGATGCCTGCGGCCGCCCAGGAGGCCGTGTCGTGGCGACGCTCGCGGGCCAGCACGCGGACGGAGTGGCCGCGGCCGGCGAGTTCCCGCGCGATCGACAGCCCGACAATGCCCCCGCCGATGATGCAGCAATCGGTCATGCGTGATGCGGGAACTCGTGTCAGGCGTTGAGG
The DNA here is from genome assembly GCA_032117045.1 of Pirellulales bacterium. GTDB lineage: Bacteria > Planctomycetota > Planctomycetia > Pirellulales > UBA1268 > QWPN01. The sequence goes on along the minus strand of JAUMAF010000028.1, from coordinate 10,396 downwards.
GGGATATCGGGAGTGTCGGCAATATTGACCCACACATGCACGTGGGGCGCTCCGCGGAAGTGCCAGACAAAGGCCGGGCCCTCCAGCCGCCAGTTGTCCCAGACGTCGTCGCGGCCGATGTCGTCGTCGCCGTAGAAGGCGAGCCGGCAGCGATCGAGCCCCCCTTGCCGCGACAGGCAGCCGCGCACCTCATCGCGATCCACGGTGCGATACGGCTCCAGGAGCACGCCGAGCACCCGCTCGAGCTCCGCTCGCTGGTCGTCCGAGAGCTCCGACACGGGAATCCCGGCGGGCTCCTGCCCATGGGCCCGAAACGCGACCGCGTTCTCGCGGGGCGTCTTCGCGACCAGGGCCATCGTCCGCTGGCGGCCGTCGAGCATCGCATAGACGCCATTGGCGGCGATCGCCTGCGGCCAGAAGACGTTGCCCTCGTGATCCTTGTCCTCCGTGCCGCCGGCCGTGTCGTGGCCGTAGAAGATCGGCCCACCGAAGGCCACATGCTCGGCCGAGTCGCCGTCGCACCGGAGCGTCATGTGGCGGCCGGTGAGCAGGAATTGAAAGCTCCCGCTGCCCGGCTCGCCGATCAGCGCGATCGATTGATCATGGCCGAATCCGCCGGTGTCGTCCTCGAGCTGCTTGTCGAATCGGGCGTGCCACTCCGGCTCGATCAGATGCTCGAAGATGTCACGAACCAGCTGCTGCTGGTCCTTCGTGAAGAAGTCGCTCGTCACCGCCGGCTTGGTCACGTTCCAGTTGTTGCCCACGCGGGTTCGCAGCAGCCCCAGCTTGGGATGGACATAGTCCCACGGGAAGCAGACCTGCTGCCGCTGGACATCCGTCAGCGAGGCATGCAGCCGGCTGGCAAGTGACTCGGCCGAGTCGGCCGCTGCGGCTTCGGCCACCGCCGCGATCGGGCTGCGAAAAGCCGCTGCAGCCGCTCCGAGCGCCGAGGATCGCAGCATGTCGCGTCGAGACAATCGCATCATCGCGAACCTCCGGCGGGATCAGGTTTCCACCATTCTCTTCAGCCTACGACACCCGCCCGCTGCGTGCCAAACGCCGCAGACCCACGGCCGGTCGGCCGGTGATCGTGCGGAGTGGCCCTCACGCCCGCCGCTGGCACGTCGGGCAGAAGAATGTCGCCCGCTGGGTCTGAACGATGCGCACGACGGCTGTGCCGCACGTCGGGCAAGGCTCCCCCTCGCGGCCATACACGCGGTGCCGCTGTTGAAACCGACCCACCCGGTTGTCGGCCGTACGGTACGTCTCATCGCCGATGCTCGAGCCCTCGTGATCGACCGCCTCGGCGAGCACGCGGCGAGTCTCGTCGGCGATCCGCCGCCACTGCTCCCGCGTCAGCCGCCGGCAGCGGCTCCGCGGATCGATGCCGCAGCGGAAGAGAATCTCCGCGGCATAGATATTGCCGATGCCGGCGACGGCTCGCTGGTCGAGGAGGGCCACCTTGATCGCCCGCCGCGAGTCGGCGAGCCGAGCTGCCAACTCCTGGCCCGTGACGACCAGCCCGTCGGGACCGTGCTTCTGGGAGCCGCAGGCTGCCTCGAGGCCGTGGTCGTCGAGCAGGCGGATCGTGCCGAGGCCGCGCCGATCCCAGAATCGCAGTCGCGACGCGTCGGAGGCCGTTGCCGCTCCCGCGAACGTGACCACCATGCGGACATGCTCGACGGTGGGCGGATCGACGAGGAGCATGAGTCCGGTCATCCGCGGCTCGATGGCGAGCCAGAGCCGCGGCGACCCGCGGGATGTGGTCGAGGCGACGATCGCGGTGGCCCTTCGGCGCCGGGGGGCCGGGGGGGCCAGCTCGATCACAATCCGCTTTCCGCGCCGGTGCACCGCGGCGACCGAGAGGCCGACCACCCGCCGGGCAAGCGCCACCGGGCGGGGCTCGATCGAGAGCGGCCGCACCCGGCTTCGCGGAAACTCGACGGCGGCGATGCTTCGCCCCACGATGGCCGCGAGGCCACGCCGCATCGTCTCGACTTCCGGCAGTTCGGGCATCGCGGCTGAGGCGGGCGTGGATGGTGGCTGAACCCCGGCAGGCTACAATCGCTGGCGGTCGCGGATCAACTCGCTCCCATTCGCTCGCACGTCCCTCCCGTGGCCCGCCGAGGAACTGTTCATGCCAGCCAGCCCCACCCTTTCGGCTCCATTGTCCAGCGTGCCAGACGTCTACGGTCGCTTCGGCAAGTTCGGCGGCCGCTACGTGCCCGAAACGCTGTCGGCGGCCCTCGATCAGCTGGAACGGGCGTATGCCGAGGCGGTGGCCGATCCCGCCTTCGCCGCCGAACTCGATGGTCTGCTCTCGGCCTTCGTGGGCCGGCCCACGCCCCTGCTCTTTGCGAAGCGGCTCACGCAACTCGCCGGCGGAGCCCAGATCTGGTTCAAGCGGGAGGATCTGAGCCACACCGGCGCCCACAAAATCAATAACACGCTCGGCCAGGGGCTGCTGGCGATGCGCATGGGCAAGCGGCGCATCATCGCCGAGACCGGCGCCGGCCAGCACGGCGTGGCGACGGCCACCGCCTGCGCCCGGTTCGGCCTGGACTGCGTCGTCTACATGGGGGCCGAAGACGTCCGTCGCCAGGCGCCCAACGTCCGCAACATGCGGTTCATGGGAGCCGAGGTGCGGCCAGTGGAGAGCGGCTCTCGGACCCTCCGCGATGCGATCAACGAGGCGATGCGCGACTGGATGGGCTCCGTCGAGACCACCCACTACATCATCGGCTCGGTTGTCGGCCCGCACCCCTTTCCGAGGATCGTTCGCGACTTTCAATCCGTGATCGGCCGCGAGACGATCGAGATGTCGCGGAAGCAGTTCGGCCGTCTGCCCGATGCCGTCGTGGCCTGCGTCGGCGGCGGCAGCAACGCGGCCGGGATGTTCTATCCCTTCGTCGACCATCCGGAGGTCCGGCTCGTGGGCGTCGAGGCCGGTGGCCGGTCGGGCCAGGCCGGCGACCATGCCGCGAGCCTCTCCTACGGCAGCCCCGGCATCCTGCACGGCAGCCTGAGCTACGTTCTCCAGGACCAGGACGGCCAGACCGCCGATGTGCACTCCGTGTCGGCCGGCCTCGACTATCCGGGCGTGGGCCCCGAGCACAGTTACTGGCACGACATGGGCCGCGTGGAATACTCGAGCGTGACCGACCTCGAGGCGCTCGACGCGTTCGACACCGTGGCCCGCAACGAGGGCATTCTGCCGGCGCTCGAAACCGCGCACGCGCTGGCGTGGACGGTCCGCGAGGCGGCTCGGCGGTCGCCCGACGAGATCATCGTCGTCTGCCTCTCCGGCCGCGGCGACAAAGACGCCGCCGAGATCGCCCGGCTCCGTGGGCTCACCGCGGATGGGGCCCAGGCCTGAACCCATCACGAGCAGGATGAGCATGAGCACGACCACCACGCCAGCGCGGCCGATTGACAGACTCGAGGCGATGTTTGCGGCGAATCGTGCCGCCGCCAGAAAGGCTCTGGCACCCTTCGTGACGGCCGGTGATCCCGACCTCGACTCGACCGTGGCCGTGCTGGAGGCGATCGACAAGGCCGGCGCGTCGCTCTGCGAACTGGGCGTACCCTACAGCGACCCGATCGCCGACGGCCCGGTGATTCAGTCTTCCTACACGCGGGCCCTCGCGGCAGGCATCACGCTCGAGGGCGTCTTTCGCGCGGCGAAGAAGGCCACGGCCCGCGTGTCGATGCCCATCCTCGCCATGGCCAGTTATTCGCTCATCTTTCGCCGGGGGATCGACCGGTTCGTGGCCGACGCGGTAGCGGCCGGCCTGGCCGGCTTCGTCGTCCCCGATTTGCCGATCGAGGAGAGCGGCGACCTCGACAGCGCTTGCCGCACCGCGGGCCTGGCGCTCGTGCGGCTCGTCACGCCCACCACGCCGCCGGAGCGAGCCGAGGCGATCGCGAAGAAGTCGACCGGCTTTCTCTATTGCGTCTCGGTGGCGGGCGTGACCGGTGCGCGGACGGAACTGCCTGCTGGGTTGATCGACCGGGTGAAGTGGCTCCGCACCAAGACCGACGTGCCGATCGTGGTGGGCTTTGGCATCTCCGACCCGGAGCAGGTTCGGGCCGTGGCCGAGGTCGCCGACGGCGTGATCGTCGGATCGGCGCTCGTACGACGGATCGCGGAGGCGGCCAGCCAGCCACGTGAGGCGATGCTCGCCGACATCAGCCGCTACGTCGCAGAGCTCGCCACCGGCTGCCGCTGACATCGCCTGACTCCAAAAAAGTCAAGCGTTTGGCACGCGGTTCGCCGCTGATGGATGAGAGGATACCTGCGACAGGGTACAAGGCTGCGTCTGAAAACCTTGCTGTTTCGCGAGATATCTTGCGAACGAAGGTGAGTCTCTGCGCTGACGCACTGGAGCGATTCGCTCCAGTGCGTGGGTCCCACTGGGGCGATTCGCTCCAGCGCGGTGGTGCGAATCGCTCCACCCCCCCGACTCAGCCCGCCGTCGCTGGTGCGCTTTTCGAAAAGCCTGCCACTGCCCACAGAGTCAGCAATTTTTACGTAAGCCTCTCTGCAGCAGGCACTTGCGTCATTACCTGAAAGCGCATGCCCAAAGTGCCGCTGGGACGAATCGGGCAAATCCAGGGACGAATCAGCCGATTGGCGCGGAACGTGCAACTCCTTTGGTCCGGTTGGCAAACCCAGCCCGTCGCACCACGTGCGGCGCCTCCCCGGCCACCTGAAGCGAACACCCGATGCCCACCTCTCGCCTCCGCCGACTTGTTGCCTGCCTGCTCATCACGTGGCTCCCCGCTGCAACAGTGCGTGCGGAGAACCTCGTCTTCCAGATCGGCCTCCCGACCACCCAGACAAGAGTCTTCGATATCAACAATCCAATCACCTACAACTTCGGCGTCACCCTGGCAGGCGGGGCGGCCAATCTACAGGGCGTGCAGTTCGCCTTCTTCGTCGACAGGGGCCAAAATACGACCGCTCCCGTCGTCTTCAACCTTTATAACGGGCTCGGTGGAGTGTCCGGCACCAACGTGACAACCGGCACCAATGTGTCGCTGGGGATCACCACGGTCTCCGCAACAAGTTATCCGACAGCCGGTGGCAACAACATCTTCGCCTCACTGAGCGCGCCCATTTTTCTTACTGCGGGTGAGTATTCGGTGCAGTTGTCGACCACCGCAACCGGTGCAGGCAGAACGTACTCATGGAGACCTGGTCCTCTGCAGCTGACCAGCACGAGTGGCGGAAACCTGAGCAACTTTCTTTATGTCGAGGACAACAACCAGATCGGCAGTGCCGGCAACACGCTCAACGCGGCCAACCCGGTGCTCGCCCAGCCACTTCTCTCCGCGACGTCGGTGAACTTCGGCAACTTTCGCTCTGGGGCGACATTGTCGCAGGTTCTCACCCTGACCAACGACAATCTTCCGACGGCCAACAACTACTCTCAGGCGCTCGCCTCGGGCACGACCACGACCTCCGGCGGTGCCTCGGTGTCGGGCGTACCGACGACCGCGTCGCCGCTCGGGCAGGGCTTTATTCAAAACCTCAATGTGGGCCTCGCCTCTGGCTCCGCAGGGCCAGCCAATGGTCAAGTTGGCTTGAGTTACCTATCTGTTCCGGGCACTTCAGCAACTACGGGCACGACGGCCATCGGCAGCGGTGCCATCGCCGTCACCGGCACCGGCTTCGACTGGGCCAATGCCAAGGTGTCGAGCGGCACGTTTGCCTTCGGCAACGTCCGCACCGGCTCGGCCGCGACGAGCCAGACGGTGGCGATCGGCAACCAGACGGTGGTCAGTTCCACCTACCAGGACCTGCTGAACGTTTCGGGCTCGACCACCAACGCCAAGGTGACCGCCACCGGATTCTCGAACCTGGCCGCCAGTGCGAGCGGCACCGCGACGAACAGCGTCTCGCTCGCCGCCAGTACGACCACCGCCGGGTCGCTGGCGAGCACCGTCTCGCTCGCCTACACAAGCAACGCCAACGGCGTCGTCGGCCTCACCAACGGCACCGCCACGTTCGTGGGCGGCGCCGGCCCATCGATCGCCACCACGGGCGGCGTCTACGACTATGCCAACGCCGTCTATACCGGCACCGCCTTCGCCTTCGGCTACATTCACCGTGGCGGCCCGTCCGCGAGCGGAACGGCGGCCATCGGCAACCAGACGGTCACCAGCGGCTCCTACCAGGACACGCTGAACGTGTCGGCCGCGACCGGCAATCCGCTCGTCGGTGCCAGCGGCTTCACGGGCCTCGCCCCGTCGGCCAGCGGCGCGACCACGAACAACCTTGTGGTCTCCGTCGGCAGCGGCACCGCCGGCTCGCTCGCCAGCACGCTTGCTCTCTCGCTGGTCAGCAACGCCAACGGCGTCGCTGGCCTTTCCAACGGGACCGCCACAACCGTCGGCTCCCCCAGTTCGATCACCACCACCGGCACCGTCTTCACCGGCCTGTCGACCTGGAACGTCAACGGGGGCGGCCAGTGGGGCACACTCGCGAGCAGCTTCGGTTCGAACTGGAACTGGGCCACCTTCGACGGCTCGCCCGGCGTCGATTCCTCCTTCACCAACACCGACACGGCCACGTTCGGCGGCGCCCTGACGAGCGGCTCGGCCACCGTGACCGTCACTGCGGCCACACCGAGCGTCAAGTCGGTCACGTTCAACAACGCCGCCGCGACCTACTCCGTGGCGGGCGTTTCGGGAGGCTCGCTGGCCCTGCTCAACACAGGCACCGTCGCCGCCACGGTGGCCGTGATCGCCGGCTCGCATGCGATGTCGCTGCCGGTGGCGCTCGGCTCCAACACCGACTTTGACGTCGCCGGGGGCTCGATCCTCTCGATGTCGGGTGTTCTCAGCGGAGCCAAGGCCATCGCCACCATCGGCACTGGCACGACGATCTTCTCCGGCAACAACACCTACGGCGGCATAACCAGCGTGGCGGCCGGCACGCTGCTCATCAACGGCTCGCAGGCGTCGGCCACCGGGGCGATCACGGTCGCCGGCGGGGCCACGCTCGGAGGCCGTGGCACGGCTGGCGGGGCCGTGAACGTGCTCGCGAACGGCATCCTCTCGCCCGGCTCCAGCATCGAGTCGCTCGCCGTCGGGGCCACCACGTTCTCGTCCGGATCCTCGACCTTCTTCTACGAGGTCGATTCGGCCGCCGCTCTCTCTGCCGCCGCCGACCTCCTCGTCTCGAACGGCAACCTCGCAATCGGCAGCGGCTCGATCCTCGCGTTCACGGATCTGGCCAACACTCCCGTCGCGTTCCCGCAGGGCACGAAGTTCACGCTGATCAGCTACGGCAGCAACTCCTGGGATTCCGGCCTCTTCACCTACCAAGGCAACGAACTGGCGAACCTCGAGATGTTCTCGGCGGGCCTCAACCAGTGGGAGATCCGCTACGACGACCCGGTGGGCGGCTCGAACTTCACGAGCGACCAGCTCTCTGGCGACTCTGTCACGATCACCGCAGTGCCCGAGCCAGCCTCGCTCACGCTCGCCGGCATTGGCATCGCAGCCGCCGCGCTTGTTCTCGTCCGCTCGCGACGCCGGTAGGAGATGCCACCTTCGCCCGGGGGCCTGGGGCACGGTACGATGTCGGAGACGGGTCCCGGAGTCCGGGGATCACGTTGCGATGGCCGAAGATCGAGGTGATTGCGTGGCGGTCGAACTTCGCGATTTCTCATGGCAAAGGATGATCGAGGCCGTGCAAGCCGTCCGTGAACGTGCCCTGCGAGCCACCGCCGCCCTCGAACGGGCCGGCATTCCCTACGCCGTGGCCGGCGGCAACGCCGTGGCGGCTTGGGTATCGCGGGTGGACCGTGCCGCCGTGCGAAACACGCAGGATGTCGACATCCTCGTCCGCCGTGCGGATTTTGACGCCGTCAAGGCGGCCCTCGAAGCGGTGGGCTTCGTGCATGCGACCGTGATGGACGGGACCTGCTTCATCGACGGCCCCGGCGGCAGCCCGCGAGACGCCGTGCATCTCCTGTTTGCCGGCGAGAAGGCCCGCGAATCGTATCCGCTGCCGACAGCCGACGTTACCGAGCGGGAGCAGGCCGACGACTACCACGTCGTCTCGCTCGAGCCCCTCGTGCGAATGAAGCTCAACTCGTTTCGTGACAAGGATCGCACGCATCTTCGCGACATGATCTCGCTCGGGCTCATCGACACCTCCTGGCTGCCGAGGTGCATCCCCGAACACGCGGCCCGCCTCCAGCAACTGCTCGACGACCCGGACGGCTGAGTCGGTCAGTCGCGAAGAAACCCGCGGGCCACGAGCGTCGGCTCGTAGGGGCTGCCCCTGAGCAGCCAGGTGGCCAGCGGCGTGGTCATGAGCGTGGTCCCGATCGCCATCAGGACCAGCATGCAGGCGACCGCGGGCGGGATCACGCCGAGGTCGATGCCCACGTTGATCACGATCAGCTCCATGAGCGCCCGCGTGTTCATCAACACGCCCACGGCCGACGCCTCGCCCGGCGGCACCCCGCCGAGCCAGGCCGCGAGGCCGCAGCCCCCCCACTTGCCGAGCACCGCCACGGCGAAGACGGCGGCACACCAGCCCCAGGCTTCCGGCGTGCCGAGCGAGCCGATATTGGTCCTGAGGCCCGTGTAGGTGAAGAAGATCGGCAGGAAGAAGACGGTCACGAAGTCGGCGAGGTGCCTCGACACCGCCTCGCGAACCCGCGGCGACCCCGAGAGCGACGCTCCGAGCAGGAAGCCGCCGAAGATCGCGAAGATGCCGATCCGGCTCGTGATCCAGGCGGCCACGAACAACAACGCGAGCACGATCGAGAGCACCCCGAGGGGCAGCCGCGGGCCATGACGGGCATCCGTGTCGCCATGGACCGAACGGTCGAGCAACGGCAACAGCAACGGCCGCACGACGAACAGGCAGACGGCCGCGAAGCCGACGGTCGCGGCGGTCATCACGGCGATCCTGGCGGGGTCGAAGCTGCCTGCGGCCAGCGCCGAGACGGCGGCGAGGAGCGTCCAGCCGACCGCATCGTCGCAGGCGGCAGCGGCGACCACCGTCGCGCCCAGCGGCGTGTGCTGCATGCCCATCTCGATGAGGATTCGGCCAAGGATCGGAATGGCCGTGATGGACATCGCCGTTCCCATGAAGAGGGCGAACGCGCGGGTATCGACCGGGCCCGACGCACCGAGGGCATCGAGTCGGGGTGTCATCAGCAGGGCGAGACCGATGCCGAGCGCGAACGGCGCCACGATTCCCGCGAGCGAGATGCCGGCCGCCAGCCGGCCCTGACGGCGAACATGCGAGAAGTCGAACTCGATGCCGATCAGGAACAGCAGCAGCACGAGCCCCACCTGACTGAAGCTCGTGAGCGAGGCCTCCATCATGCCCCCCGCCGCTCCCCCTGCACCGCTCCGGAAGATCGCCGCGAAGAGATCGGGAGCGCACGCACCGAATGCCGACGGGCCGAGGAGCAGTCCGGCCACGATTTCACCCACCACGCTCGGCTGCCGGAGCCAGCGGGCGATCACCGCCCCAGCGCGGGCGGCGAGAATGATCACGATCAACTGGATCAGGAGCGGCCGCAACGCGTCCTCACGACCGGCGGCGAGCAGCACTGACAGAAGGGTGGGATCGCCGGGCATGCGGTGGGTCTGGCCTGGTTTCGTCTGGCCCGTCGGGTGGACGGAAGCCTATAACACAGGCAGTCACAGTAGCTGGCGTGCCTCACGCGTGCGAGCGTGCGATGTTTTCAGCCCACGACCCCTCCGATATCGACCGGTTCTTCCGGGGCCTGACGGAATATGCCTTCCACGCGCGGCTGGGCGTCGTCGATCCGCCTCTGGTGGACTACGTGTCGGTTCTGCTCGTGCGGTTCCTGCGGAACGACCAGGGCCATCCCCTGCCAGCTCCAAGTGCGGCGGAAGCGGCCGACGTGGCCCGACTGCTGGCGGAAGCGGCAGGTCATGCCGCGGCCGACGAGGCTCTTGAGGAATACCGTCATATCGGTGACATCACGCTCTTCTGGAGCGGCGTTTACCCCGAGGCGCTCACGTCGCTCGATCCGCGGGGCCGCAGGGATCGCCTCGCGGCCTATCGCGAGACCGGCAAGCGGGCCTATTGGCTGGCCAGCACGCTCGAGCCGGCGGATGCCGCTGACGAGCGGCGCTTGCTCGAGCGGCTTTCGGAGGAGTACGACCTCTGCGTCGAGGGCCTCGCCGAGGTTCGTCGGATCTGGGGCGAGGGCTGAGCCGCAGGGAACTGGTGCGGCCCTTCTGCGAGGTTCCCCCGCGGCCTCACGGCTGGTCGGCTTTCACGGGCAGGAACTCAGCGAGGGGATGCCCGTGCCCCGGAGCAGGCGTATGACGCCAAGCGCAGGCAGGATGCCGAAGCGCCGGCGGCATCCGAGTGAGCGAAGGACATGATGTC
>JAUMAF010000027.1:6937-18198 GCA_032117045.1 Pirellulales bacterium | reverse complement strand
CAGCGGAGCGATCGGATCCATGTCTTGCAGGACGAAATGCGACGGGTCGTAGTTGAGCCCAAAGGCCGGCGACTCGATGTCCGCGAAGGCCCGCCGCCAGATCGCGGGGCTCGTCAGCAGGTTTTTTCCTCCCGGCCACTCATCCTGCGTGAAGAGCATCGGGCAGTTCTCGATGCCGATCCGCACACCATGCTCTTCGGCGAGCCGAATCAAGGGCCGCCAGACCGACAGAAACCGTGGCCAGTTGTCGTCGACCGATCGCCGCCAATCCCGACCGACAAATCCGTTGACCGTCCCCAACCCGAGTTTCGCCGCCGCGCTAATGACCCTGCCAAAGTGCTCGATCGCCGGCTCGGACACTCCCGGGTCGGGATCGAGCATGTTGGGGTAGTAGCCGAGGCCGCTGATGGAGACTCCGTGGCGACGGCACGCCTCCTGGATCTCGTCGGCCCGGCTCGGCGTGAGCGTGCCGGCGTCGATATGAGTAACGCCCGCATACTTCCGCTCGGCACGGCCGACGGGCCAGCACATCACCTCGACCGTGGCGAAGCCCTCCGCTGCGGCGAATGACAGCACCTCCTCGAGCGACAGTTCGGCGAGGATCGCCGAGACGAATCCAAGTTTCATGGCCCCATGCTCTCCCTTGATGACGGCGTGGTCGATTGAGTCACTTGGCCAGTGCGATGATCGCGGCCCCGACAAAGATAAAGCCACCGCCAATGAGCACCGGCAGCTGCACCTGGCCGCCAAAAAAACAGTACGAAAAGACGGCGACAAACAGCGGATACGAGATTTCGAGAACGGCCGACTTCGACGCTCCGAGCAGTTGAATCGAGCCCAGGATCGCCAGGGCGGCGGCCGTGGCCGTGGCGAGGGTGATCGCCACCAACGGCAGGCTCACGGTGCCCGGGTCGATGCGCATCAGCGACCCGATCGGATGCCCTTGGGCCAGCAGAATGACCCCCGCCACGAAGGCTCCCGCCAGACAGTGGAGGAAGTAGAGCTTGAACACGGACATCCCCTCGAGCACCCGTTCATCGAGGCAATAGGTGAGTCCCCAGAGCACGGAGGCAGCCACGGCGAGGGCGAGGCCCGAGGCGTAGCCAAGCGAGGGGACGTTGCTCATGAAAGGCCGTGCTCCGGGGAAAGGGGTTGCGCCAGTGTAGAGCGAACCGGGCTGCCGGTCGCATCCCGTACATCCGGCATGACCGGCGTGCCGGAAAAACGTGTCAAGAATAGTGGCCTACAGTTGCCGTGTGCGAACTCGGACTGCGAACTGGAGCGATGCCCCGTGCCTGAATCGATCGTCCTGTGGCTGATGGTCGTCTGGGGCGTTGCCGGCAGTTGGCTGATCCTCGGATCCGCATGGCCCGTCCGCGGCCCGCATCCGGCGGTCAACGTAGAGGGCTCATCGCCACGCGATCGACGAACAACTCGATCGGCACCAGTACGCGGAGCTCCTCGATCGTGTCGTCGTGCTCAAAGCCCGGAGTCGGGTCGTCGGGAGCGAACGTGAGCGTGCTCGAGTCGTAGAGACACGACTGGAGCCGGACGATCAGCGTCTGTCGGTCGAATGGAAACCGACGGAGGTCCAGACTGGCACGAAAGGTGCCTGTCGGGCCGATCGAGTATTTCATCGGCCTGGAACGTCTTGGCTTTCTCATCGACGAGGTCGAGGTTGAGCAGGTAGAATCCGACCGTGACGGTCGTGACGCCGCCGGCGGGCTCCTGGCTGATGAAGTGGGAAGATGCGGCCACAATAGCGGAGTCGGCAATGGACATTTCGGCGACCTGACATGGATCTCTCTATCGAACGGAGCGAACGGGACGATGCCGTTGTGCTCGTGCTTGTCGGACGGCTCGATGCCGAGACCGGGCCCGATCTCGAGTCGGCCGTTCGCGCGGAGATGAAGCGGGGATTTCACACGATTCGTCTCGACCTGCACGAGGTTTCCTTCCTGAGTTCGGCGGGCATCCGCGGGCTCTTCGAAACCCAGCGAACCGCCAAGACCGCTGGCGGCACCTGCTTTGTGAGCAGGGCCAGTGCCACGGTCCGAAAGGTCCTCGATCTCACGAGGCTGACCCCGATTCTGATGGAGCCAACGGCGACGGGCGACGCCGCGGCCGCAGCAGGGCCGCATCACAAGCCACTCACAGGGCAGGGCGGCCGCCGACCTGCAGTCGATGTCCGAGCGGGAGCGGTACAGTTTCTCGCGATGGAAGCGGCCACAGGTCAGCCACTCCAGGCGGAGCTGATCGGGTCGGCCAGCGAGGCCATCTCGGGCGGGCGAGCGGCTCCCGCTTCGCGGCAGCTCACGCGGCAAGCTTGTGGCCTCGGGATCGGGGCACTCGCCGATGCTTCTGATCCGCTTCTTCGCGCGGGGGAACTCGCAGGGGTGTGCGGCGCCGTCTTTCACCGGCCACCGCAGCCGCACGCCGTGGTCGACTACGTCGTCCCGACCGGCAGCCTTCAGGCGGACGTAACGCTGCTCTCGGGTCTGCTCTGGCAGGGCCTACCCTCCGGCCGGGCCGGATTCGAGCCAGGAGATGAAGAGCCGAGCGTGCGGGTCGATGCCATCGTGGAGGGAATTCTCACGCAGGGCCAAGCCGAGGCGATCGTGGTCGTGCTCGTCGGCGAGGTACAGGGACTCGTGGGGGCCGAACTCATCCGGCCGCTGCGCGAATCTTCGCCCCATGACTCGCCGCTGGCCGGGAAGCGGGACACCACCGCCGGGTGGCTGAGTTTTTCCCGGGAGCCGGTCTACGCGAGACACACAGCCTTGATCGTCGGTGTCGCCTGCCGCGGTCGTGGCACCGCTCCTCTGGCGCCGTTCGTGCGTCTTTTTCCAGGTCGCGACGTTGCGGCTCACCTTCACGCGGTCGTGTTTCCCTACCGTCCTTTGCGGCGTGGCGGGGTCGACCTGGCTGCCACAGTCGACGACCTCGCTGGGTCGGTTCCGGTCGCCGTCATGCACCTCATGGCCGATCCGCAGCCCGTGCTGGGAAGCGGATGCTCGGAACTGATCCGCGGATGCGTGTGGTATGCGCCACTCGAGGTGCGGACTGCGGCGGGGGCGTCACCATGATCTCCCTGCTCTCCACCTGGACGTTCGGGGCCTCGCTCGCGCTCGTGGCGCTCGGGGTGTTTGTGAGCTACAAGCTCTTTTCGTTTCCCGACATCACGACGGACGGATCCTTCACGCTGGGCGCCGTCGTTGCGGCGGTGCTGCTCACATCCGGAGTCGATCCCGCCACCGCCACTCTGGCGGCCATGGCTGCCGGGGCTGCTGCGGGCTCGATCACCGCCGTCCTGCATGCCTTCTTGGGCGTCGAACCCCTGCTCGCCGGCATCCTCGTGAGTACGTCTCTGGCGAGCGTCAACCTCGTGGTCTTGGGCCGCAGCAACGTTCCCCTCACCACGACGAGCACCGTGTTCGACGCCGCGGATGCCCTTCTGGCTCCAGGATTTTCGATGCTTGGCCTCGATGCGGCGACGTCGGCTGAGGCGGCCCGGCTGGCACTGGTGCTCGTGATCGTCACCGTGGTGATTCTGGTGCTGTACGTCTTTTTTCGGACGCAGCTCGGCACCGCCATGCGGGCCGGCGGCGACACCCCGACCATGGCCCGGGCGCTCGGCCGCAACACGGGGCTGCTCACCGTCGCTGGTCTCGCCATCGCCAACTCGCTCACGGCGGCATCCGGCGCGATCGTGGCACAATATCAGGGCTTTACCGACGTTCAGATGGGCATCGGAATGGTGGTGTGGGGCATGGCGAGCGTGTTTCTCGGCGGGGCCCTCGTGGGGCCTGCCGGGCTCGGCGCGGCGCTCGTGGCGACGGCGGCAGGCAGCGTGACATTTCGGCTGCTGGTGGCCACCGCCCTCCGTGCCGGCCTCGATCCCGACTGGCTCAAGGCTGCCACGGCGGTCGTCGTGCTCGCCGCGCTCATCGCGCCGCGGTTTCTCACCAGGAAAGCGAGGGCCTGACATGCTCCGGCTCGCGAACACCACCGTCTTGTTCGACTCACCTGGCGGCCCGACGGTGCGGGCTGTGGATGGCGTGTCGCTGGAGATCCCGACCGGTACATTCGTGGTGGTGATCGGCACGAACGGTTCGGGCAAAAGCACGCTGCTCGGCTCGATCGCCGGCACGACCCGGCTGACCACGGGCGGCATCCATCTCGCGGACCGCGACATCACAGGGTGGCCGCAGCACGACCGCGCGCGGCTCATCGGCCGGGTGTTTCAGGACCCGCGGGCGGGCACCGCCGGCAGCCTGACCGTGCTCGAGAATATCGCGGTCGCCGCCCGTCGCGGACGCCTCGCGGGGCTCACGTGGGCGACAAACCGAGGCCTCCGTGAGGCGGCCGCCGCCCGACTGGGAAGAATCGTGCCGGGACTGGAGACCCGTCTCGATCAGCCGATCGGATCGCTTTCCGGCGGCCAGCGGCAGATCGTGACGCTGGTCATGGCCACATGGAATCGTCCGGAGCTCCTCCTGCTCGACGAGCATACCGCCGCCCTGGATCCGGCGGCCGCCGACCGGGTCGTGCAGGCGACGAGTCAGATCGTGCGGGAGCAGAAGCTCACAGCCCTGATGGTCACCCACTCGCTCGCGCAGGCGGCGTCGCTCGGCGACCGTCTGCTGCTGATTCACCGCGGCCGCGTCGAGCTCGACGTCGAAGGCTCTGCCAAACGGCGACTGACGGCCGACGATCTCGCGACCCGCTTCGATCGGCTGCGCCGCTCCGACCAGCTTGACGATGCTGCTGCCCGCACCCTCGCCGAGGCCTATGTCTGAACCATGATGACTGATTCCATGAAAAAACTTCGCGTGCTGTCAGCCGCTTCGATCATCTGCCGCCGCTGGCTGCCGATGATCGCACTGCTCGCCGGCGCGTCAGCGCTCCTGCTCCTGACCGACACCGCCTCGGCCCGCCGGTCGCTCCCGGCGGTGGCGGTGCTGCAGCAGGTCAGCACACCTCTGCTCGACGACGCCGTCCGCGGCATGCTCGACGGGCTGGCCGAGAGGGGATATGTCGAGGGCCGCACCGTCACGGTTCGACGGTACAACGCCGAGGGTGATCTCGCCCAAGCCAATGCCATCGCAAGGGAGATCGTTGGCGGCCCGTTCGACATCGCCCTCACCTCGAGCACGCCCTCGCTGCAGGCGGTGGCGAATGCGAACGAGCGGGGCAGGATCATGCACGTGTTCGCGGCCGTGGCCGATCCATTTACGGCCGGCGTCGGTCTCGATCGAGCCGATCCCCTCGTGCATCCGCGGCACCTCGTAGGCTTTGGCAGTCTGTCGCCGGTCGAGGCCACGTTTCGAATCCTGCTGGCCATCAACCCCGCCGTCACCAAGGTTGGCGTGGCCCACAACCCGGCGGAAAGCAACTCCCGGCGATTCATGGAGCTCACCCGAGCCGCCTGCAAGGCCCGCTCGATCGAACTTCTCGAGGCGGCGGTGGAGAACTCATCGGGGGTCGTCGAGGCGATTCAGGCGACCATTTCACGCGGCGCCGAAGTGATCTTCATCCCCGGAGACACCACCATCGCGAGCGTCGCGGATTCCGTCGTGACCACGGCTGCCAAAGCCGGGCTTCCCGTGTTTTCGGTGATCCCGGCAAAACCCGACCGGGGCACGCTCTTTGATGTGGGCTTCGACTTCCACGAGGTTGGGATCCTGGCCGGCCGCGTGGCCGGTGATCTCCTTGCGGGTGCTGATCCCACGGCGATCCCCATCGGCCAGACGGCGACGCTGATTCCGCCCCGGCTGACGGTCAATCTGCAGGCGGCCGGCTATGACCGGCAGCGGTGGCGAATCCCCGAGGCGATCCTCGCGCAGGCGAAGGTCGTGATCGGCCCAGACGGCCGACGTGACCAGCCCCATGCCGTGCTCGAGGGCCCCTTCGACGAGCCTCACGACCCGAGCCTCGAGAAGTAGTCGTGGCCGCCATCGGACTGTCGGCCGGCACTGCCTGCGGGGTGTTCAGCGTGCTGCGACCGCTCTCCGTCGCCGGCGAAGCCTCTCGCACACCGCTGCCGAGCCGGCCACGAGCAGTCCTCCCCACATCGCCGGCTCCGGCACGGCTGCCACGGCTCCGACCACCCCAGCCGAGACGTTGTAGGCGCCCGTGTTGTAGAGACCGGTAGAGATGAAGTCGGCGGCATCGAGCACGTCCACGATGCCGTCGTAGTTGAAATCGCCCTGGGCCCACGTGGCTGGAGCCCCGGTGTTGAACTTTCCTGCGGTCAGCATGTTGGCTGCGTCGAGGACGTTGACCTGCCAGTCAAGGTTCGTATCGCCCGGGGCCGCGTAGGCGAACGACAGCGAGCCGTTGCCATTGTCGAGCCAGCCGACCGCGCGTGGGGTGCCCAGGGCCACATTGGCCGCCGCGGTGCTTGATGTGATGCCGCTCGTGCCGGTCCACAAGCCGTTGTTCCGGCCCGCGATGATCTGATTGACGAGATCCGTCGCCGAGAGCCCGCTGGCCACGGTCACGAAGCCGCTGGTGACGTTGACGAGGCCGCTCCCGGAGAGACTGAGTCCACCGACCGTGGTGGTGAGGCCCGGGGCCACCTCGGCCGTGCCTCCGGCCACCACGGCCAGGGTGCTGGAACCGAGTGCCGAGCTATTTGCCAGTCGCAACACGCCTCCCTGCACCGTCGTGGTGCCGAGGTAGGAGTTGGATCCGGCCAGGGCCAGCGTGCCGCTGCCGATCTTGGTGAGCCCGCCACCGCCGCCGTCGGTGATGGCCGAGAGGATCGAGACCGACTGGCCGTTCGAGTCGATCACCGCCCCGCCCGGCAGCACGCTGATGGTGCTGAGCCCGGACACAAACTCGCTCGCCGCGGCCGCGGCCGCTCGGAGCGTGCCGCTATTGAGGTTGAGCACCGCCGAGGTGCCGTCTCCCTTCCTGATGCGGGTGACTTCCAGAAGACCACCGTCAAGATTGACCACGCCCTGGGTCGCCGAAGTCCAGCCCGCCATGACAAGGCCGGTGGTCGCCGAAGCGATCACGCGGCCGGAGCCGCTGATCGAGAGCGTGCCGGCGCCCTCGCGGCCGACGACGAACTCGCCACTGGGGTTGGTCTGCGAGAGCGTGCCGCCCGTGATCGTCAGGGTCGCCGTGGTCCCGAAGCCCTTGCCGATGTAAACCGCCCCGCCCGAGGCCGACGCCCGGTCGGCCATCGTCATCGTGCCGCTGGCCCCGCCGAGATCCGCCACGTTGAGATCGTACTGCACATCCATCCGACTGCGGCCACTCATCGCGAGCACGCCCGCGCCGGCATTGCCGACGGCCAAATACCCGGTGAGCGTGGCGGCACTGTCCGTGTCCATCGTCATGGTGCCGGTGGCGCCAAGGTTGTTGCCGATTTGGACCTGGTTGAGCGTCAGTCGCGTGCTGCCCGTCGCTGCGACGCTTCCGATCCCGAGGTCACCGACCCGAAGGCGGCCGAGCACCGCGAGCGTCGCCGACCCACCCACCGTCACCGACCCCTGAGTGCCCGCCGAGTTGCCGACATTCATGTCACTTCCCGTGCGGAACGACGATGTTCCCTGGACCGAGAGCGTGCCTACCGACGGGCCGATGTTGCCGATCAGCGTTTCACCCGTCACGGCCACGGTCGAGTTGGCCAGCGACATCGCATGCGACCCTGAGTTGGCCACGGTGCCATAGCCCAGTCGGAGGTTGCCCGCGGTGACCGCGGCTCGGGTGAGGGTGGTGGTCGAGTTGGCCGTGCCGGTCTCGTGCCCGAGCGATAGCCAGCCCGTGGCATTGAGCGTGGAGTTGGTCATCGTGAGAGACACCGGTGCATCGGCCAGGCCACCAATCTGCACGTCGCCCGTCACGGTGTTGATCTGGGCGGTCGGGTTCGCCGGGCTCGCCCCCGCCAAGGTCATCGATCCCGATTCAACGATGAAGCCCGCTCCTTCGCTCACCCTGCCAAGCACGTTGGATGACCCGGTAAACCTGAGATTGCCGAGGCCGCTCTTGGTGAATCGGCCGGCGTCGGCCGTGATGCTGCCCGAGAGGGTGAGCAGTGCGTTGGTCTGCGACACCGTGATGCCGCCGCCGTCGCCGACGAGCGAGAAGCCGCGGTTCACGCTCGCCGTCGATCCGGTGTACTGAAGACGGCCACCCGCAAACACCAGGTTTGACGGGGCCGCAGAGGCGGCGCCGATGCCGCTGGCCGTGCCGCCGTTGGCGATGACCGAGATCGAGGTCGTGCCCCCTTCGAGCCTGGTCACTCCGGTATAGGTGTTGCGGGTGCCGATGGTGACGTCTGCAGCGCCGGACTTCGTCAGCCCCCCAGTGCCCCCGATCGCACCGGTGCCGGTGAGGCTGTAGGCGAGGACGTTGTTGGTGAACGACGTCGTCACCGGCTGCACGGCCGTGTTGAGCGTCACGGCGGTGGGGCCGGTCGCCTCGTCCGTGAAGAGCACCGGTCCGTCTCCATTGGCGAAGACGGCGCTGGGGCCTGTGCCGCTGAAGGTGGAGATCCAGTTGGCGGAGGTCGTATCCCAGAGGGCGTTGACGTTGCCCTCCCAGCGGCGGATCGGGATGCTCGAGATCAGCAGGTCAATCCGATTGGCGGCGGTGTTGTTGACAAGTGATGCCTGCATCCCCGCCGGCAGGGTGCCGAGCGTGAAGTTGTACGCACTGAGGCTGCCGTACGAGACCAGCGGCACGGTGCCGGCGGCAGGCACGCCCGTGGCGACGTTGATCACCGTGGAGGCACCGCTGGTGGTAATCGCGCCCAGCACGTTGAGCGGGGCCACGGACGGATTCCCGAAGGAGGCCAGATCGATGATCAGCCCGCTCGCATTCCCCAAGCCGAGCGAGGACAGCGTCAGCTGGGAGTCGAGTGCTCCCGACACGGTCACGCCCAGCGTGGCAGCGGCCGCCACGGTCACCTCGCCCCCGCCGGTGTGGGCGGTGGTCAGCGCGAGGCCGCCTTCCGAGACGGTCGTAGGACCGCTGTAGGACCCACCGCCCGTCATTGTCAGCGTGCCGGAGCCGAGCTTCGTCAGGCCTCCGGCTCCAGTGAGCGGCTGCGACATCCCGACGTTGAATGATTGCGTGTCGATCGTCGCTCCGCCCGCCCCCGTCACCAGATTGCTCAAACCGCTGATGAACGAGGGCTGACTCGCTGTGGCCACCAGGCGACCGCCGTCAAGCGTCATGACCGTCAGCGCGAAGGCGTTGACTGAAGAAATCTTGGCGGCCTCGAGTCGCCCGCCGGCATTGACCGCCAGCGTCGAGAGCGCCGTCGCGCCATTTTTCGAGAACACGATGTTCCCCGTGCGAACGGTGCCCGAACCACCGATGGTGAGGCTGCCGCTGCCGCCGTAGACGCCGATGGCGAGGTCACCAGCCTGATTGTCCACGAGACCGCCGCTCACCGTCATCGTGCCGTTCGCGGTTCCGCCCTCGCCGATCTCGAAATCCTGGGAGCTCGTCTTCTGCACGAGACCGCCGGTCATCGTGAAGGTGCCCTGGCCGGACCCCCTGCCCACTGACAGGTTGCCCGCGCTGACCATCACGGTGCCCGAGGAGAGGTTGTAGTTTCCGATGCCCAGCGATCCAAACGCCCCCACGTAGAGCCCGTCGCTCGAGCCGGCAACGTTGACGGTGCCCCCCGACTGCACCACTTCCGCGGTACCGATGTAGTTGCCGAAGACAAGCGCACCCCCCCCGAGCTTGTCGAAGGTGCCGCCGTTCATGTTCAGCCGGGCGGTGCCACCCCCGCTCGGGCCGTTGTAGACGTCTGGAGCGAACTTCGTCCAATCGTTGGTCGTCAGCAAACCGCCGGCGTTGATCGTGACCGTGCCGCTCGACGTGCCGACACCGGCGGCGGTGCTGGCCCGGCCGAGCGCGACGACGAACTCACCGGACGCGACCGTGACGGTGCCCGAGATGTCGAGCAGGGCCGAAGAACTGTTGCCGTTAACCGTGTCGGCGATGACCAGGTTCTTACCGGATCCACCGTTGAAGATGAGGTTGCCGCCGCTGGCGACGGAGAGCGTGCCTGAGCCGGCCAGCGGGCCGGCGCCCGACCCGACGACGGTGCTCCCGCTGCCCCCGTCGATCCGCAGGGTCGCGCCCGAGCCGATCGACAGGGCACCGACACCGGGGATGGCGCTGCTGGCGGTCGTCCAGCCGATCAGGCTGCCGCCCGCAACGCTGTGCGTCCCCGAGCCGTTCACCTCCAGCGTGCCGCCGCCGTCTTGGCCAATGATGAGTTGAGCACCGGAGGTCGAGCCGGAGAGCGTGAGCGTCGACACGCCACCGTTGGCGATCACAGCGACATCCGTGTCCGACGGCACCACGCCGGTATTCCAGTTGGTGCCGACATCGTAGGAGCCGGTCGCAACCGCCCACGACACGTCAGCGGCCGCGGCGGCTGACGGCAACCACGACGGCGCAGAGCCTGCTACCAAGGCGAGCCCCGAGGCCACGACGGACAGGAGACGATCGCAACGCATGAGAGAACCCCCGAGTGAGAGCGTGGTGAACAAGGAGGATGCAGGGCGAATTGGAGCCGCGGAAACGAACCCCGGAAGTGTTCATCATCTGACGGTCGGCCGTGACGCCACCCGACCAACGGAGAGGGAAGCCCCACTAAATTATTCTTCACTAGGTTCTACCGGCCGCTCGCCCGGCCGGTCAAGGATCGGGGACGGCCGTACTGCCTGCGGCGTCAATCGCGGCCGCCATGGCCGTGTAAGCATTCGCCAACCGCCCCGCATTTCGCCGCCCCTGATCCACGATCCGCCGAGCCGCGGCGACGTCGCCGACCTTCAGGTAGGCCTGGACGATCGCCTGATCGCAGGCCACGAGGTCGGTCCCCGCCAGCCGGCCGCGAGCCGCGAGCAGCGGTTCAATCGACTCCCGCCACTCGCCCCGGAGCTGGTGCAGCCGGCCGACGTACCGCTCCGTCATCCCCGTCTGCGAATAGCCCCGGCGGAGGAGGAACCTTCCCTGGGCGATCGCCCGGTTCGCCACCTCGAGATCCTCGTCGGTGAGCCTGCCGTGCACCTGCTGGCGGCAGGCCAACGTGAAGTAGACGTATTCGAGGTACCACGACGTGTAGTCGGGCACCTGCCGCTGCGCGATGGCGTAGAGCCGCTCCGCCTCGGCGGGCTTGTTCTCGCGGAGCAGCACCCGTGCCACCATCCCCGTGAGCGGCCGCAGGCCACCGGCATGCGGACGAAACGACTGCCACTCGCGGGCCGCCTCGCGGACCGCGGGCG
>JAUMAF010000027.1:0-6927 GCA_032117045.1 Pirellulales bacterium | reverse complement strand
CGTAGGCCGCCTGGTTGGTCCGCTTCATGAACGGCACGCCGAACAGCACACGGAGCGTGTGGTTGACGCGGTAGTCGTCCCACTCGTTGGTGCCGAGCCGCTCGGCGTAGGCCTTCCAGTCGGGGAACGCTTCGGCCCGGTCCGGATCGATGCGGACGCTTTCGGGAAGGCCCGCCATCGCGGCGATCACCGCCCGAGCGACTTCGGCCTGGCCACGGAGGGAGAGGTGGACGTGGTCGTCGAGCAGGTCCCAGCCGGTCGCGCCCTCGGGCGACAGCCCGCGGAAGACCTCGGCGATGTCGCAGAGGACGCTCCCCCGGGCCTCGGCAGCCCGGCGAATCGCCTGCTCCGTGGCCGTGATCGGCCGCCAGGGCATCGTGTCGAGGTCGCGAGCGGCGAGGAAGCCTTTGCGGGCCGCCGTCTTGTCGCCCTCCGCGGCGCTCCGCGTGGCCTCGGCAAACCGCCGCGCCGCCTCGCCCCCCTCGCCGAGTGGCACCAGCCCCGACTCGTTGCTCGCCGTCGTGCAGACCACCGCCGGAACCCCCGCCGCGGCGGCCGCGTCGAGCATCCGGCCGAGATGGGTTTCCAGATTCCGGGCGGCCGCCACCCGGAGCGGCGAGTCGGCCGGGATCACCGTCTTGCCGACCATCTGCTCCATCAGCGAGCGATTCTCGTCGGCTTTGCCGCGAACGAGCCCCTCCACGGCCTGGACCACCCCCAGCCCGCGGATGGCCCGCATCCAAGGGAGCGCCCAGGTCGGCAGCGTGCCGAAGGAGTTGATCGAGGCCACGCCGTAGGCGCCGAAGAACTCGTTGTTGCCAACGTAGAACACGAGCAGGTCGGGCTCGTAGCGGACCGCCTCGCGAGTGAGGTAGACGAGCGGGAAGCTGGCCACGGCGGTGGTGCCGAGGCTGATCACCTCCACCTTCTTCTCAGGCCAGGCATCGCCGAGCATGGCCTGCAGAAACGCGGCCATCGAGAGGTTGCGGGGCTGCGGATAGCCTTTGGCGGCCGACTCACCGACGATGAAAATCCGCACCGTGTCGGCGGGCTTCGGCATCAGGAAGTTGGTCTCCTCGGCATAGCCCGGCCGCGTGGGGTTGGCGAAGAAGTAGGGTTTCGTGGCCGCGGGCTCGACGAGCGCGACGGATGCTCCCGAGGGCAGTTGCCCCGCGGTCCGGAAGAACGTCGGATAGCCGCCCCAGCCGCCGAGCCGCAGCGACCCCTCGACCACGGCCAGCGCGACGAGCGGCAGGGCCAGCGTGATCGCCATAAACAGCCGTCGCTTCCAGGCAGGCAGCGGCTCGCCGGCGTCGGGTCGGATCGATGGCTTTGTCACCGCCATGGTCACCTCGGAGTGGTCGTCAACTCACAATACTCGTCGACTCAGGGTCATCGTCGCCTCAGAACTGCCTGCCGGGATCGTGGGCCGCCGCGGGAAGCGGCCGCCAGAGCGACTCCTCCGGCGAGGGCCGACGGAGCATGAGCCGGTCGCGGCCGGCGAGCCGCGCCGCGAGGCCGAGGGGCGTGACGACCAGGAAAAACACCGCCGCCAGCGCGGCGATGCCGATCAGTGTGCCGACGGTCCAGGCGAACCCCATCCATGCCCAATAGGCGGGCAGCCCCAGCCGGGTGCCGGTGCCGGCGGTGACCAGGGCGAAGAGGCCGAATCCCCAGAGCCACGGGGCGATGGCGTGGCCTGCACGAAACACTCCCCAGTCAACGAACTGAAAGAGCGAGCCCGACACGCCGAGACCTGCCGCCACCATCAGGCCCCAGCGGCGGAGATGGCCGGGCGAAGGATGCCAGTCAATCGTAATCATCGCGTCACCCCTGCGGCCGCTCAGAACAGCGTGTAGATCAGCGGCGCCGCCTGCGTGCCGCCGAGGATGATGAGCGCCCCGGCGAGCAGGAGCATCACAATGATTGGCGCCAGCATCCAGGCCTTGTTGGCCCGCACATAGTCGAAGAGTTCGGCGATGAACGAGCGGCGACGCATCGGTGTGGCTCCGGCTGAATCGGTGACAGCGGGGATGGATCAGTCGGGGCGGAACGACTGCTTGTAGGCGTCGGCGCCGGGCAGCGGCGGCTGGCGATCCTTGCGCAGCAGTCGAGTGCCCAGCACGAGCACGTCCATGTCGGTGTACATGAAGCAGCGGTAGGCATCGGCCGGGTCGTGCACGATCGGCTCCCCGCGAATGTTGAAACTCGTGTTCGCCAGTACCGGGCAGCCGGTCCGCTGGGCAAATGCTTCGAGAATAGCATGGAGCCGGGGCGATCTGGCCTGGTCCACCGTCTGCACCCGGGCCGAGCCGTCAACGTGAGTGACCGCAGGCAAGGGCCCGCGAACGTCGCGGAGGCGGTCAAGGCCGGCCGACCTCTCCGCTGCCACCGTCGAGACGCCGCCCAGCACGGACGCCACGAGCAGCATGTAGGGGCTTTCCGCGTCGAGATCGAAAAACTCCCGCTCACGGCCGGCGAGCGCCGCGGGGGCGAAGGGGCGGAACGACTCGCGAAACTTGATCGCGAGATTGAGCCGCCGCTGCATCTCGGGCTGCCGCGGGTCGGCGAGGATCGAGCGGTTGCCAAGCGCCCGCGGGCCAAACTCGGCGCGGCCGGCGAAGTGGCCGACGATC
Source organism: Pirellulales bacterium (assembly GCA_032117045.1). Classification (GTDB taxonomy): domain Bacteria; phylum Planctomycetota; class Planctomycetia; order Pirellulales; family UBA1268; genus QWPN01. The sequence goes on along the minus strand of JAUMAF010000027.1, from coordinate 4,291 downwards.
CGTCCGGCCGCGAGGTGCTTCGCCACGGCGTCGGCGAGTGCGTCGTCGCTGGCAAACGATTCGGCGACGGCCGCGTAGGTGGCGAGTGCCGCATCGATCTCGGCATCGGTGTAGGCGGGGCCGAGGAGCGAGCCCCGCTGGGAGTCGAGCGGCTCGGCCACTCGGGGATTGCCGAGATGGCCAAACCAGTGGGCGAGCGCCGCCCCGAGGGCGCCCCCGGCGTCGCCGGCGGCCGGCTGGATCCAGAGCCGCTCAAAGGGGCCTTCCCGAAGCAGTCGGCCGTTGGCCACGCAGTTGAGGGCCACGCCCCCGGCGAGGCAGAGATTCTCCAGGCCCGTGGCCGCATGGACGTGCCGGGCCATCCGCAGCACGATTTCCTCGAGCACCTTCTGGATGCTGGCGGCGAGGTCCATCTCCCGCTGCGTGAGCGGGCCGTCGGGCCGGCGGGGTGGGCCACCGAAGAGCCGGTCGAACCGCCGGCTCGTCATCTTCAAGCCCGCGCAATAGTCGAAGAACCGCTGGTCGAGCCAGAACGAGCCGTCGGGCCGCAGATCGACGATCTCCCGGAGGATCGCGTCGGCAAAGCGTGGGTCGCCGTATGGGGCGAGGCCCATCAGTTTGTATTCGCCGGAGTTGACGCGAAAGCCGCAGAAGAGCGTAAACGCGCTGTAGAGCAGGCCGGGGGAGTGCGGAAACCGCATCTCGCTCTCGAGCCGGATCTGATTCCCCCGGCCGATGCCCCACGTGGCCGTGCTCCACTCCCCCACGCCGTCGAGCGTGAGGATCGCCGACTCGTCGAAGGGGCTGGGGTAGAAGGCACTCGCCGCATGCGACTCGTGATGCGTGGCGAAGCAGATCGGGCCGTCGTAGCCGCCGTCGAGGCCCTTGTCGATCTCCCGCGGAATATGGAGCTTTCGCTGGAGCCACTGGGGCATCGCCTTGACGAACGCCGGAAAACCCCGCGGGGCGAAGGCGAGCGCGGTCTCCAGCAGCCGCTCGAACTTCACGAGCGGCTTCTCGTAGAAGACCACCGCATCGAGGTCGGCGATCGTGATCCCCGCCTCCCGCAGGCACCACCGCGCCGCCTCGGCAGGAAACGCTTCGTCGTGCTTGCGGCGCGTGAACCGCTCCTCTTGAGCGGCGGCCGCGATACGGCCATCCTGGAGCAGCGCCGCCGCGCTGTCATGAAAGAACGCCGAGATGCCGAGGATGTTCACGTGGCGTTTGAAATGAAAAACCCCGGTCGGCCATCGCGGCCGACCGGGGCATCGGAGTGAATCGGAGTGGTTACAAGAGACCTGATCAAAAACCCGCTCAGGCGGACCGACGGCGACGCATCAGGTGGCCGGCGATCGCAGCCCCGGCCAGGCCGACCACCGCGATCGAAGACGGCTCCGGCACGGCCGTTATCGTGTAGGCGTTCAGGCCCGGCCCGCCGGCCCCGGTCGCATAAGAAGTGTAGGTGTCGCCCCAGTTCGTCACCGAGACGTTCGGATTGGCCAGCGAGTCGATGGCCGAGTCACCACCGCCGCCACCAGACGAGTAGGCGTCGAAATAGATGACGTTGCCCGGGATCAGGCTCATTGCGGAGAGGGGGACAGTGTAGTTGACCTCGCTCGTTGTTCCCGCCGAGAGGCTAAACGCGGGGAGCGCGGCGCCGCCGACCCATGCCGACGATCCCGTGTCGTACGTCCAGAACTGCGACCCGCCTCCGCCGTCAACCCATGAGCCGATCCAGTGGTTCATGCCCACGATCTGCGCGGCAAAAGGATCGTTATCGTATGAGAGGTTGATCGGCCGGCCCCAGCCATTTCCGGTCATGGTTCCGTCGGTCTTGCCGGTGGCGATCCCGATCATGAACTTGCCCCAGTCGGTGGTCGAAATATTGCCGTTCACCGTGAGTTTGAAGTTCAGGTCGGTGGCCGTGTTGCTCACCTCCATGCCGGTGATGTCGAGCGTGCCGCCACCGGTGGAAATCCCTGCACCGATGTCGCCGATGGCATCGGTATACGGGGACGAGCTGCCCTCGGCAGCGAATGCGGCCGCTGACATCGTCGCGAGGGCGACGACCGTCGCGGCAGCGAAAGACTTTGTGAGAAACAAGTTCATGAGCGGAACCTCCGAAACGTGATTTTCAATCCGACCCCAAAGGCAAGCGGAGCAAACCCCGTGCCGCGGACCACAAAAAGAACGGTGGCGACCTCAAAAAGCGTTCTTCCCCGTACGAAATTATGACGGCGCGTTGTCGTCGGCTGGGGTGCTAGCCAAAAAAGAACCGGCTTCCTCACAAAACCGGCGAAATCATTTCACCAGGTTAGCGAATCATTTCGCAGATTCTGCGAAATGCTCGCCTACTGTTCTTTCTCGAGCACCAGGTCGATGATCTGGGAGCCGGGCTTGACCGTAGCCGTGAGCGGCGTCGTCGCCACGTCGGCATACCGCAGCGGTGTGAGCAGCGGCATGATGCCTTCGCGGCCGACCTTGAAGCCCATCTGGGCCGCTTCTTCGGGGGTGGCATTGGCCGCCACCGTCACCATGTAGTCGCCAGGATCGATGCCCTTTTCCGCTCCTGTTTGGAGTGCATAGCGGCTCTCCGCGTCGATCGTGCCGTAGGCCGACGAACCCGGTTTAACCGGCGTGAAACTCACCACGCCGTTGGTCAGCGGCCGTCCCTCCAACGTGACCCGGCCGCTCACCTTCGCCGCATGACGACCGCAGCCGGCGGCGAGCAGCGCAGCCGCGGCGACGATCACCCGCCCGCTGATCGATGCCCTGATCATTCCGAACCCGTGGAGTCACCCCGGGCCTTCGTGGAGAGGGCCGTGTAGACGGCCATGTCGACGGTGTCCTGCGTGAAGCGAACCGAGCCATCGGCCCGCGTGAAGTTGGCTCCGCCGGGGTGGAGGCTGCGAAAGCCCCGCACGTTCCACCAGTTTTGAGGCACGGGCGGAGTGGGCAGATAGTTGAGGGGCACGTTGCATGCCGCCCAGTCGCCGTCGGCGTAGAGCGCGACGGCGTGGTGGTCGTGGGCATAGACGGCCTCGCCGATCATCAGGGTCTTGCTCGTGCCGTCCGCGATGTCCTTGATCCGCGTCGGGGTCAGGTAGGAGTTGCGCCAGAAAAGACCCTTGCAGGGCTTGTTGCTCGTGTTGTTGTGGCAATCGACAGCAGCCGCCGGTTCGTCGTCGTGCCTGGGCCAGATGCTCCCGAAATTCCCCCCGACTTTCGTCGCCCCGAGCACGCCCTTGTAGCTCGTGATCGACACCGTCACCCCCTGCATCGACTGCTCCATGAACGGACCCGCGATCCCGCTCAGATCCACCCGCCACGAGCGGGTGGCGTCGGGATCAGTGGGGCAGGCAAGGGCCGGCTGAGGGTCGCCGAGCCGGGTTTTCACCCGCGAGAGCCCCCCGTTGCCATAGATGTTGCCCTTGGCAGAGTCGGCCAACTGATCGAAGAGCGACTTCTGCTCGAAGAACGGCAGCGTCTCCAGAATCCATCCGCGGCCGGTGCAGTTGCCGCCCGCTTGCTTGTCGCACGCGTTGGCCGCGCCCCCCTCGCCCCATTGGGAAACGCCTGCCGGAAACCTCCTCTTCGCGTCATGGCACGTGAGGACGGCCAACCCGAGCTGCTTGAGCTTGTTCGAGCAGCTCGATCGCCGCGCTGCTTCCCGGGCCGTCTGTACGGCCGGCAGCAGGAGCCCGATGAGCGTCGCGATGATCGCGATCACGACCAAGAGCTCCACGAGCGTAAACCCATGGAACAACCGTCCCGGAGTCGCTTGACGAGCGTTCACGTGTTTCCCCTTGCTGGCGCTCCCCGCTTCGACCGGCGACGACGGGATTCCACGCACCAGGCGAGCGCGACAGCGGCTGCGGACAGTCCGAAATGGGCCGGCTCCGGAACCGCCGCCACTGCTGAGTGCTGCGCAGGCACATAGCTTCCCTGGTCGAGCAGGCCGCCGCTGAGCATCGCGGCGAGATCGAGTGTGTCGAACAGCCCGTCATAGTTAAAGTCGCCCTGCTGCCAGTTCGCCGGGGCCGCCGTGTTGAACTTCCCGGCAGCCAAGAGGTCTGCCGCGTCGAGGACATCGACCACTCCGTCCAGGGTCACGTCGCCAGCCGCCGCATAACCTACGAGGATCGAGCCGTCAGCCTGCTCCCTCCAGCCGACCGAACGAGCCAACCCGCTGCTCACGTCTGCGGCGACGGCCGAAGAAACAATGCCGGCGCTGCCGCTCCAGTCTCCCGGACCACGACCAGCTGTCAGCGCGGCGACGAACTCCGTGAAT
>JAUMAF010000026.1:1671-14699 GCA_032117045.1 Pirellulales bacterium | reverse complement strand
CGAGCGGTTGGCGCTCGGGGCCGCCAGCGGCGTGCCCGCCTTGGCGATCAGCCGGCGGGCGAGGCGATGATCCGGGCAGCGCAGGGCGACGGTGCTGCCTCCAGCCGTGACGATGTCGGGAATCCGCGGCCCGCGTGGCACCACGACCGTCACCGGCCCGGGCCAGAGCCGCGTCGCGATCGCCTCCGCCGCCGCAGGCCAGCCGCCGGCCAACGATCGCGCCATCGCGACGTCGGCCACGTGGACAATCAGCGGGTTCGACGCCGGCCGGCCTTTCGCGCGGAAGATGCCCGCCACCGCCTCTTCGTCGAGGGCATCGGCCGCCAGCCCGTAGACCGTCTCCGTGGGAATCGCCACGAGACCGCCGCGTCGCAGCACGGCGACCGCGCGGTCGAGTGCCTCCTCCGTGGACGACGGCGGATCGGCCGCGGCGGCGGGCCAGTCGATGCGGAGGATGTCGGGAAGCGGGCGAGCCATCGCGACTACCTTGCAACGCCGGATCGACGAGAGCAAGATGGCCGCATCATCACGCCGCGGCACCGCTGGCCGCCGCAGCCGGTTCATCGCGAGGATTCATGCCCGTGGCTTCTTCCGTATCCCCGGTCGTCGGCATCGCGATGGGCAGCCGCTCCGACTGGCCGACGCTGCAGCGGGCTGCCACGATCCTCGAGCAGTTCGGCGTGCCCCACGCCTGCGACATCGTGTCGGCCCATCGCACACCCGCAAAGCTCGCCGACTACGCCTCCTCGGCGGCGGACCGCGGACTCAAGGTGATCATCGCCGGCGCCGGCGGTGCGGCGCACCTGCCGGGCATGCTCGCCGCCCAGACCCACCTGCCCGTCCTGGGCGTGCCCGTGGAGTCGTCGATGCTCCGGGGCGTCGATTCGCTGCTCTCGATCGTGCAGATGCCGGCCGGTGTGCCGGTGGGCACCCTCGCCATCGGTCCCGCGGGCGCGGCCAACGCGGCGCTCCTGGCGATCGCCATCCTCGCCCTCGACGACGCCCCGCTCCGCGACAAACTCCTCGCCTACCGCGCCGAGCAGACCTCGCGGGTGCTGCACGAGGATCTCACCGGCGACGCAGCCGCTTGGTCTGAACGGCCTTCGGAGCGGTGATGCGTGACCGCTCCTGACTCGAGCCGGATCCTGCCCGGACGCACGCTCGGCATTCTCGGTGGAGGCCAGCTCGGCAGCATGTTCGCCATGGCCGCGAGCCGCATGGGCTACCGCGTCGAGGCGATCTCCGACGTCGCCGACTGCCCTGCAGCCCGCCACTGCGACCGGCTGCATGTCGGCGACTACACCGACACCACGCTACTCGCCAGGGTGGCGGCGGGACTCGACGTGGTGACGTTCGAGTTTGAGAACATCCCGGTCGCCGCCGGCCGGGCCTTGGCCGCGGCGGTGCCTGTGAGGCCCTGCCCCGAGGTGCTCTTCACCACGCAGGACCGGGGCCGTGAAAAGGAGTTTTTGACGGCGAACGGCTTCGCGTGTGTGCCGTACCGCCTCGTCCGCTCGCGAGCCGAACTCCGCGCTGCCGTGGCCGCCCTCGGCCTGCCGGCCGTGCTCAAAACGGCGGCCTTCGGGTACGACGGCAAGGGGCAGTGCCGGATCACCGCGACCGCCGAGATCGATGCCGCCTGGGAGCAGCTCGGGGGAGGCGTCAACGGCCCGCAGGAACTGGTGCTGGAGGCATGGATCGACTTCGAATGCGAGATCTCCGTGGTCGCGGCCCGCGGCGTTGACGGCGCGATCGCGGCCTTCGCCCCATCGCGAAATGCCCATGCCCACCACATCCTCGATGTGTCGAGTGTGCCCGCCGGCCTGCCCGAATCGGTCCTGGCCGAGGCCACCGCGATCACGTCGCGGATCCTGGTGGTGCTCGACGTGATCGGCATCGCGTGCGTCGAGTTCTTCGTGACCCGCGACGGCCGTGTGCTCGTCAACGAGATCGCTCCACGAACGCACAACTCCGGACACCTCACCATCGAGGCCTGCGACACCTCGCAGTTCGAGCAGCAGGTGCGTGCGATCTGTGGCCTGCCGCTCGGCTCGACACGGCAGCGGTCGCCTGCCGCGATGGCCAACCTCCTCGGCGACTGCTGGCGAGACGCCGCCACGGGCGAGCTCGTCGAGCCCGACTGGGCCGCGGCGCTCGCCGTGCCCGGTGTGAGCCTGCATCTCTACGGCAAGCAGGAGCCGCGGCCGGGCCGAAAGATGGGCCACCTCACCGCGGTCGCCGACACGGTCGAAGAGGCGATCGCGCGGGTCACCCGAGCCCGGGCAGTCGCAGCGAGGTCGTAGCGCTGCCGGCCTACTGCGGGGCGAGGGCTCGGCCGCGCCAGCTCGTCTTCAAGCCCATCAGCTTCCGAACCAGCGCGGTCCACTGGATCACGAGGAACATCGCCACGCCGAGTGGATGCACCAGCGCGCTTGCGAGGCTCTGCCGAAACGGTATGGCGTCGAGCAGCCGGGGCACGAACGCCAGCACCGCCGCCACGCCGGCCACGGGAATCGTCCAGCGGGGCCATCCCTGCCAGCCGGTCGCGAGCCCCCAGGCCGTGAGCACGACGGGCAGGATCTGACCGCCGGCGAGCAGGATCGTGAACGGCACGATCGTGGCCGGGCTGCCGATGCCCTCGCTGGCGTTCTTGGAGAGTCCCCGCCAGACGTCCGCATCACGCTCGTACATGCGGCATGAGGCGATGTCGGTCGCGTCGAAGATGTCGGTGCGAAGACCGGCCCTGCGATAGGCCCGCGGCAGTTTTACGCCGTCGTGGAGCGAGGCCCGGATGGCCTCGTGCCCCCCTGCCCTTGCATAGTCGCTCCGCCGCGTGATGAAGAGCTGTCCACAGCCCGCCGCCATGCCGGGGGAGTTCTCCTGACGGCTGCGGGCGAGCGGCAGAAAGCCGAGCAGAATGAAGTGGATGAGCGGCAAGAGCAGCCAGTCGAGAAACGACGTCGTGGCCTGCCGCGGAAATCCGCTCGCGAGCGACGCCCCCGACGCCTCCAGAAACGCGACGGCCCGAGCGACCGCGTCGGGCATGGGCGACACATCCACGTCGAGGAAGACCCACGTGTCGTGCCGCGCGGCCTGGGAGAGCTGCCAGCAGGCATGCTGTTTGCCGCACCAGCCGGCTGGCAGCGGCCTTCCAGAGATGAGCCGAAGGCGGACATCCTGGGCCGCGATCGTCTCCACGATCTCGGCGGTCGCATCGTCGCTGCCGTCATCGAGAATCACGAGTTCGAGATCGACGCCCTCGCTTGCCAGCACGTCGCGGCAGAGCCTGCCGATGGACGTCGCCTCGTTGCGTGCCGGCACCAACACCGACACCTGCGGGGCTGGCCCGGTCGCGGGCATCCGCGGGGCCGGCCGAAAGAGGCGGAGGTTGGCGCATGTCAACGCCGCGGGCAGGGCCGCCAGCACAAGGCCCGCGATCGCAAGGAGCCCGATCCATCCCGGGCTCATGCGACCGCTCCCGTTCCACGGTCGTCGTGCGACACGTCGAACCGCTCGCCCCGGATCCAGGCCTTGAGGCGGCGGAAGGTGTCATAGGCAAACCCCACGCCCACGCGGCCGGAGAGAAGCGTCGTAAACCGGGTGGGATCCCGGCTCATCGCTCCCGCGGCGAGTCGATCCTGGGCCGCTTCGAGTTCGCGTGCCAGGATCGCGGTCCATTCGTCGGGCGATCGCCCACCCGCGTCGGCGATCCGCAGGGCCGGGCCGAAGGCCACGACCGCCTCGGGCAGCCGCTCGTTCCAAAACGGATACTCGACCGCGAGCGGCACGACCACGCCCCGCGTCGCCGATGCCACGCCGTGGCCCACGCCCGACCGCAGCTGCACCGGCCGCTCCCGAGGATCGGTGAACTCGCCCTGCGCCGTGATCCAGAAGATGACGTCGGTTCGCTTCCCCGCCGCGCGGAGCATCCGCAGAAACCTCGCGGCCCCCCGCCACGCTTGGGGATCGATCCCGATGAAGCCGATTCGTTCCATGAACTTGTATTTGCCGAGCGCCGCAGCATCGATCGGCCCGTAGACCATCCGGTCGGGAAAGAGGGCCTCGCCGACGAACAGGAAGGTGAGCGGATCCCACCAGCCCGGATGGTTCGAATAGAAGATCACGGGCTCGCCCGCGATCGCCGGCCGATCGGCGGCGGCCTCGCCCTTCAAGAGCCGGACGGCATGGAAGTTGCGGGCGAGGTATTTCCGCACGTACCACATGAACCAGCCGTTCAGCCGATGCGAGAACGGCGGGAGTTCGTCCTCTTTCTTTCCCGCGTCGGGCTCTCGGGCGTCGGTGGCCATGGGGAGCATGGTACTTCATGTCGGGCCCCATTCGAGGCTCACCCCATGCCTCACGACGTTGGGCTTGGACTCAGGCGACACGTAAAAGCCGACCGGCCGTGAGGCCCGCGGGCAAACCGCCCTGCATGCTTACACGCCGGCCGCCGCGGGCTGGGTCGCAGGGCCGGTCTGCCGCACGAGTTTGTCCTGGTCGACGCAGTCGGCCGCGATCCAGCCCGACATCATCACCATCGGCATGCCCGGCCCAGGATGGGCCGAGCCGCCGGCCAGATACAGCCCCTCGATGTCGGGCGACCGGTTGGCCGGCTTGAAGGCACCGAGATACTTGCCGTGGCTGGCCAGCCCGTAGATCGCGCCGTCGAGCACGTGATAGCGGTCGTTGATGTCCTGCGGCGTGAGCGCCCGCTCGACCACGATGTGCTTCTCGAGATCCTTCAGGCCCGCCGTCCGCTCGAGCTTGCGAATGATCGTGTTGCGATACTCCGGAAACATCTTCTTCCAGTCGTGGTGCGGCCGCAGGTAGGGCGTGTGAACGAGCACGTAGAGCGCCTCCCCGCCGGGGATCGCCACCTCCGGTTCCGTCACGGCCGGAGCACAGACGTAGCAGGTCGGATCGGGGGCCGGCTCGCCACGACGGTAAATCGTCTCGAACTCCTCGTGCGCATCCTTCGAGAACACGAAGTTGTGGTGGATCAGGTGCTCGTATCGCTTGTCGAGTCCCAAGTAGAGCACCACACCGGAGCAGGCCGGCTCATACTTGCGGCGACTCAGAAACTTCCGCTGCGGCTGCCCTTCCACGAGTTCCCGATGGGTCCGCACGCTGTCGGAGTTGCTGACGACCGCCCCGGCGGCGATGGTCTCGCCGCTCGCCGTCTCGACACCGCGCACGCGGCCCCCCTCCACGACGATTCGCTTGATCGGTGTCTTGGTGCGAATCTCGACGCCGAGGTCGACGGCCAAGCTCGCCAAGGCCCGTGGCACGGCGCCGGTGCCACCCCGCGGATACCAGACACCGTCGTTCGACTGCATATGGGCGATGCCGCAGAGCACCGCCGGCGACGCGTCGGGCGCACTGCCCACGTATTGCGTGAAGTGGTCGAGCATCTGGGCGGCCCGCTCGTCGGGAACGAACGACCGTACCGTGCCGGCGACGCTGTGGCCCGGCCGCATCCCCATCAGCTCCTTGAGAAAGGAGACCGACAGGCTCTTGCGGACGTTGACCATGTCCTTCATCCCGCCGACGCTCCGCCAGAAGAAGAACTCGTCGGAGATGCGATGCAGCCGCTGGGAGAGATCCATGAACCGGCCGTAGCCGTCGCCCGCCCCCGAGCCGGGGGCATAGGCGTCGAGCACCGCACGCATCTCGGCGACGTCGGCGACGAGGTCGAGCGTGGTGCCATCGTCGAAGAAGCTCCGCCACTGCGGGTCGAGCGGCACGAGGTCGAGGTAGTCCTCCATGTCGCGTCCCGCCTCGGCGTAGATCCGCTTGAGCACCCGGGGGATCGTGAGAATCGTCGGCCCCATGTCGAACCGGAAGCCGCCCTCGGAGAGCACGGCCGCCTTGCCGCCGACCCAGGAGTTCTTGTCGCAGAGCGTGACCGCGTAGCCACGGGCCGCCAGCGTGCAGGCGGCGGCCAGGCCGCCGAGACCGCCGCCAATGACCACCACGCGGTCGTTGCCCGGGCCGGTCCCCTGCGAGTGCGTGATCATGAATCGTGGCCTTTTCTCACTACCGCGTGGTTCGTTGCTCTGAACGCCTTCAGACAGCCGCCTTCAGACGGCCGCCGCCTTCTTTTTGCTCCCGCGGGCAATCCCCTGCGACAGACGCGGCCGCACGGCCGTTCCATCGAGCCCCAGGTCGCCCAGTAGAAGATCGGACGTGATCCGCGCCGACGAGTAGATCACCGGCAGGCCGCTACCCGGGTGCGTGCCGCCCCCCACGAGATACATGCCATCGACGTCCTCGAAGCGGTTGTGCGGCCGCATGTGGAGCATCTGGCCGAGGTCATGGGCGAGGTTGAAGGTGGCCCCCCGGTAGATCTCGTAGTCGTCCTGCCAGTCATCGGGCGTGAGCATCTTTTCGTAGCGGATGCGGTCACGAACGCCGCGGATCCCGATCCGCTCCATCTGGTCGAGGGCCACCTCGCGGTAGCCCGCGGCCTCCCGCCGCCAGTCGACATTGGGATGCCGATGCGTGACCGGGATGAGCAGGTAGAGCGTGCTCATGCCCCGGGGCGCGAGCGTGGGATCGGTCACGCAGGCATTTTGCACATACATCGAGGGATCACGACTGAGCCGATGCCGGTGCTCGATGTCGACGAGATTGTCGCGGTAATCCTCGGAGAGATAGATGTTGTGGTGGGCGATGTCGTCGTAGCGACCCTCGATGCCGAGGTAGAGCATGAACGTCGAGCAGGAGAACCGCCGGGAGGCGATTTTGCGGTCGTTCCAGTTGCGGCGGATGCGGTCGGGCACGAGCCGGGTCATCGTGCGAGCAAAGTCGGCGTTGACCACCGTGGCGTCGGCCTCGTAGCTGCCCCGCGAGGTCTTGACCGCCGTGATCCGCTTGCCGGCGAACTCGAGCGACTCGACCTGCTCTTCGTAGCGGACATCGACACCCATCTCGGTCGCGATCCGGGCCATCGCCGCCGACACGGCGCCGCAGCCGCCGATCGGATGGAAGACGCCGTGCTCGTATTCGAGGAAGGAGAGGATCGAAAACAGGCTCGGGCACTTGAACGGCGACATGCCCAAATACTTCGACTGGAACGTGAACGCCAGCCGAATCCGCTCGTCGGAGAAGAAGGTGCCGAGCTCGCGGTCGAGGCTTCGCCAAGGCTTGAGCATCGGCATCAGCTTGAGCAGGTCGGGCTTGGCGAGATCCCGCCAGCTCTGGAACGGCTGCTCGAGGAACGGCGCGAACCGCTCGAACTTCTCCCGGTTGCTCTCCATGAAGCGGGTGAAGGAGCCGCTGTCGGCCGGCGACAGCCGCGACACCTCGGCCTCCATCCGGGCCACGTCGGGGGTGGCAAGGAGTTCACCGCCCGCCCCGAAAATCAGCCGATACTGCGGATCGAGCCGGACCATCTCGACCTCGTCGCGGAGGTCCCGGCCGCAGGTCGCGAAGATCTCGTCGAGCACCCGCGGATAGAGGAAGAACGTGGGGCCGAGATCGAACTTGAATCCTTCCGGCGTCGAGATCGTGCTCGTGCGACCACCGGGCACGGGCAGCCGTTCGAGCACCCGCACGCGAACGCCAGCCTGGGCCAGCAGCATGGCCGTCGCCAATCCGCCAGGCCCTGCTCCGATGATAGTGACCGTCCGAGACATCCTGGCCCTTTTGCACGCCGGGCCGGAACGGACGTCCCTGCCGAGTCGAAGCGCCACGTACTATAGAGGGCGTCCGTGGAGGGTCAAGAAACCGCGATCCTTCGCCCGCAGCCTCACGGCCGGTCGGCTTTCACTGCCCCGTCCAAGCCCAACGCCGTAAGGGCAGCCCGCGGCTTCAGTACGGGATGTAGTAGGCCGAACGAACCGGCCGCAGACCGCCGAACAGGCCTCGCCGGTAGAGCGGCACGGCGACCGCAGCCGGCGCGTAATAGGCGGTGACGGGCGCTGCGACCACCTCGGTCACCGGCGAGTAGGCGGTCACGGCCGTGGGGGCGTAGTACGACGTGACCGCCACGGGAGCTGCCGCCATCACGGGCGCGTAGCCGGCGGTGTAGGCCGGCGCGTAGTTGGCGGTCACGGCGACGGACGAGGGCTGGGCGTACACGGGGGGCGAAAAGGCGGTGACGGCGGCATAGTTGCCGGCGGGCGTGTAGTTGGCAACATAGGGAGCCGCGACGACGGGCGCCGCATACATCGGGGCGGCGACGACGGGCGCCGCCATGACCGGCCGCATCGCTCCGTAATAGACGACCTGCGCGTGAGCGGTCGATACGAAACCCATGGCAGCCATCAGGCCGCACACGACGATCGACAGGGAAAGACGACGCAGCGACATGGTCAACTCATCCTTTCAAGGGGCCAGTTCAGTGGGCCGGAGGAGGGAGTGGGCGACGGAAAAAACCTTTCCGCAGCGATCACTCCGTCCCTTACGCGGCTCATTCAGGATACGTTCGACCAGGATGGGCTTGCAAACTGCCCTCAAACTCTGACATTTTCCCCGTGAACATGGGCAAGCGGGACCCGCCCCGGGTATTCGAACGGCGCCCGTCCAGCCAGCCACTCCCCGGCACACCGCAGGCGACACCTTGGACCTCGCACCCTCGTCCGATCCCTCACGCACCGCAGGCGTCGCCAGTCAGGCCGGCTTCATGCCGCTGCTCGCGCTCCGGGTGCTCACCGTGCTCAACGACAACCTCCTCCGCTGGCTCGTGATCGGCCTCGGCAAACGCGCGGCCGGCACCGCGGGCACGGCGCTGGTGCTTACGATCGGCACCGCCGGCTTCGTGCTGCCGTTCGTGGCGCTCGCCTGGCTGGCCGGCTGGCTCGCCGACCGGTTTCCGAAGCGGTCCGTGATCGTGTGGGCGAAGTTCGCCGAGATTCTGATCGCCGCCGCGGCGGCCGTCGTCGTGGGCTTTGGCGCGGGATCAGGGGCCACCTGGCTCGGGCTGCCGGCGGGCCTCTGGCTCCTGCTCGGCACCGTGACGGTGATCGGCGTGCAGGCGGCGCTGATGGCCCCGAGCATTCTGGGCGCGATTCCGGAAACGGTGCCCGCGGCGAGCCTCTCCAACGCCAACGGCATCTTCGCACTGGTCACGCTCGCCGCCACGCTCGCGGGGATGGCCGGCGGCAACTGGCTCGCCGACGTCACGCCGCTCTCATCCGACGCGGCCGCCGCCACGCCCTTCGGGCACGCGATTCCGGCCGCGGTGGCGCTCATCGGCGTGGCCGTCGCCGGCTGGCTGGCTTCCCTGCGACTCACGCGGGTGGCGGCCGCCGCTCCCGACGCCCCTGCCCCGGTCAACGCGCTGGCCAGCACCTCCCGCGACCTCGCCGAGCTCTTCGGCTCGACGAAGCTGCTCGCCACGGCCGCCGGCATCGTCTTCTTCTGGGCGCTGGCTGCGATCGCCCAGCTCAACGTCGATCAATACGCCTTCGAATCGGGGGCGGAATCGCAGGGCCAGATCGTGCCGCTGCTCGTGGCCCTCGTGGGGGGCATCGGCCTCGGCAGCCTCGTCGCCGGCCGGCTCTCGAAGCGCGGTATCGAGGATGGCTCGAAGGTCGATCTCGGCTTCGTTCCGCTCGGCGCGATCGTGATGGCGATCGGCTGCTTCGCGCTCGCGTGCTCACGCACCGAGATCTTCGCCACCGAAGCTGCGAATGCCTCCGCGTGGAGGCTCGCGTCGCCGGTCTTCTGGCTGGCGGTGCTGGGGATCGGCGCCGGCATGTTCGACGTGCCTCTCGAGGCCTACCTCCAGGAGCAGAGCCCGCCGGCTCGCCGCGGCTCGATTCTTGCCTCGGTGAATCTGCTCGTGTTTGCCGGGATGTTTGCGGCATCGCTCCTCTACGGCGGCCTGCGGACGCCGCTCGGCAGCGGCGACGCGGCCCAGCCGCTCGTGTCGGCCCGCGGCCTGTTCGGGCTCTTCGGACTCTGCTCGCTGGCGGCCACGGCGGCCGCGGTCTATGCCGCGCCGCGGGCCACGCTGCGAATGGTGATCGGAATGATCGTGCGGGCCGGCTGGCGGTTTCGCGTGTTCGACGAGCTGAATATGCCCACGACAGGGCCGGTCGTCGTCGTCGCGAATCACCTCTCGTGGCTCGACGGGTTTCTGTTGCCCCTCGCCTGCCCGCGGCCGATTCGAATGGTCGTCTACGGTCCCAACATCCAGGGGAAATTCATGCGGATGCTCGCCGATCAGTGGCGATTCATCCTCTTCGATCCGCGGCCCAAATCGATCGGCACGGCGCTCAAGACAATCCAGGCGGGCCTTGCCGACGGCGACGTGATCGGCATCTTCTGTGAAGGGGGCATCTCGCGAACCGGCCAGCTCCTGGGCTTCAAACGCGGCCTTGAATGGCTGCTCGAAAAGGTCGAGGCCCCGATCCTGCCGCTGTCGATCGACGGCCTCTGGGGCAGCGGGCTCTCCTTCTCCGAAGGCAAATATTTCTCGAAGCGGCCGCGGCTCTGCCGGCGGCCCATCACGCTCACGTTCGGCACGCCCCTGCCGGTCGGCACCCATCCGGACCAGGCCCGGCTCGCGCTCCAGGAGCTCGCGGCTTCGGCCGTGGCCCGACGGCTCGATCCCCTTGCAGCCACGGCCGAAGCCTTTGACGGCTGCTGCCTCGTGAGGCGGACCGACCGGCTCGTCGCGTCGCTCGCCGCCGGCGATCCGCTCCATGACTCGCTCGGCCAGCATGCCGGCCGGCTGCTCGGCATCCGGGCGACCATGCTCGACGCCGCCACGCCCGGTCGCGGCCTGATTGAAGCGATCGAGCGGGAGCAGGCCACGATCTGGCTGGCGCGGATCGAGCAGGTGCTGGCGCTGGCCGCAGAACCCTCTGCCGCGGCCGGCCTCGCGGCCCACCTCACCGCCGTCGTCCTGCCGATGGGCTCAGCGAGCGAACTTCCGAGGGCGCGTGAGGCGATCCAGCGCTTCAAGGAGGCCTCTGGCATCGAACCCGTCGTGGCCTACGCGCCGCCCAGCGTGGGCAGTCTCGTGGCGATGAATACGCCGCCCGCCCGGATCGAGTGGGATCACGAAACGATCACGAAACCCGACACGGTCGGCCGTGTGGTCAACGGCGTGGTGGTCTGGCCGCGGGCCGCGATGCGGCCACCGCTGGGCCTCCGATCACTTGCCCACCAGGGAATCCCGGACGCCGCCGAGGCCACGCTTGCCATCGCCGCCACGGCCCCGGTATCAGCGGGTGAGTCGAACGCCCCCCGCCCGCGGGCAGTGCTCGTTGCCGACAACTTCGACGTCGACAAGGAAGGGTTTCTGGTCGCCCGGGCCTGAGGCACCCCCTCGTTGGTAGTGAGGCAAATCGCCCCGCCCTTGGCCACTTGGTGGTCGCTAGCGACCAGGTGGTGGAGCGAATCGCCCCACTTGGTCCGTACCCTCCAGTGGGTATCCGTTGCGGCACACACGCTCTTTCCCTCACAAAACCGCACTCCTCGGAAAAGAGCGGGTTTGGCCCGTCATTTGCATCCTTGAGAGGAACGTTGGTTTTGAAAACTCGTTCTGCAGGATGCCCACCATGAAGTTCGCTCCAGCCCATTCGATCCGAATCGTTGCCTTTCTTGCCCTTGTGATGGCTGGCGTGTCGGCCCACGCTGGCGTCGTGTTTGGCAATCTCGGGGCCTCCGGCACCGGTGCGCTCGGTGGCACGAATACCGATTACGGTCCGAGTGACTCAGGTGAGTTGTCACTGGCCCAGGGTTTCAACACCGGCACGTCGTCTCTGCTCGACATCCAGTCGGTGACGCTCGGACTCTTCGTCAGTAATTCTGGAACGTCGCAAAACCGCACTGTGAGCATCTTCGCCGACTCAGCCGGATCGCCTTCTTCGATTCTCTTCACCTCTCAGGCGTTGGCGGTCGGTGATACGGGCACCTACACCTTTTCGTTTTCTGGCGCCACTCTGTCGGCGTCGACTTCCTACTGGATCGTGCCCTCAGGTCCGGCCAGTTGGTACTTGAACACCCCCGACTCGGCTCCCGCGGGATTGAACTCGTCCGGCTACTCCTACACCGGCACGAAACGTGACCAGCCTTCGGTGGGCTGGACGACTCCCAGCCCCAACTTGAACTCGTACAGCGTTTCCGTCGTGGCCGTTCCCGAACCCCCCGCGATCGTGATGGCCGGGATCGGGATCGCCTCGGCGATCTGGAGCCTGCAGCGTCGCCGGAAGTCCGCCTGATCGGTTGCCCCGGGCTGAGACGTTCCGAAAAGCACACCAAGTGGCGGGCTCGAAATGGCCCGCCACTCACCTTTTCATGCCGCTGGCCGGAAACTGACTGCCGACCCTGCTGCCACCCTGGCCAGTGATTTCGCCGTTTATTCCCGACTCAACCTTGGTGCCGACCGCCCAGTTCGGTATGGTTGAGGGGTCTGTCGAGCACCCCTAGCTCAATTGGATAGAGCATCGGTCTACGGAACCGAAGGTTGCTGGTTCGAGCCCAGCGGGGTGTATTTTCCCTTTCTGCCGCGAGGCCGCCCGTCGTCGGGCTCGGTCTGCCGAACGCGCGACGCTTCGATCGATGCCGTCGAAGACCCGGCGTGACTGACCTTGGGGCCATCGCCCCGCCACCGCTACGCTCTGGGCATGGCCGCCCCGCGTTCCCTGCCGAAGCATGTGCCTGACGATTCCGCCCCGCCCCCGCCCCCGCCAACAGGCAATGGCTTCGAGCGGGTCGTCGGCTTCGATCCGGGGCTGAATGTCACCGGCTACGGAGTCGTCGAGTGTCACGGCGGCACCGTGCGGCTGATCGAAGCCGGCACGGTGAAATCCAAGGGCGAGACGCTGGAGGATCGGCTGTTCACGATCCACGCCGGCATCCGGGAGGTGATCGAGGCCTTCAGGCCCACGGCGATGGCGATCGAGCAGGTCTTCTCGCACGCCAAGTTTCCCAAGACGGCGATCCTGCTCGGCCATGCCCGCGGCGTGATCTGCCTCGCCGGCGTGCAGGCCGGCCTCGCCGTTCACCACTATCTCCCCAACCGCGTGAAGAGCACGCTCACCGGATCTGGCCACGCCGGCAAGGAGCAGATT